>NZ_PYVV01000059.1:0-459 GCF_003056325.1 Halomonas sp. BN3-1 | reverse complement strand
TCGACCGTCTCGATCAGCCGACCCTGGTCGTCATAGCGATAGTGGGTGGTGCGTCCTTCGCCGTCGATATGGCGGATCAGCCGGCCGTGCTCGTCCCAGCGCCAGTGCTCGCTGCCCAGCGCCGGGTGGAAGGGGTGAGTGATCGACTCGATCTGGTTGTGATCGTTGTAGCGGTAGAAGGTCACCACGCCGTCGGCGTCGGTGACGCGGGTGTACCACAGGCCGCGATGGTACTCGAAGCGGGTGTCCTCGCTGCCATCTTCCAGGCGGTTGCGTACGCAGCGCGCGTCGTGAGCGGCGGGCAGGGCGCCCTCGGCCTTGCCCGGCCAGTCCCACTCGAGCTCCACCGCCAGGCCACTGCGATGGGTGTAGCGGGTGACCAGATGGTGCTGGTACTGGTACTCGCGGGTGTAGCCGCGCATATCACGACTTTCGATCAGATCACCGTCGGCGCTGTGC
>NZ_PYVV01000058.1:0-493 GCF_003056325.1 Halomonas sp. BN3-1 | reverse complement strand
TTTCCGCCTGACGACCATAGCGAGTGGGAACCACCTGATCCCTTGCCGAACTCAGAAGTGAAACCGCTCAGCGCCGATGGTAGTGTGGGGTCTCCCCATGCGAGAGTAGGTCATCGTCAGGCATTTACATAAACAAAAACCCCCAGCTCCGAAGGAGTTGGGGGTTTTTGTTTATGTCTGTACGATGACCCTTCCTCGCATGCGAGAGTAGGGTGAGAGCCGCCCGGACAATGCAACGCATTGTCAGGCTCGAACGGGCGAGGGATGTAAAGCCGCTTGCGGCGCCCCGAGCCCAGGCTCAAGGCCACGAAGTGGCCGCAGAGGCGCAGGCATTTATTCAGAAGAAGCCCAATTCCGAGAGGAGTTGGGCTTTAATGAGATGGTCAGCCTGACCTCGAAGCCCAGCAGGCTATGCTTGCTGGGCTTCTTCTTTTCAGAGGACCACGCTCATGACCGCTCCCGCCATCATCGGTATCGACCTGGGCAAACGCAG
>NZ_PYVV01000057.1:0-497 GCF_003056325.1 Halomonas sp. BN3-1 | reverse complement strand
AACCGCCAGGGCCAGCCCAGTGAGCTGACGGTGTTCAACTGGGACGGTGACCTGCTGCAAAGCGAAGAGCGTTTTGTCGGAGGCCTGCCGCCGCTGTTTCGCCCCGAACGCCTGGAACTGGCCCGCGAGAACCCCGAGCGGCCTCACTCGCTACCGATCGCCCAGCGCTGCCATCGGCTCGAGTATCCCGGCCTCACCCCCGAACGGCGGGTGGTCTACCTGTTCGAACCCGACAGCTTCGTGCCCGCCGCCAAGCTCGAAAACCGCTTCGAGGCCGTCCACACCCGCAGCGGCACCGGGGCGGTGCTCTATACCGAATACCAGCCAACCGAGCCGATGCTCTACAGCATCCACACCGACCACCTCGGCACCCCGATGGAGCTGGCAGAATGCGACGGTAAGTCCAGCGGCAAGCTCGCCTGGGTCGGCCACTACCGCGCCTGGGGCAAGCTCACCCAGGCCAGTGACGGCCACGGCAACCCCAGCACCACCGACAA
>NZ_PYVV01000056.1:0-527 GCF_003056325.1 Halomonas sp. BN3-1 | reverse complement strand
ACCCAGTATCTCGACCCCACCGGGCAGCGCACCCGCTATCGCTACAATGGCAAGGGCCAGCCGATCGAGCGCCGCGACCCCATGGGCCAGCGTTTCGCCTACCACTACGACCGCCTGCTGCGGCTGTCGGCGCTGACCAACCAGAACGGCGACCGCTGGCAGTTCCGCTATGATGGCGGTGGACGACTGATCGAGGACACCGGCTTCGACGGGCGCACCCGCCACTACCGCTACGACGATGGCGGCGCCCTGATCGAGCGTCGCGAAGGCGAGCTGGTCACCACCTTCACCCGCGACGCCATGGGCCGGGTGCTGGAGCGCGAGAGCCAGCGACCGGGCCAGCCCGCGCTGACCACCCGCTACGGCTACGACCCGCTGGGACGCTTGACCCGCGCCGCCAGCCGCCACAGCGAGACGCGCTTTCACTTCGACACCGCCGACAACCTGATCGCCGAGGTGCAGCGTCATCAGCTGCCCAACGGCGGTGACTACTCCAGCGTCACCCGCCACACCCACGACGCCCTGGG
>NZ_PYVV01000055.1:0-528 GCF_003056325.1 Halomonas sp. BN3-1 | reverse complement strand
CAACCGCCGGACTCAGGGTCAGGGTCAGGACGGCGTCACCGCCGGCCTCGGTACGCCCTTCCAGCTCACCGGCGTCGTTTGCGCTCCAGACCAAGGACTCACCAGCCGCCAGGCCCTGGACGCTGATGCCCGTGACGCTGTCATCGGCACCTATATTGCCAAAGCCGATCGAGGTGATGGCGTCGCTGCCAGCGGTAAAGGTCAGGCTCGCCACGTCGGTATCCGAGGCGGCGCCTTCGGTCTCGGCGTCATCCAGTGCCAGGCTGGCCTGGGTCGAGGCCGGATCGCTGTCGGTGACCGAAACACTCGGGCCGGTGCCGTCGGTGATGGTGACGGTGTGGCTATCGGTGGCGGTATCGCCATCGCTGTCTTCGGTGGTGATGGTGAAGTCGACCGACGGACTGTTGCCCTGGTCGAGGTTGTCCTTGGCCTCGAAGGTCCAGTTGCCGTCACCAGTGACGGTCAGGGTGCCTTCGGCGAGCTTGAAGGTCACGGTATCGGTAGCACCGACGCCCAGCGGCTTGGTTT
>NZ_PYVV01000054.1:0-553 GCF_003056325.1 Halomonas sp. BN3-1 | reverse complement strand
GTTCATGACTGGGGTGAAGTCGTAACAAGGTAGCCGTAGGGGAACCTGCGGCTGGATCACCTCCTTAAACGACACGTCATCTGACTGTCGGTAAGTGCTCACAATGAATTACCTGATCAAGCAAGAGCAGTGACTGTTTGGGTTAAATGCTAAGACCCAGCGTGACAAATGGGTCTGTAGCTCAGTTGGTTAGAGCGCACCCCTGATAAGGGTGAGGTCGGCAGTTCAAATCTGCCCAGACCCACCATTTCTCAGCTGGTTCTAGTCAACAACCCAAATCGATATGGGGCCTTAGCTCAGCTGGGAGAGCGCAACACTGGCAGTGTTGAGGTCAGCGGTTCGATCCCGCTAGGCTCCACCATTTCTTCGGTCTCAAGTAAACAGTCGTCAAGTTCTAAGCAAGATACTTGTTCGCCATCAGGCGGTATCAAGTCTCTCGCTTAGAGCTTTTGCTCTAACGCTCTTTAACAATGTATATCATGCTGACAAAGTAAGATACGTTTCAAGCGTATCCGGCAATTGTCGTGACATCATCGATTGACAGACCCTTTGG
>NZ_PYVV01000053.1:0-554 GCF_003056325.1 Halomonas sp. BN3-1 | reverse complement strand
AGCGTCCAGGGCCTGGCGGCTGGTGAGTCCTTGGTCTGGAGCGCAAACGACGCCGGTGAGCTGGAAGGGCGTACCGAGGCCGGCGGTGACGCCGTCCTGACCCTGACCCTGAGTCCGGCGGTTGACGTGGATAATCCGATCGCTGCTGGGACTAAGCAGGTAGTTACCGTGACCGCGACCCTGGCCGAGAGCCTGGACCATGCGGTCGACGCCGATAGCCTGTCGATCACCGGCATCAGCGTGGTCGGCACCGACACCGACGGTACCAGTACCGAGGCGAGCGTCTCGGTCAGCGTGGCCGACGATCAGCCGACCATCGAGTTCGTTGAAGCGCCTGCCAGCGTGGTCGAGGGTCAGAGTGTCAATGGCACCTGGACCACCGACGCCGGTGCCGATGGTGCCACCGTCAGCGTGACAGCGGCAGGCGAAACCAAGCCGCTGGGCGTCGGTGCTACCGATACCGTGACCTTCAAGCTCGCCGAAGGCACCCTGACCGTCACTGGTGACGGCAACTGGACCTTCGAGGCCAAGGACAACCTCGACCAGGGCAACAG
>NZ_PYVV01000052.1:0-576 GCF_003056325.1 Halomonas sp. BN3-1 | reverse complement strand
ACCTCGGAGCCGAGCGACGCCTTCGAGTTGAACGTGGATATCAGCGCGCCAGACGCGCCTGTCATCAATCCTACCGACGGCTCCGTGATCAGCGGGACCGCCGAGCCCGGGAGCACGATTGAGCTCGACGTCGATGGTGATGGCACCTCTGACCTGACGACCACTGCTGACGAGACGACCGGTGACTGGTCGGTGGCGCCGGATGCTCCGCTGGCAGACGATACCGTGGTCACGGTGACCGCGACGGATCCGGCGGGCAATACCAGCCCGCAGGCAACCACCACGGTCGACACCTCCATTGACGACACCCAGCCGCCGGTCGCACCGACCATTGCAGAGGTCGCGGACGATGAAGGCGACGTCACCGGGTCGCTTGCCAGCGGCGACAGCACCGATGACGCCACCCCGACGCTATCCGGTACCGCCGAGGCGCACAGCACGGTGACCATCTTCGATGGTGGCAGCGAACTGGGTACCGCCGTTGCGGATGACAGCGGCCATTGGAGCTACACCCCGGCCTCGGAGCTCGGCGAGGGTAGCCACAGCCTCACCGCTACCGCCACCGATGACGCTGGC
>NZ_PYVV01000051.1:0-604 GCF_003056325.1 Halomonas sp. BN3-1 | reverse complement strand
CCGATGACACCCCGACCACGCCGGACAGTGACGGCGATCCGGCGACGCTGACGCCCCAGGGTCTGCTCGACGAGGACGGCCTGCCCAAGGGGATCGCCGGCGGACCCGGCGACGCCCCGGGCACCGAGGTGGTGATCACCGGCTGTCTCGACTACGACTTCGGCGATGATGGCCCTGCGGCCAGTGGCGCCTTCAGCTGGACCACCGAGGGTCTGCCGGTGCTGACCAGCCAGGGTGAGACGGTCAGCTGGACGGTATCCGACGACGGCCTGACCCTGAGCGGGGTGGACGAATCCGGTGAGCCGGTGCTGACGGTCACGGTGACCGACCCGGCCAACGGCGAGTACGAAGCCGAGCTGCATCAGGGACTGGATCACTCGGACCCGACCACCGAGGACGACATCGTGCTGACGCTGGGCTACGAGGTCACCGACGGCGACGGCGACACGGCCAAGGGCAGCCTGGTGCTGACCGTGGACGATGATATGCCCACGGTGACCATCGAGGGCCCCGAGGCACCCAACGAGGACGGCAGTCTGAGCGGTACCTGGGTCCAGGACGGCGGTGGTGACGAGCAGGCCGAGATTGTGGTGACCCTGCCCGG
>NZ_PYVV01000050.1:0-624 GCF_003056325.1 Halomonas sp. BN3-1 | reverse complement strand
ATATATTGACAGCACTCACCTACGACATCGAGGACATGCTCTCGCTCAAGAAGGTATTGAGCAAGTGGAAGATCCATAAGATCAGGTATCACACCCAAATAGCTGATCTTACCCAGCTTTGGTGTCCACCAAAGCTGGGTAAGGTCAAGTAGCCTCAGCGCCTTATCCAATCAGGGTGGCTTCAAAAGTGCGTCACGACTGTGCATGAGCCAGAAGCCGGAGAATATAAACAATGAGAAAGAGAGTCATCGGGGGTGTCGTACTGCTGCTTGTTAGTAGTCTGTTGGCGTATCTATGGCCAAGACAACCCCCCGATGACGTCTTGGTTAGGATGCAGGAAATATTAAGCGAACTTGAAGAGATTTATGATGGCCGATACATACGGGTCATGCCATTTTTCACTAAACCTAATAATGGTCTTAATGGTGAAAAGGTCAAGTTGATTCGCAGAAAATTACGTGAAGCTGGGATTAACAGTGCATCATTAAGTTGCTCAGAACGCAGGTGTTTATCAATATACTCGATTAACAGAAGTTTTAATGTTTTCCTAAACTATAGGTATTACGTCTATGACTCAGGCGACCTGCTTGAAGAGGTAATAGTAGATAACGTCGAGAAGGCGAT
>NZ_PYVV01000005.1:0-319034 GCF_003056325.1 Halomonas sp. BN3-1 | reverse complement strand
CTCACCCGTCCGCCGCTCGACGCCTCCTAGCAAGCTAGGATCGTTTCCGCTCGACTTGCATGTGTTAGGCCTGCCGCCAGCGTTCAATCTGAGCCATGATCAAACTCTTCAGTTTAAAGTCTGATAGTCCGTTAAGCGGACCAAACTTGGCTCAAGGTTCAAACGTCTCGTTTGACGAGTCGCTTGCCTTGATATTTCAGTGACAGTGTCACTGACTCATCGGCAAGCGCCCACATGAATTACCTGATCAAATTATTAAAGAGCGTGCTCTGGGCTCTATAGAGAGCTTAAAGAGCTGCTCTTGCGGCACCTGGCCGGAAGAGCGTCTCGCTTTGCAGCGCCTGTTGGCGCAGCGCCCTGCGAGGAAGGCGCATTCTACAGAATCGAAGTGTTTCGTCAAGGCTTTCTTTTTTCGCCGTGCAAGCGATGCCTGCAGGACCCAAGAGAAAGCGAAGCGAGCCTGACGCGCATCCTGCGATGCCGTCTTGGCGACTCCGATCGAGTGGCGAGCATTCTACCGATTTCTCGTTGCCCGTCAAGCGGAGAATTTCTCGAAGACTTGAAAAAGCCTTTTCAAAACAATCACTTTTACCACCCCTCACCGCCTGTGACGTTTGCTCGTCGCCGGCAGCGGATGCGTACTTTACGGATCGGGGCCGGCCTTGGCAAGCACTTCGTGTAAAAAAATTTCACGCCGGCGTCATCACATTGTCATGGGTCAGAAGCCTCCAACACCCACCCCCTACTTCACGTCTCTACTGCGCTATTTCTACTGCGCTATTCCACACCATTGCTCAATAGCTGATTGGTGCAGCGAGCCGGCCTGTCCTTTCACTTCCCGCTGAGCCCCCGGGAGCCGCACCTGTCGTTACCAAGCCACCCTTGCTGCGTCTCTTCCTTGCTGCGCCGTGCTTGATGCACCTTGCCTGCTGCACCTTGCTTGATGCACCTTCCTTGCTGCGCCAGCTTTCCTTGCTGCGCCAGCCTTGGCCCTGGCCTTCGCCTGCCCCACGACTCGCGCCTTCATGTTACCCACAGCCATCTTCTCGCACCCGCCTGTGGACAGGTCGCAGGCAGGCGGGTGGCAAAACGAAGGACGCCCGCCAGTGGCGAGCGTCCCGGAAGCGATGGTCACACCGGCGGATCAGCCGCGCAGCGTCACTCTGGCGTAACGCTTCTTGCCGGCCTGGATGACATAGCTCTGGCCGAGCGCCAGCATCAGATCCTTGGCCACCACTTCGCCATCGACGCGCACACGTCCATTACCCAGCATGTCCTTGGCCTGGGCGCTGTTGTTGGCAAGTCCCGAGCGATTGAGCACTGCCGCAATCGGCGCCTGATCGCTGCCTTCAAAGACCACCTCGACCTCGGGCAGGTCTTCGGGCAGCTCACCTTCCGCCAACTGGTTACCGGCGCTTCGGTGTGCGTTCGCCGCCGCTTCATCACCGTGATAGCGGGCAATCAGCTCGCGCGCCAGCTCCATCTTGATGTCACGAGGGTTGTCACCGCGCTCGATCCGCGCGCGCAGATCCTCGATGGCGGCATTGTCCTTGAGCGACAAGAGTTCGAAATAGCGCCACATCAGGCTGTCGGGCATCGATACCAGCTTGTTGAACATCGCCCCCGGCGCTTCGTCGACGCCGACATAGTTGCCCAGCGACTTGGACATCTTCTGCACGCCGTCGAGGCCTTCCAGCAGCGGCATGGTAATGACGACCTGGGGCTCGAGACCGAAGTGCTTCTGCACCTCGCGGCCCATCAGAAGGTTGAACTTCTGGTCGGTTCCACCCAGCTCGATGTCAGCCTTCAAGGCGACGGAGTCATAGCCCTGCACCAGCGGGTAGAGGAACTCGTGTACCGAGATGGCCTGGCCACCCTTGTAGCGCTTTTCGAAGTCATCGCGCTCGAGCATCCGCGCCACGGTGGTCTGACCGGCGAGTTCGATCATGTCAGCGGCGCTCATTTCGGAGAACCACTCGGCGTTGAAGCGAACCTCGGTCTTGTCGGGATCGAGGATCTTGAACACCTGCTCCTTGTAGGTCTGGGCGTTGGCCTTGACCTCGGCCTCGGTCAGCGGCTTGCGGGTGACGTTCTTGCCGGTGGGGTCACCGATGCGTCCGGTGAAATCGCCGATCAGAAAGATGACCTCGTGGCCGAGATCCTGAAACTGGCGCATCTTGGTCAACAGTACGCTGTGGCCCAGGTGCAGGTCCGGCGCGGTCGGATCGAAGCCCGCCTTGATTCTCAGCTTGCGCCCGGAAGCGAGCTTTTTCTTCAGCTCATCCTCCAGCAGAATCTCGTGCGTGCCGCGCTGAATCAGCGCAAGGGCCTCGTCCACATCGCTCATGGTATTCACTCCACTTATCAATTCGGCTTTCCAGCTCGGCTTGGCTTGGTCAATCGGCCCTTGCGCGGACATCGACGCCCCCGTCAGCAGGGGCACGTCGTCACGGCGCCGGCGCCAGGTATAGACAGTGGCGGGGATGTTACCATGAACCTTTCCACCGGTTGAGATGACAAGGCCCATGCAACGCTTCATTGGACTGATGTCGGGCACCAGCATGGACGGGATCGACGCCGCCCTGGTGCGCTTTGACGCCACAGGCACGGCAGCTCTGGAGGCCAGCGTCGGCATTCCCATGCCGCAGGCTCTGCGTGAGCGGCTGTGGCAACTGGCCCACGCCGATCAGGTCAGCTTTGCTGACCTGGCCTGGGCCGAGGAGGCTTTCTGCCAGTGCCAGGCCGAGGCAGTCCAGCGATTGCTCGAGCAACAGGGACTTGAACCCGAGGACATCGCTGCCATCGGCAGCCATGGGCAGACCATCGAGCATGCCCCCTACGGCCACCAGCCAGGCTCGCCCCCCTATACATTGCAACTGGACAATCCCAGCCGGCTGGCCGAGCTGACTCGCTGTGCCGTGGTCGCCGACTTCCGCCGCCGCGACCTGGCCGCCGGTGGTCAGGCCGCACCACTGGCACCGATCTTCCACCAGCAGGTATTTCGCCACCCCGAACGCTGGCGGCTGGTGCTGAACCTTGGCGGCATCGCCAACCTGACGCTGCTGCCGCCGACCTCGGACCCGCGTGCCCCGCTGGGCTTCGACACCGGGCCTGCCAATGCCCTGCTCGACGCCTGGCACCAACGCCATCGCGGCACCCCCTTCGACGCCAACGGCGATTGGGCTGCCGGCGGCCAGGTGGATACCGCACTGCTAGAACGTTGGCTGGCAGAGCCCTACTTTCACCGCCCACCGCCTCGCAGCACCGGGCGTGAGCTGTTCTCTCTCGACTGGGCAGAGGCGAAGTTGAACGGTTCAGAGTCACCACAGGACGTCCAGGCCACCCTGGCGGAACTGACCGCCACCAGCGTCGCCCTGGGCATCGAGATGGCGCGGGAGCACTTTACCGCCCCTGCCTCCCTCGACCTGGTGCCCTGCGGCGGCGGTTCACGCAACCTGGACCTGCTGGCACGCCTTGCGCGCCAGCTGCCGGAGGCCACTCTACTGGACAGCGAATCCCTGGGCTGGCCGGCCGACTGGCTGGAAGCCGCCGCCTTTGCCTGGCTGGCCCATGCCCGACTGAATCTGCAACCCGGCAACCTGCCGTCGGTCACCGGCGCCAGCGCAGAGCGCGTGCTCGGCGGGCTCTACGCCCGCTAAAGGGTCACGACTGGCTCTGAACCACCGCCTCACCCCCAGCCTTCGCCCTGGGGGCTCACCCAGCCCTCGTTCTGCCCGCCGCTCCAGCCGGCGCTCGGCGCGCTATCGACCAGAGATTCACGCGTCAGGCGCCGGGCATCCTCCGGCGCCACCTCGCCACACGCCACCAGTCTCGCCAAGTCGGCGTCAAGGGTCTGCATGCCGGCCTGGCCGCCGGTCTGCATCGATGAGTAGATCTGGGCCAACTTGTCCTCGCGGATCAGATGACGGATCGCCTGATTGATCAAGAGGATCTCGCGTGCCGCCACTCGCCCGCCCCGGCTGCTGGGCAGCAGCGCCTGGGAGACGACCGCCTGCAACGACTCCGACAGCATGGTCCGCACCGCATTCTTTTCATCACCCGGGAAGGCATCGATGATCCGATCGATGGTCTTGACCGCGGAGGCGGTATGCAGGGTGGCAAATACCAGATGCCCGGTCTCGGCCGCGGTCATGGCCAGGCGGGCCGTTTCCAGGTCGCGAATCTCTCCGACCAGAATGACGTCGGGATCCTCGCGCAGGGCGCTGCGCAGGGCGACGGCAAAGCCCTCGGTGTGGCGGTGTACCTCACGCTGGGACACCAGCGCCTGCTGGCTGTGGTGGATGAACTCGATGGGATCCTCGATGGTGAGGATATGGTCGCGACGGTGGCGGTTGATATGGTCGATCATCGCCGCAAGCGTTGTGCTCTTGCCGGACCCGGTGGGCCCGGTCACCAGCACCAGGCCCCGCGGCAGGGCGACAAGACGTTCGAAGATCTCGCCCATCCCCAGCTCTGAAAGCGTCGGGATGCGATCGGGGATGGTACGCAGGACCGCCGCCGCCCCGCGCTGCTGGACGAAAGCATTGACGCGATAACGCGACAGACCCGGTATCTGGTGGGAAAAGTCGGCCTCGTGGGTGCGCGAATACTGCTCGCGCAGCTCCTCGTCCATCAACGACTCGAGCAACAATCTGACCTGACTGTCGGCCATCGGCGGGCCAGGCAGACGCTCCAGTTCACCATTGACGCGCATCACCGGTGGCAGTCCCGCCGACAGGTGCAGATCCGAGGCGCCCTGCTTTGCCGAGAGTGCCAGCAGTTCGGTAATATCCATGGGCTTACCAGGCTTGAACCCCCGACTCGGGGGCAGGGAGCCCCACGATAGGACAGACCCAGGCCGATGACCACGACGATTGCCGAATCCTTGACCCAAGCCCGAACACGCCTGATTCAGGCACTTGCAACGGCGGGAAGAGCGCCCGACGCGGCCCTGCTGCTGGCGGTCAGCAAGACCAAGCCAGCCGACATGATCCGGGATGCCTATGCCTTGGGCCAGCGCGACTTCGGCGAGAACTATCTACAGGAAGCGCTGGATAAACAGGCCCAACTGGGCGACTGCCCTGGCATACACTGGCACTTCATCGGACCGCTGCAATCCAACAAGACACGTGACGTGGCCAGCCATTTCGACTGGGTCCATGGTGTCGATCGTGCCAAGATCGCTCAGCGCCTGAGCGATCAGCGCCCGGATGGCCTTCCCGCACTGAATATCTGTCTGCAGGTCAACGTCAGCGGCGAAGCAACCAAATCAGGCGTCAGCCTGGAGGAGCTGCCTGAGCTGGCGAGCCTGGCGGCGGCGCTGCCTCGCGTGCGTCTGCGCGGATTGATGGCCATCCCGGCCCCCAGCGAAGACCCAGAAGCGCAGCGCGAGCCCTTCCGGCTACTGGCCGAGGCCTTGTCATCGCTGCGTCGAGAGCTGCCGGACGCACCGCTGGACACCTTGTCCATGGGCATGAGTGCCGACCTCGAGGCCGCCGTCGCCGAGGGCGCCACCATCGTGCGCCTGGGCACCGCGATCTTTGGCTCGCGCCAGTGAGCCCGTCGCCACGACAGGCCTGGTGACGCTACCCTGTTTGTCCGAATATCCAATGCCCTACCCTTCAAGGAGCCCCGCATGGCCAGCAACGTGACCTTTATCGGCGCCGGCAACATGGCCAGCGCCATCTTCGGCGGCATGGTGCACAGCGGCTACCCTGCCGATGCCATCACCGCCACCGCCACCCGTGACGCCACCCTGGCGCCGCTCGCCGAGCGCCTGGGCATCCATACCACCACCGACAATCTGGCGGCGATCGAGCACGCCGACGTGGTCGTACTGTCGGTCAAGCCACAGATCATGCGCCAGGTGTGCGAGACTCTACGGGAGTCGGTGCAAAAGCGTCGGCCGCTGATCGTGTCGGTGGCGGCTGGCCTCAGCGCCGAGACCTTGGAACAATGGCTGGGTGGCGGCCTGGCGGTGGTCCGCTGCATGCCCAACACTCCGTCGCTGGTCGGTGCCGGTGCCTCCGGGCTGTATGCCAACCCGCGCGTCAGCGACGAGCAGCGCGCCCTGGTCGGCGAGCTGATGACGTCCGTCGGCATCATCGAATGGGTCGAAGACGAAGCCCTGCTGGAAGCGGTCACCGCCGTCTCGGGTAGTGCACCGGCCTACTTCTTCCTGATGTTCGAGGCCATGGAGGAGGCCGCCGTCAAACTCGGGCTAAGCGCAGAAAGCGCTCGCCGACTGGCGATGCAGACCGCCTACGGGGCCGCCTCGATGGCGATGCAGAGCGACCGTGATCCCGGTGAACTGAAACGCAATGTGATGTCCCCGGGGGGTACCACCGAGAGGGCCATCGAATATCTGGAGCAGGCAGGACTGCGGCAGGCGCTCGACGGCGCCATGCAAGCCTGTGCCAAGCGTGCCCAGGAAATGTCTGCCGAACTCGGCAAGGGTTAATCAAAGACGGAGGAGCCCACATGGGCAGTCAACTGGGAAACGCTGGCCTGCTGCTGGTCAACACCCTGATCAACATCTTCTTGTTCCTGCTGATGCTGCGCTTTCTGCTGCAGGCCTCGAAGGCGGACTACTACAACCCCTTGAGCCAGTCGGTGGTCAAGATTACCCAGCCGGTGGTGCGTCCCTTCCAGAGCGTGCTTGGCCCGGTGATGGGCCGCTTTGACCTGGCCACCCTGGCCGCGGGCTTTCTGGTCAAGGTGATCAGCATCATCATCCTGCTGCAGCTGGCCGGTGTCGGCATGCCGAGGCTCGATGGCCTGGCCATCGCCGGCGTCGCGGCCCTGGCCAGCGCGATCCTGAAGATCTACTTCTTTGCGCTGATCGTGATGATCATCCTCAGCTGGGTCGCCCCCAACGCCAGCCATCCCGGCGCGCTGCTGGTGATGCAACTGGTGGAGCCGATCATGGCGCCGGTACGCCGGGTGATTCCGCCGCTGGGAATGCTCGACCTGTCACCCATCGTGGTGTTCATCGGCATCAACCTGATCGATGGCATCGTGGTGGGTTCGCTGGTCCGGGCCGCCGGTATCTCCGGGATGCTGGTCGGGCTCTAGGCTCAACCAACGCTCGCGTACACGGCCACGACAACACCAACTTTCACTGGACACACACGACTGATGCCCGAGACGACTCGCGATTCGGTCGGACTGGTGACGCCGCAGGTGGCGCACTTCGACGACCCTCTGCCCCTGGTCTGCGGCAAGACGCTGCCGGCCTACGACCTGGTCTACGAGACCTACGGCACCCTCAATCAGGACCGCAGCAATGCGGTCCTCATCTGCCATGCCCTGTCCGGCCACCACCACGCCGCGGGCTATCACGACGAGGCCGATCGCAAGCCAGGCTGGTGGGACGCCCACATCGGTCCCGGCAAGTCCATCGACACCGATCGTTTCTTCGTCATCTCGCTGAATAACCTCGGCGGCTGCCACGGCTCCACCGGGCCTTCCAGCATCAACCCGGACACCGGCCGCCGCTGGGGGCCGGACTTCCCCATGGTCACCGTCTGCGACTGGGTCGACAGCCAGGTTCGCCTGGCCGATCGGCTGGGCATCAGCCGCTTCGCCGCCGTCGTCGGCGGCAGCCTGGGCGGCATGCAGGTGCTGCAGTGGTCACTGGCCTATCCGGAACGCATCGCCAACGCGGTGGTCATCGCCGCCACGCCCAAGCTGTCGGCGCAGAACATCGCCTTCAACGAGGTCGCGCGTCAGGCCATTCGCTCGGACACCGACTTCCACGACGGCCACTACGCCGATCACGAGACCCTGCCCCGTCGCGGACTGAAGCTGGCGCGCATGGTCGGCCACATTACCTATCTGTCCGAAGACGCCATGGGCTCGAAGTTCGGCCGCGATCTGCGCAGCGAAGACCTCAACTTCGGCTTCGACGTGGAGTTCCAGGTGGAGTCCTACCTGCGCTACCAGGGCGACGCCTTTTCCACCTCCTTCGACGCCAACACCTATCTGCTGATGACCAAGGCGCTGGACTACTTCGACCCGGCCTCGTCCCACCAGGGCGACCTGGCCAAGGCCCTGGCCCCGGCTGAGTGTCCGTTCCTGGTGGTCAGCTTCAGCACCGACTGGCGCTTCCCGCCGTCACGCTCCAAGGAGCTGGTCAACGCCTTGATTCGTGCCGGCAAGTCGGTCAGCTACGCCAATATCGACTCGCCCCACGGCCATGACGCCTTCCTGATGCCGGAGCCGCGCTATCAAGCGATCTTCGCCGGCTTCATGAGACGCGTCGCCGATGACCTCAAGCTGCCGTCACGCCAGGAGGCCGACCATGCGCTCTGACCTCACCCTGATTCACGGCTGGATTCCCGAGGGTGCTCATGTGCTCGACCTGGCCTGCGGTGACGGCACCCTGCTGCACGCTCTGGCGCGCGACAAGGGCGTCACCGGTTACGGTCTGGAAATCGATCCTGACGGCATTACCGCCTGCATCGAGAAGGGCGTCAGCGTCATCGAGCAGAACCTCGACGAAGGACTCGCCAACTTCGAGGATGATGCCTGCGATCTGGTGATCATGACCCAGGCGTTGCAGGCGCTGCGCCGCCCCGACCGCATGCTCGACGAAATGCTGCGGGTGGCCCGGGAATGCATCATCACCTTCCCCAACTTCGCCTACTGGCGCCACCGGGTCCATCTTGGGCTACGCGGCTACATGCCGGTGTCCAAGTCGCTGCCCCACGCCTGGTACGACACCCCCAACATCCACCTGTCGACGTTCAATGACTTCGAGGCGCTGTGTCGTGACAAGGGGGTGACCATCGTCGACCGCGCGGTGGGCATCAAGGACCACGAAGGTAGACGGCTGTCACGGCTGTGGCCCAACCTGTTTGGCGAGATCGCGATCTTTCGCGTGAGCCGCGACGGCTGACACCTGGCGCGGGCGCGCCACAGGCCTCGGCGCGACAGGATGGGCCGAGGGTCAAGGCCGTAATGGGTCGGACGTCAGCAGGCAGGCCTGCTGCCAAGGAGGATGAGATGAACGTCAATCGAGCCAGCCACCGACGATACGCGCTCGCCTTGTCTCTGCTGGTGCTGCTGGCGCTGCAGGCATTGCCGACGGCGCCAGCCCAGGCCCAGCAGTTCGAGCGCTTCGGCGATATCGAAGCGCACTACAGCGCCATCACCACCGACTTTCTCCCCGAGGAGATGGCCCGCCGTCTGGATATCCAGCGCAGCCCGCACCAGGGCCTGGTCAGCCTCAGCGTTCGCGACGCCGATGGCCAGGCCCTCAACGTCGCCACCGAAGGCAGCGTCTCGGTGGTGGGCAAGCCCGGCGAGACACCTCTGGCCTTTCGCACTCTGCGGGAAGGCGATGGCATCTCGCGCTACGCCACCTTCGCCATCGACACCAGTGCGCCGATGCGCTTTCGGCTCTCGCTGCAGCTTGACCGCAACGCTTCCCCCGAGGCAGTCAGCTTCTTGAAACGGTTCTATCGTGACCAGTGATACCCTTTTCTCTTCCGCGCTACCCGTCACCTCGGCGGTCGGCGACGCCCTGAAAGAGTGCGCTCAGGGCGCCACCGGCGGCCTCGAGACCCTTGCCAGGCTGACGGTGCCTCACCTGACCGCCATCGCCCGCCACTTTCTCGACGCGCCAAGGGATGTCGAGGACGTGATCCACGACACCCTGGTGCTGGCATGGCACAACGTCTGGCGCTTCGACCCCGCCGCCGAGTCCCCCCATGCGTGGCTGATGCAGGTGTTCGCCTCGCGCCTGGCGAGCCAGCGCCTGGCGTTGGCCACGCCGGCCGATGCCACGCCCTGGCGGCTCGATGTCGACCGCGTCGTTCTGCCGCCTCCGCTGACGGATGCCCAGCGCCCGACGCTGGACGCCTTGATGGCGCTGTACCAGCAGTTGCCTCCGGCGTCGGTGGATGATGCCCTGAAGGCACGACTGTGCTGTGCCATCAGCCTGCTGGATGCCAGCCGCGACATGCCGCTGACGCCCGGCGGCGAACCCGCCGACCCCAGCCTGTACGATCCCAGTCTGGGCCCGCGCATGAGCCTGTCACGACTGGCCCAGCGGGCCAAGGGACTGATCAATCGCTCGCTGACACTGCCGCTGGAGCACCTGGCCCTGCGCCTGTGGCTGTCCGAGGCCCCGGGCAGCCGGCCCCTCGAGGCCCGCGGCCTGCCCCGACGCGGCATCGAATCACGCTACGGCGAGGCCCTGGACGTCAGCGTCGACCCGCGTCGGCTGCTCAAGCAGATCCACTATCCACGCTCCTTCCCGGATCGGCGCGAGCGTCACCGGATCAGCGATCGCCTGTTATGGGACGGCGACTGGGATCTGTCGACGACCCACGCCCTGTCGAGCCGTCGCATGCACTTCATCGCCGACATCTGGGCACACCGTCGCGACCCAAGCCAGAGCCGCAGCTACCACCAGCTGGCCGAACGCCTGGCCAGAGGCAAGCCGGTGGCCTCGCACTCCGACGGCATGGTGCTGGATCGTCCCGAACGCGTCCTCGCCTATCTGCGCCGTTACCTCTTGTACATGGAGGCCATGGCCTGTTTCGGATTCGACAATGGCCTCGGAAAGGACCGTCTGGGCGCGGCGGTGGATCGGCACGGCGAGCTGGTCAAGATCAACAAGGGGCTGCACCGCATGGCCATGGCCCAGGTGATCGGCATACCACGGGTCGAGGTGCGCGTCCGCGGCATCCATCGTCAGTGGTGGGAACAGGTCAGCGAGGGAGCCAAGGGCGACACCGCCATGCAGCGCGTCCTCGCGGCCCTGCCCGACTGCCGCCCGTCTGCAGCAGACTGAACCCGCCCCTCACAGAAGCGCCGATTCAGGCCTCGACGAACTGCGCCATCGGCCGCACCGGCAAGGATGCATCCAGGGTCAGCGCCAGTGGCCTGCCCTGGTCGTCTCGCCGGGCGCGGATGCGGTAGGCCAGCACCTCGACGCCCTCGGCCATCACCCGTCTCAGGGTATCGCCGTACCCCGGATCCAGGTGCATCGCCGGGGCGACATCGTCGATGCCCTCGTGGGCGACCAGGAACAGCAACACCGCTCGCTTCCCCTCGGCCACCAGCTGCGCCAGGCTTTCCAGGTGCTTGCGCCCACGTTCACTGACCGCGTCGGGAAAGTAACCGTGGCCATCGCTTTCCTTGAGGGTGACCTGCTTGACCTCGACGAAGCAGCTCGGGCGCTCGTCATCATCCAGGCGAAAGTCCAGCCGGGCGTTGGCCACCTTGGCCTCGCGCTTGATCGCCGAATAATCCCTGAGTTCGGCCACCGTCCCCGAGCGCAGGGCCTCCTCGACGATCCGGTTGGCTCGCCCGGTATGCACCGAGGCCAACGCCGACGCAGCACCGGCCTGGGCGTCGCCAGACGGCAGTTCGATCAGTTCCCAGGTCCAGGCCAGCTTGCGCGCCGGATTGTCGCTGGGGGACAGCCAGACCCGGGCGCCGGGAACATTGACCGCGCGCATCGAGCCGGTGTTGGGGCAGTGGGCGACCACTTCGCGCCCGTCGTCGAGGCGCACATCGGCCAGAAATCGCTTGTAGCGGCGCAGCAATACGCCGCCGACCAGGGTGGGGTAGTTCATGAGCCCTGCCGTGCCAGAAAACGTTCCAGACGCGCCAGGGCGTCCTGCAGACGCGGCACCTCGGTGGTGAAGGCGATGCGCACGTGGTGCTCGCCGCCCTGCAGGGCAAAGTCGGTCCCCGGGGTAATCGCCACGTTCTCCTCTTCGAGCAGGCGCAGGCAGAACGCCTGGCTGTCGTTGCTGTAGGCGGAGATGTCGAGCCAAAGATAGAAGGCTCCCTGGGGCGGCAGCGACGGTGCCAGGCCGAGCCGCGACAGCCCTTCCAGCAAGGCGTCCCGGCGTGTCTGGAGCTCTCGCCGGCGCTCCTCGAACAACGCCTGACACTCAGGGCTGAAAGCGGCCAGCGCCGCGTGCTGGGCCGGCGTGGAGGCGGCCAGGAAGACGTTCTGAGCCAGCCGTGTTAGCGGCTCCACGGCGTCCTCGGGCGCCACCAGCCAGCCCAGGCGCCAGCCGGTCATGCCGAAGTACTTCGAGAAGCTGTTGACGATAAAGGCCCGGTCACTGAGTGACGCCACCGACAGCGGCGCCATGCCGTAGTTGAGCCCCTGGTAGATCTCGTCCACCAAGAGTTCACCACCACGCTCGGCCACCGCGTCCACCACCGCGCCGAGCGCCGCGCGCTCGAGCACATGGCCGGTGGGGTTGGACGGCGAGGCCAGCATCGCCAGGCGCGTATCGTCGCGCCAATGCCGCTCGATCAGCTCGGCGTTCAGCTGCCAGCCGCTATCAAGCCCTACCGGCACCGCGTCTACCCGGGCGCCGGCCAGCGCCATGAAGTGGCGATTGCAGGGGTAGTTCGGGTCGGCCATCAGCACGCCGTCTCCGGGCCCCGCCAGCAATTGACTCGCCAGCAGCAGCGCCCCGGACGCACCGGGGGTGACGATAATCCGCTCCGGCGCCACCTCGGCATCGAAGTGCTCACGATAGTGGCCGGCAATCGCCTCGCGAAGCGCAGGAATACCGGTGGCAGGGGTATAGCGGGTGCGTCCCTCGTCCAGGGCACGGTGGCCGGCCTCGCGCACCGCAGGTGGGGTCGAGAAGTCCGGCTCGCCGACCTCCAGATGGATCACGTCCTCGCCGGCCGCCTCGCGCTGCTGAGCAAGTTCCAGCAGATGCATCACACGGAAAGGGGCGACCCCTTCGACCCTGGCGTTAAAGCTCATGGCTTCCTCTCTTGATCGCGGCCCGCAGCGAACCCGAGCCCTGCTTGATGGTCCAATGGAGGTATTGAAACATGGAACCTGGTCGCCGTCCGTCACCGTCCAGGACGCCAATCATTGATCCGGACGATGCGGGCTACGACTTTCGGGGAGAAAACTGGTAGTTATCGCGCAAAAGTATTGCACTACGGCCAAATATCCGCTAAACAACCTTCCCTTTGGCGTGAGATACCTTAGCCTAGCGTGGGGTATTGATCAGCAGTCACTAAAGTAATGAGGCAATCCCATGCCAGTTGCACAGAAAAAACCGGAAGCGCCCAAGAAGTTCATCCCGTACGAGCCGGCGGCGGGTGAAGAATACATGAACGAGAAGCAGCTCGAGCACTTCCGCCAGATCCTGCTTGGCTGGAAGCAGGAGCTGATGGAAGAAGTCGACCGTACTGTTCGCCATCTGCAGGAAGAGGCCAACAACTACGCCGACCCGGCTGACCGTGCCACCCAGGAAGAGGGCTTCAGCCTGGAGCTGCGGACCCGCGATCGCGAGCGCAAATTGCTCAAGAAGATCAACGAGACCCTCGAGATGATCGATGAGGACGACTACGGCTTCTGCGATGCCTGCGGCGTGGAGATCGGCATCCGTCGCCTGGAAGCGCGTCCCACCGCCACCCTCTGTGTCGACTGCAAGACCCTGGCCGAACTGAAGGAAAAGCAGCTCGGCGGCTGATCCCCCCCCTCGCCGGACCTTCGACAACGGGCACCTCAGGGTGCCCGTTTGCGTGATCACCTGCCCCGCGGCTGCCTGTTCACGAGGGTTGCCTGTTCCCGATAGCGCTGGAGCCCCCATGCACCACGTCCATGGTCGCTTTGCCCCCACCCCCTCAGGACCGCTTCACGCCGGCTCGCTGGTGGCCGCGGTGGCGAGCTATCTGGATGCGCGTAGCCAGCAAGGCCGCTGGAGCCTGCGCATCGAGGATGTCGATCCCCCCCGCTGCCCTCCTGGCAGCGTCGATACCATCCTGCGCCAGCTCGAGACCTTTGGCCTCGCCTGGGACGGCGAGGTGCGCTACCAGAGTCATCGCCATGACGCCTATGCACGTGCCCTTGCGCGGCTGACCGAGCAGGGCATGGCCTACCCCTGCAGCTGCTCGCGCAAGCAGTGGCGGGACCACGGCATCTATCCAGGCTGGTGCCGCGACGGCGTATGCCAGCCCGAGGCCCCGCAGGCCTGGCGCCTGCGCAGCGACCTGGGGCAGCGCCCGGTCAGCTGGCACGATCGGCTGCAGGGTCTGCAGCGCTTCGACCCTGCCGCCCTGGGTGACGTCGTGCTCAAGCGCAAGGACGGCCTCTGGGCCTACCAGCTGGCGGTGGTGGTGGATGATATCGACCAGAACATCACCGACGTGGTGCGCGGCGCCGATCTTCTCGACAACACCCCCTGGCAGCTGCAGCTGCTCGAAGCCCTCGGTGCCGAGCCGCCGCGCTACCTTCACCTGCCGCTGGTGATAGGGCAGGATGGGCAGAAGCTGTCCAAGCAGAACCTGGCCCGACCACTGCCCGAAGATCCCCGTGACGTACGCCGGCTGCTGCATGCCACCCTGGCACTGCTGGGGCAGTCCCCCGACCCGGCGGCGAGCGAGGCGCCGGTGGCCGAGCAGCTCGAGGCCGCCTGCCGCCGCTGGCGTCCTCGACAGATCCCCCGCGCAGACATCGCCTCGCAGGGGCTGCAAGTGGACGGCGACGACGCTGACACCAACGAGTGAGCCTGCCATGTACGTCTACCGCATCATGCTGCTGCTTGTGTTTTGCGGGTATCTGCTCTCGCCGCTGCTGATGACCGGCTGGGGCCAGCCCGGCAACGCCTGGTACCGCCCGTTCCTGATCTGGGGGGCACTGATCGCCCTGACGCTGTGGCTCGAGCAGAAGCGAGCGCTGGATGAGCGCTGAGCTCGTCTCCCTTGTACTGCTGGGGCTTGGCTACCTGTCGGCACTGTTCGCTACCGCCAGCGCGGTGGAGCGCGGCTGGATTCCGCGGCGGCTGGTCCACCACCCACTGATCGGCATCCTGGCCCTGGGCGTCTACGCCAACGCCTGGGCGGTGATCGGCAGTCTTGGCGTGGCCCACCAGCGGGGATTTGGTTATCTCGCCTACTACCTGGGTGCCGCCGGCGCCTTTGTGCTGGCACCGGTCCTGCTGCTGCCGTTGCAGCGCATGACGCGAACCCACCAGCTGTCTTCTCTGGCGGACCTGTTCGCCTTTCGTTTTCGCTCCCGCTGGGTCGGCACCTGCGTCACCCTGCTGAGCCTGGTAGCGGTCATGCCGCTGCTGGCGATGCAGGTGGAGGCCATGAGGCATGCCATCCATCGCTACACCGACGCTGCCTCTCCAGGCCTGCTGTCGCTGATGCTGTGTGCCTTGATCGCACTGTTCGCGATACTGTTCGGCGCCCGTCATACCCACGTCCATCGGCGCTACGACGGCTTGACCGCCGCCATCGGCCTGGAGTCGCTGATCAAGCTGGTCGCCTTTCTCGGGCTGGGCGCCTTTGCGCTCTACGCCATCTTCGACGGCCCCGGCGACCTGCAGCACTGGCTGGACGGGCCCGGCCGCGTCCACCAGGCACAGGCGAGCCAGTTCGATGCCGCCCAATGGAGAACCCTGCTGCTGCTGTTCTTCGCCGCTGCGCTACTGATGCCCCACATGTTTCACGTGACCTTCGCCCGCCCGCTCAGTCGCCGAACCCTGCTCAGCGCGGGCTGGGGGCTGCCGCTGGTGCTGCTGCTGATGGCACTGCCGGTGCCGCTGGTGCTGTGGGCCGGTCAGCGCATGGGGGTGGCCGATGATATCCAGGGGGCCGCCTACGTCATCTTCGCGCTGTCCGATAGCCCCGCCGTCACCGCCCTGGCCTTTGTCGCGGTACTGGCCGCCACCTGCGGCACCCTGATCCTGAGCGCGCTGGCGCTCGCCGGAATGGTGCTGAACCATCTGGTGCTGGTCGCCCATCCCCCGGTGGAGCACCCCGACCTCTATCGCTGGCTACGCTGGCTACGGCGCGGCCTGATCGGCGCCATCATTCTCGCCGGCTGGCTGTTCGCCCAGGCCGTCGACGCCAATACCGAGCTGACCCGACTGGGGCTGGTGGCGGTGGTTGGCATGGCTCAGTGTCTGCCGGGTCTGCTGGCCCTGCTGTACTGGCCCGGTGCCAACCGCAAGGGGGTGATGACCGGCCTCGGCCTGGGTGTGGCGATCTGGTGTGCCGGCCTGTGGCTGCCGCTGCTCAGCGACCTGCCGCCGCTGCTTGCGCCGCTGGACGCCTTGCTCGGGCTTCTCGGCGACGAGGCTGTCACCGACTCGCCCGCCTGGTACCCGGTCGCCCTGGTATCGCTTGGCGTCAACGGCCTGAGCCTGATTCTGGTGTCGCTGATCACCCCCACCTCCGCCGGAGAACGAGCGGCCGCCGAGGCCTGCTCGGTGGATGCGGTCATCCGCCCCAAGCGCCTGCCGCTGAATCTGGCCGACAGTGATGACGTCAGGCGGCGCCTGGCCATGGCGCTGGGCGACGAGGTCGCCGAGCGCGAAGTGACCCGGGCGCTGGCAAGCCTCCATCAATCTGCCAAGGATGCCAGGCCCTACGCGCTGCGACGTCTGCGCGACCGTATCCAGGCCAACCTGTCCGGCCTGATGGGCCCATCGGTCGCCCAGGACATCGTCGATCACTACCTGCCCTATCGGCGCGATGGGCGAGTGCCGAAGGAAGATATCCACTTCGTCGAAAGCCGCCTGGAGGCCTACCGATCTCGCCTCACTGGCCTCGCGCGGGAACTCGATGAGCTGCGACGTCACCATCGCCGCATGCTGACGCGACTGCCTGTCGGGCTGTGTGCCTTCGGTGACGACGGCGAGGTACTGATGTGGAACGACGCCCTGGCCGAGCTCAGCGAGATTTCCGGCGAGGAGATCATTGGCGCCCATCGCCAGGCCCTGCCCGCGCCCTGGGCCGAGCTGCTCGGGACCATTCTGGAAAGCGACAAGGACCGGCTTTACCAGGAAGCTGTGGAGCTGCCCCGGGGGTTGCGTTACGTCAGCCTGCTCAAGGCCAGCCTGGTGGACGAGCCGGCGGCAGACGCCGCTGGTGGCACGGTCATCCTGGTCGAGGACCACAGCGAGATGAAATGGCTGGAGAACGAACTCATCCACGCGGCTCGCCTCGCCTCCATCGGCCAGATGTCCGCCGGCGTGGCCCACGAGATTGGCAACCCCATCACCGGCATCTCATCGCTGGCCCAGAACCTGCGCTATGACACCACGGATCCCCACGTGCTCGAGACCGCCGAACAGATCCAGACACTGACCAAGCGCGTGTCGCGTATCGTTGGCTCACTGGTGGGCTTTGCCCACGGCGGTCGCCACGTCACCGGCAGCGACTTCGCGCCGGTATCGGCCAGGCATCTGGCCGACCAGGCGCTGCACTTGCTCAAGCTGGCCCGCAAGAGCGACGATGTTCGCTACGACAATCGCTGTCCGGCGCGGCTCGACATCACGGGAGACGAGCAGCGCCTGCTGCAGGTATTGATCAACCTGCTGAGCAATGCTCGTGACGCCAGCCCGGCCAACGGCCTAGTGGTCATCGACGCCGGCGAGGAAGGTGAGCGTCACTGGCTGTCGGTCACCGACCAGGGGCCCGGCATCGATCCCAGCGTGCGCGAAAACCTGTTCGAGCCCTTCACCACCACCAAGCCGCCAAGCCAAGGTACCGGTCTTGGTCTCGCCCTGGTGGTAAGCATCGTGGCCGAGCACCAGGGCAAGGTCGAGGTGGAGTCGCCCCTGCCGGGGCAGGCCGGTGGCACCAGAATTCAGGTATGGTTACCTTCTCCCGATGTCCATCGACCTGCCGGGGATATGCCGATCCATGAGCCGAATCCTGATCGTTGAAGACGAAGCCATCATCCGCAGCGCCCTGCGCCGCCTGCTCGAACGCCACGACCACCGCGTGTGCGAATGCGAGTCGGTGGAGCAGGCATGCGGGCAGGGCTTTGGCGAGTACGACCTGATCATCAGCGACCTGCGCCTGCCCGGTGCACCCGGCACCGACCTGATCAAGGCCGCCGCCCCCTGCCCGGTACTGATCATGACCAGCTACGCCAGCATGCGCTCGGCGGTGGATGCGCTGAAACTCGGCGCGGTGGACTACGTCGCCAAGCCGTTTGATCATGATGAACTGCTGGAAACCGTGGCTCGAGTACTGCACCGCCAGGCGAGTCAGCGCAGCACGCCGCCCGCCATCGCCGACGAGGGTGGACGGCGCCACACCATGATCGGCAACTGCCCGGCGATGCAGGCGGTCTACACCCGTATCCGCAAGACCGCCCCGGCAGACGTGACGGTACTGATTCAGGGTGAATCCGGTACCGGCAAGGAGCTGGTGGCCAAGGCCCTGCACCAGCAGAGCCGCCGTGCCGAGGCGCCGCTGGTCTGCGTCAACTGTGCAGCCATCCCCGAGACGCTGATCGAATCTGAGCTGTTCGGTCATGAGAAGGGCGCCTTTACCGGGGCCAGCGCCATGCGTACCGGACTGGTCGAGGCCGCCGACGGCGGCACCCTGTTCCTCGACGAGATCGGCGAATTGCCGCTGGACGCCCAGGCCCGATTGCTGCGGGTGCTGCAGGAAGGCGAGATACGCCGCATCGGTTCGGTGGAGACGCGCCACGTCGACGTTCGGCTGATCGCTGCCACCCACCGTGACCTGCGCGCCCTGTCACGCAGCGGAGACTTCCGTCTCGATCTCTACTACCGCTTGAACGTCATGCAGATCGACCTGCCTCCGCTGCGCGAGCGCGAGGACGACATTCTCGAGATTGCCGACGTGCTGCTGGCCAAGGCCTGCAAGCGCCACGCCCGCGACGGTCTGCACCTGTCTCGCGCCGCACGGCGGGACATCGCCGACTACCCCTGGCCAGGCAACGTCAGGGAGCTGGAAAATGCCCTGGAGCGTGGCGTGATCCTCGCTGAAGGCCAGTTGATCCATCCGGACGACCTGGGCCTGGCAACGGTGCCGGTAACGCGCCCGCCCAGTCCCCCCAAGGAGGCAGCCACGTCACTGGAGGCGCCCGCCTCCGAAAGATCCGACACGGCTACCGAGGACGACCTGTCGCTGGAAGACTACTTCCAGCACTTCGTACTCGAACATCAGGACCAGATGAGCGAGACGGAGCTGGCCAACAAGCTGGGAATTTCACGCAAGTGCCTGTGGGAGCGCCGCCAGCGTCTGGGCATCCCGCGCAAGAAGGCGGCGCGGCGCCACTGACGCGAGACCACAGGCTCAACACCCTGGGGCCCTCGCCCCGCGCTTCGCCCCGGCCTCCCTTGGGCCGCTCACCTTGCCCTCCCTTCGACTCACCCCTCGACTCACCCCTCGGCTCGCCCTTGCCTGCCGCTTCCTGCCATGCCCCCTGCTTTGGTTCATTCGACCATGGTGCAAGTGTCTGTAGCGATCAATACAGGCATTGTAGGCCCTGCACGCCAGCTACCTCTTGATGCACCGGTTGTTACCATCCCACACAGGGGAGTGCGCCAAAATGGGTAGCCCGAGGTAACACAAATGACCCGGCGGCTTGCTTCGAACCAACGACAATGAAGCAAGCGGCTGATAAAAAAGAAAAAAATCAAAGTAGGCACGACAACTGCAGTAAGTCTGGGCAAGAACAACAAATTCCGGCGATCGTGGGCAGCCAACAACAATAACCTGCACCGCCACGATCGAATCCGCCGCCCCAACAACAACAACAACGCTTCCAGGTGAAGCAGGCGGATTGGGCACTAGGCACCGCAGCCTTGACAACAACAATACGGACCTGCGGAGCTATCACTCGTCGAACAACAACAAGACGACGAGGCCCGGAGTACCAGGACGCGACGCGCCAACGATGACCGACCAACAAGAACAACAGGGTCGTCAGAGCGCACTCCCGGCAACAATGCCAATAATCCGGGAGGAGGCATGATCCCATGCCGTCGTGGTTGGACTATTGTTTTGAATACGAGACGGTCGCCGTCAGGAGCGCCAATAACAACAACATCATTGCTTGCCTGAAACTCCTTGGTGACTGTGGTGCGTATTCAAGGCGATGCGCCATCACGAAGAAAAATTAGCAGCACGGACGCTGCATCCTGCTTTGATGGGGAGGCCCTTGGCCTCCCCTTCTGCTGTCTGGCCTCCGAGCGTCAAGCCAGTCGTTGCCCCGCCAGACGAGACAGCCCCCAAGGGCTCAATCGCCATGGGCAACCGGACCTTTTGCGCCTCTTCGCAGCACGAACACTGCGCCGACTGTCGTCCTTGACACCCGAGCGGCTTTGTCCACTGCGCTTTGCAAGGCCGGGAGCGTCCGCTACACTCATCACCTTTCCGTACCCCGCGAGTCCAAATCGCCGCATGATCAAAGGATTTACCCGCTTTCTACAGAGCCCAGGCGAGCACTTGAAGTCGCTGTTCGGCGCTCAGGAAGCCGCCGCAGGACCGCCGATGCCCCGCGTACTCACACGCGACGAACACCCCGTGTCCCGTCGCCAGTTCAGCGAAGCCTCCCTCAAGGTGCTCTACCGCCTGCACAACGCCGGCTACGAAGCCTATCTGGTCGGAGGCTGCCTGCGTGACTCCCTGCTCGGGATCGCTCCCAAGGATTTCGACGTGGCCACCGACGCCACGCCGGAGCAGGTCAAGCAGCTGTTTCGCAATTCACGCATCATCGGCCGTCGCTTCCGTATCGTGCACGTGCGTTTCGGCCGCGAGGTCATCGAGGTCACCACCTTCCGTGGCAAGCCCCGTGACGACCACGGCGAGCATGTCGCCTCCCAGTCCGATGACGGCCTGCTGCTGCGCGACAACGTCTGGGGCAATATCGAGGAAGACGCGCTGCGTCGCGACTTCACCGTCAACGCCCTGTACTACAGCATTGCCGACTTCAGCCTGCATGACTTCGCCGGCGGGGTCGACGACATCGAGTCGCGTACCCTGCGCCTGATCGGCGACCCGGAGACCCGCTACCGCGAGGACCCGGTGCGCATGCTCAGGGCCATCCGCTTCGCCGCCAAGCTCGACTTCGATATCGCCCCGGATACCGAGGCGCCGATCGCCGAGATGGCGCCGCTGCTGTTGCAGATTCCTCCGGCGCGGCTATTCGACGAGATCCTCAAGCTGTTCCTGTCCGGCGAGGGTCTGACCACCTTCCGTCTGCTGCGGGACTATGGCCTGTTCGCGATGCTGTTCCCCGAAGCCGACGAGTGCATGGCCGAGCTACCCTGGGCCGAGCCGCTGATCGAGCAGGCACTGGAAAGCACCGACCGTCGCATTCGCGAGGATCGCCCGGTCACGCCCGCCTTCCTGCTGGCCGCCTTCATGTGGGGGCCGGTGCAGCTGCGCCAGCGTGATCTCGAGGCCGACGGCATGCCTCCCGTTCCGGCCCTGCAGACCGCCGCCCAGCAGGTCATCAGCCGCGAGCTGCAGCACGTATCACTGCCCAAGCGCTTCAGCATGCCGATGCGAGACATCTGGGACCTGCAGCAGCGTCTGCCGCTACGTCGTGGCAAGCGTGCCTTCCAGACCCGTGACCATCCGCGCTTCCGTGCCGCCTACGACTTCCTGCTGCTGCGCGAGGCCGCCGGCGAACTCGAACCGGGACTGGGTGACTGGTGGACCGCCTTTCAGGAAGCCGACGAGCACGAACAGCGCCGTCTGCTGGGCAAGGTAGGCGCCGACCCTGCCGGCACCGCCGCCCCGCGCAAGCGCCGTCGCCGGCGGCGCAAGCCGCGCCCGCAACAACCGCCGCAGTCGGACGAGTGAACCAGGTGGGGCGCCATACCCAGGCCTTTATCGGCCTCGGCAGCAATCTCGACGCCCCCCGTCGTCAGGTCGAGCAGGCTCTCGAGGAGCTCGACCGGCTGCCGTTGACGCGTCGAGTCGCGGCCTCTCGGCTGTACGCCAGCCGCCCGGTCGGTCCCCAGGACCAGCCCGACTACGTCAACGCCGTGGCCGAACTCCACACCCGGCTGTCGCCGCTGGCCCTGCTCGACCAACTGCAGGCGCTGGAGCAACGTCATCGACGCGTACGCCAGCGCCACTGGGGGCCCCGCACCCTGGATCTCGACCTGTTGTGGATGGGCAACGCCGAGTGGCGCCACCCGCGCCTCACGCTGCCACACCCGGAATTGGTAAACCGCGCCTTCGTGGTACTGCCGCTGGCCGAGATCGCCACAGACCTCAGATTGCCCGACGGTCAGACCCTGGCATCGCTGGCCGAGCGCTGGAACGGCGCCCTCACCTCGGGTGATCTATCCCCATTGAACGCCACCGAGGCCGTTCGCTGAGCACCTGGAGCCCAGGTGGCCCGAAGCCTCCAGGCACTCACTAGACGCCGATCGACCTCTACCACTTTGGTCGCTGTTACCTTGAACCCTGCTCTGCCTTGGTCAACGTTACCTATC
Organism: Halomonas sp. BN3-1; assembly: GCF_003056325.1. NCBI lineage: Bacteria > Pseudomonadati > Pseudomonadota > Gammaproteobacteria > Oceanospirillales > Halomonadaceae > Halomonas > Halomonas sp. BN3-1. The sequence continues at coordinate 296,811 of NZ_PYVV01000005.1, read as the reverse complement.
GACACAGATTCACCCATCGGTAACAATCCGCGGTGATCACTCTGGGGCGGTCATAGAAGTCGCCCCACCGCCAACACGAGAACACGCCATGACTTCCGTCACCCTGAGCTCGCTGAAGGCTCGCAAGCGCGCCGGTGAACCCTTCAGCTGCCTGACCGCCTATGACGCCTCCTTTGCCGCCGCCGCCGGGCGCGCCGGCATCGACGTGCTGCTGGTCGGGGATTCCCTTGGCATGGTCCTGCAGGGGCACGACAGCACCCTGCCGGTCACCATGGACGACATCCTCTACCACACCCGCTGCGTGGCACGCGGCAAGGGCGACAGCCTGTTGATGGTCGATCTGCCATTCATGGGCAATCCCAGTCGCGAGCGCCTGCTGGACAACGCCGCCGCGCTGATGCGGGCCGGCGCCGAGCTGGTCAAGGTCGAGGGTGAGGGCTGGATGGCCGATGACATCCGTGAACTCACCCGTCGCGGGGTGCCCGTCTGCGCCCATCTGGGGCTGACCCCCCAGACCGTGCATCAGCTCGGTGGCTATAAGGTCCAGGGACGCGAGGCCGAAGCCGCCAGCCGTATCCTCGAGGACGCCCGGGCGCTGGTCGAGGCCGGCGCCTCGGTGATCCTGCTGGAGTGCGTGCCGGCGAGTCTCGGTCGTGCCGTCAGTGAAGCTCTGGAAGTGCCGGTGATCGGTATCGGCGCCGGCCCCGACACCGACGGCCAGATCCTGGTGATGCACGACGTGCTCGGCGTGACCCACGGGCGGACCCCGCGCTTCGTCAAGAACTTCCTGGCCGAAGCCGAGGACATCGAAGGCGCCTTCCGTCGCTACCACGAAGCGGTGCTGGCGCGGGAGTTCCCGGCTGCCGAGCACTGCTTCTAGGAGGTCTGCGATGCACGTCCATTCCGCCATCGCCAAGCTTCGCGAAGCGCTCGCGCCTCACCGCCGCAGTGGTGCCCGCATCGGCCTGGTGCCGACCATGGGCAACCTTCACCAGGGCCACCTGGCGCTGGTGGAAGCGGCCCGCGAGCGCTGCGACCTGGTGGTCGCCTCGATCTTTGTCAATCCGCTGCAGTTCGGCCCCAGCGAAGACCTGGACAACTATCCGCGCACCCTAGAGGCCGACCTGGCCAAGCTCGAGGCCGCCGGCTGCGACATGGTCTTCACCCCGACCCCGGCGACCATGTACCCCGACGGCCTCGACGGCCAGACCCTGGTGCGGGTGCCCGAGGTCAGCGAAGGCCTGTGTGGCGGCGCCCGCCCCGGCCACTTCGACGGCGTCTCGACCGTGGTCAGCATGCTGTTCCATATCGTCCAGCCTGACCTCGCCTGCTTCGGCGAAAAGGACTACCAGCAACTGGCGGTCATTCGCCGCATGGTCCGCGACATGCACATGCCGATCGAGATCGTCGGGGTGCCCACGGTGCGCGAGGCCTCGGGACTGGCGCTATCGTCGCGCAACGGCTACCTGAGCGAGGCCGAGCACGCCACCGCCGCCGAACTGCAGGCCACCCTGGCAATGCTTGCGCGCAGCCTCGAGGCCGGCGCCGACATCGACGCCAGCCTGACAGAGGGCCGCGCGCGTCTGGCCTCCCACGGCTTTGCTCCCGACTATCTGGAGCTGCGCGCCCGCGACCTCGGCACGGTGACCGCCACCACCCGTGACGCCATCCTGCTGGTGGCCGCCCGTCTCGGCGCCACGCGACTGATCGACAACCTCACTGTGACGCTACCTCGATAGGAGCCCCCTAGATGTACACCATCATGCTCAAGGCCAAGCTGCACATGGCTCGCGTGACCCACGCCGTGCTCAACTACGAAGGCTCCTGCGCCATCGACGGTGAACTGCTCGACCTCGCCGGTATCCGCGAAAACGAACAGATCCAGATCTACAACGTCGAGAACGGCCAGCGCTTCACCACCTATGCCATCCGTGCCGAGGAAGGCTCCAAGGTGATTTCGGTCAACGGCGCCGCGGCCCACCTGGCGAGCGAAGGCCAGCGCGTGATCATCTGCAGCTACGCCCACTACAGCGACAGCGAACTCGACCAGCACAAGCCCTCCCTGGTCTACCTCCAGGAAGGCAACGAGATCAGCCACACCAGCAACGCCATCCCGGTCCAGCTGGCCTGATTCGACCGCACCCCGACAGGAGCGCACCACCATGGCATCGCTGAAGGAACAACTCGGCTCGCTGGTCTACTCCACCGAACACGGCGACATCTGCCCGGACTGCCGTGAACCGAAGGACGCCTGCCGCTGCGACGAGATCCAGGACCAGGCGCGCCTGGCCAGCCTGGATGGGGTGGTGCGAATCCGCCGGGAAACCAGCGGGCGCAAGGGCAAGGGTGTCACCACCATCGACGGCGTGCCGCTTGCCGACAAGGAGTTGAAGGCCCTGGCCAAGGAGCTGAAGAAGCGCTGCGGCACCGGTGGCGCGCTGAAGGACGGCGTCATCGAGATCCAGGGCGACCATCGCCAGGTGTTGAAAGACGCCCTGGAGAAGAAAGGCTACAGGGTCAAGCTGGCCGGAGGCTGAGCTCTGGCTCGTCTGAAAACTGGCTGGGCCGGCGCCTAGCCCAGGTCCCGGACCAGCGCTTCCAGCGCCTGATCGGCCGGGGCCTCGAGCTTGACGTCGAACAGTTCATCGGCGCGGGTGCGCCCCAGATTGATGCAGGCCACCGGGCGTCCCGCCTTCACGCTTTCGCGCACGAAGCGAAAGCCGGAATAGACCATCAGCGAACTGCCGACCACCAGCAGGGCGTCGCTGTCCTCGAGCAGCCCTCGGGCGCTGGCCAGCGTCGCCGCTGGCACGTTGTCGCCGAAGAACACCACATCGGGCTTCCAGATACCGTCGCCACAGCGGCCACAGGAGGGCACCCGAAAGCTCGAGAAGTCCGCCTCCAGATCCGCATCGCCGTCCGGCGCAGGCCGCACCGGCGACGTTTGCGCCACCCACTGCGGATTGCAGCGTGCCAGCTCATCGTGCAGGGCATGGCGCATCTGGCGCGCACCGCAGCTCATGCACACCACCAGATCCGCCCTGCCGTGCAGATCGATGACCCGCCGGGAGCCCGCGCGCTGGTGCAGTCCATCGACGTTCTGGGTGATCACCCCGGAGACCTTGCCGCGCAGCTCAAGCTCGGCGATGGCCCGGTGCGCCGCGTTGGGACTGGCCTCATTGAGCACCCGAAAGCCGATCATCGCCCGCGCCCAGTAGCGCTGACGCGAGGCGTGGCGAGACATGAAGTCGCGATGATCGATCGGCGGCGAGCGCTTCCACTCGCCCTGGGCGTCGCGATAGTCGGGGATACCGCTGGCGGTGCTGATGCCGGCGCCACTGAGCACGGCGATGCGCCGGTGACGACAGACGAGAGCGTACAGCGCATCCATCGCCGACGCTGACGCTTCTCGGTTGACGCAAGTTCGAGCCTCGCTACCGCCGCCGACATTCGTCATTGCTCCTCCCCTTGTGACCGCGCACCAGCACCCGGGACAGGCCCGCCGGCCCTGCCCCCATGGCCAAGACTACCCCCGGGCGATCGATAAGACCAAGGGCGCCATGGCCCAACAGGCACGTCGTTGTCTACAATGGACGGGATTCTTCACGGGCAAGGAGTGCCGATGGCCTGGCTGGACTACCTGCTGCCGCTGTTCTTTCTGTTCCCCCTCGCGGCGGCCGCCACGGTGGTGGTGGCACTCCGAAGCCTGCACGACGCGCGAGTACGCTCGCCGTTCGACGCCCATCCACTGCGTGAGCCTGGGCAGGCCCTGCGCGATCGGCTGGATCGCGCCTTCGCCACCCTGTTCCTCAACGCCGCCCTCGGCCCCGTACTGGTGCTGACCCCACTGGTCTACGGCATGGGCAGGATGCTGTTCTCGCGCCACCAGAACTGGATCGAATGGGCGCTCTACGGTGTGCTGTGCACACTGCTGGCGATCGTGGTCAGCTTCCGACTGATGCGTGACTACCAGCGTATCCGTCGACTGAAGCTGGGGCTCGCCTGCGAACTGGCCGTGGGCCAGGAACTCGAACGCCTGATTCGCCCCGAGGCCCACCCCTACTTCGTGTTCCACGACGTACCCGCCGACACCTTCGTGATCGACCACGTGGCGATCACCCCCCACGCCGTCTTCGTCATCGAGACCCGTGCCCGCACCCCGGCCATCAGTCCCGCCGGCGAGACCGAGGACACCGTGGTGGTCGAGCACGAGCGCCTGCGCTTTCCCGGCTGGATGGAGCGACGCCCCCAGCGCAAGGCCCGCCAGGCCACCCGCTGGGTCGCTTCCTGGCTATGTCGCGAACTGGGGCAGCCGGTGCCGGTCAAGGGCATCCTTGCCCTGCCCGGCTGGAAGATCGAACGTGAGGTCCCCGACGACGATCTTGCCGTGGTCAGCGGCGAAGGCCTGGCCGCCCATCTGACCGACGCCTGCCCTGGTATCGCGCCGATGGATCCGACGCTGCACGACCGGGTCATCGAGGCCTTGAACCGGCGAACACTGACGCGGGAACTTGGCCACCTGGAAGGCCCGTCCATCTAGGCTCTGTCCGAAAAGTCGACGAGCGAAGGTTAGACAAGGCAAAAATCGGTGAGAAAGCGCAGTTTACGGGGTGTAAATGAGCATTTTGACCGGGCTGGCGCACCAGACGATTTTTAACGCAGTATTACCGAGCGCAGGCACTTTTCGGACGAGCCCTAGAAGCGGCGCAGCTCGATCCGGCTGGGGCAGCGTCCATGATCCACCGGAGCGAAACTCTTTCTGGCCGGAAAGTCATCGATATGCTCCGCCTCCAGGCCGATGCGCACCTCGGTGAGCAGTCGGTTGCCCGAGCCCCCGCACTGCAGCGACAGGGAGCTGCCGGTACCCCGGCCGAAAGCCTCCTCGAAGGCCGCGATCAGCGCATTGCGCCTGACCGTCGAGCCTCGATTGTCCCGCATGAAGTCCCCCAGGGCCCCGGCGTTGACGATCTCGGTCAGCGCCAGGGCACCGTCGAAGAAGTCATCATCGCTGATCGACAGGCAGGCACCGTGCTTGGCGTACTCGTAACGGTCGAGGCAGCTGGCCCTGCCGGGCATGGCGTCGTCGAGCTCCTGTTCAAGCGATGAGCCGATATCGATGGCAGGCCCTGCCTGGCAGAAATCGCCCGCTGGCCTCGGGCGTTCAAGAAAGCAGCCCTGGCGGCGCCACTCGCTGACACTGACGCCCTGTGAGATCAGCCTGACGGGGCGTGACGGCCACAGCCCGTGGATCACGAAGCCATCGTCGGCCCCGACCATCAGCGACGGATCCCGGCACTCTCGTGGCGGCTGACGACGGCTGGCGCAGAACCCGGGATGCCAGGTCAGCGCCAGCACATAATGATCGAAGTGCTCTCGCTCGAGATCCTCCAGTGCCTCACGCTGCTCCTGCGGCTCGTGGGCCTGGGCGCCAGCGACCATGGTGAGGGCCAGCAGCACCGCAGCCAGCGCGCGCCATGGTTGCCGTCGACGGGCTCCCCGGCCGCCCTGCCGCCTTGCAATCGGCGACCACAGTTGGCAAGGTGCGCCGCCTCGCTTCAATCCTCTTTCGTCTTTCTCGGATGACTGTCTCATGAACCTGATCACCTTCGATCCGTTACGGAGTCTGGGGGTCCCGGGGGCGCGATACATCAAGCCTGAGCACATGAATGACCATCGCCAGGCCCTGGCCGATGCCGACGCCCTGCTGTTCCCCGAATACTGGCAGATCAATGCCCTGGCCTACGGCCTCAATCCGCGCGTCTTTCCCAGTCTACCCAGCTATCACCTGGGTCACGACAAGATCGAACAGACCCGCGCCTTCCAGGCCTGCTGCCCCGAGGCAACGCCCGATACCGCCATCCTCGGGGTCAATTCAGACGCCATCCACCAGGTGGAGGCGCGCTTCGGCTACCCGTTCGTGGTCAAGCGGGTGCGCAGCTCCATGGGCGAAGGCGTGCGCCTGATTCGCTCCCGCGAGGCGCTGATCGATCACCTGTCCAGCGAGAATCTGCTCTACGCCCAGCGCTACCTGCCCATCGAACGCGACCTGCGCATCGTGGTGGTCGGGCGCAGGGTGCTGGCCGCCTACTGGCGCGAGAGCCCGCTGGGCGACTTTCGCACCAATGTGGCACGCGGCGGCGAGATCCGCCACGACCCGGTACCGGCCTCCGCCATCGAGCTTGCCACCACCCTGGCCCAGCGCCTGGGCATCGATCATGCCGGCTTCGACATCGCCATGGTCGACGACGCCCCGATGGTGCTGGAGTTCAACCGGCTGTTCGGCAACCAGGGCATCGACTCCCCCGAGACCAGCGTGGGAGAGGCGATCATCGAACACCTCGAGCAGGATAGCTGGCGCCAGGCGGCCTGATCCTTGAGCCTTGCTGGTCGCCGCTCTCGGAGCTATCCCCCTTCACAAGATCGACCACAAGAAAACGGGCCACCGTCGCAATGACGGTGGCCCGGGCAGTCGGCGTTGAGCGCTGATTACAGCCGTGAAGGATGGCTCGCCGGGTCGCCCTCCTGGTGGGGCTTGTCGTCATGAGCGACACCGTGGTGCTCCCCTTCCGGCAACTCCCAGGTGCCTTCCTCGGTCCAGGGATCATCCTCGGGGAATTCCTCGATATAGATTTCCTTGTCGGTGTAGTCGGGCTGATAGCGCAGATCGTAGTGGGCCGCCCGCACGGTCGAGATGCACAACAACAGCGCCACCAGCAGCAAGGGCACCCCCCCTACCACCGAGGCCGTCTGCAGGGTCTCGAGTCCACCGATGAACATCAGCACCGCCGGCATGAACGACAGCGCAAAGGCCCAGAACAGTCGATTCCAGCGCATCGGTTCCTCGTCGACCTCCTTCTGTACCACCGCCGCCAGGATGTAGGAGATGGAGTCGAAAGTGGTGGCGGTGAAGATCAGCGCCAGCAGGGTGAAGGCGAAGATCACCAGGTAGCTCAGCGGCAGGGTCGACAGGGTCGCGAAGATCGCCGCCGTGGGGCTCTGCTCATTAAGGATGGTGACCAGATCCAGGGTGCCGGACAGCTGCAGGTAGAGACCGTAGTTGCCGAGGATGATGAAGAAAAGGGCGCATCCCAGGGTACCGAAGAAGATCGAGCCCGCGACCATGGAGCGGATGGTGCGGCCGCGGGAGATGCGCGCGATGAACAGGCCGACGCTGGGGGCGAACACCAGCCACCAGGCCCAGTAGAAGATGGTCCAGTCCTGAGGGAAGTGGGTGTCCTGGAAATTCTCGAAGCGGGCGAAGGGCTCGGTCCAGGTGCCCATGTGCACCAGATTGCTGAGCACCCTGCCAAGGGCATCCAGGCCGGTGCTGGCCATGAACTGGGTCGGCCCGACGATGAAGACGAAGGTCAGCAGCGATACCGCTAGCCAGAAGTTGATGTCCGACAGCACCTTGATGCCCTTCTTGAGGCCGACGAAGGCGCTGTAGCCGAAGACAACGGTACACAGCATCAGCACGAAGATGCGCGTCGCCAGGGTCTTCGGAAAACCGAACAGCTCATGCAGCCCCTCGTTGATCAAGGGCGCCGCCAGTCCCAGGGTGGTGGCACCGCCGCCCAGCATACCGAACACGAACAGCACGTCGATCAGCTTGCCCGGCCAGCGGTGGGCTCGGCTCTCGCCCAGCACCGGCATCAGCGCCTCGCTGATCTTGAGCACGCTGTGATTGCGCACGTAGTAGAAGTAGGCAATGGGAATCGCCGGGATCAGATAGATCGACCAGGCCACCGGCCCCCAGTGGAAGATACCGTAGGCCGCCGCCCAGCGTGCCGCATCCGGCGACTGAGGTTCCACATGGAAGGGTGGCGCCTGGTAGTAGTAGATCCACTCGATCATCGACCAGTAGAGGATCGAGGCGCCGATACCGGCGCAGAACAGCATCGCCGCCCAGGACAGGGTCGAGAACTCCGGCTGCTCCTCAGGGTCACCCAGCTTGATCTGGCCGATATCGCTGAACACGATGAACAGCATGAAGCCGCTGGCCCCGAGCCCCAGGGCCAGATACAGCACACCGAGCTCATTGGTAATGAAGTTCTTGGCCGCGATGACCCAGGTTGCCCCCTGTTCGGGGAACACCACCAGAGGCAGAGTGACAGCAAGGAGGAGAAACAGCGAACCGAAGAAGGTGGGCTTGTCGATCGCATCAAAGCCTTGATCGGAAGAGGCGGGGGAGGATTTCCTTTTCACGGGCCATACCTTGTTATCGTTTTCCCCAGTATACGCAGTCTTGCTGCATCAAACGTCATCCATTGACTTAAGCCGCGCAGCGACAAACGCCCTATCGTCCGCCGCTGGACTCCCTTGGCCGGAACGCCCTGGTTCAATCACCACATAGTTTGCCGCCCACCTCCTGGGCCAGGTCGACCGCTTGAGAATCGCGCTCGAGCGGCTCGCCTACAACCGTTCAATCACCGCGTAGCTTTCCGCCCATCTCTTGCGCCAGGTCGACCGCGTAGTGGTCCGTCATCCCACCGATAAAGTCGAGCATGCGTCGATAGCTGTCGTACAGGGACCAGGACGGCAGCGGGGTGTTCTCGCCGATCAGCGCCAGCACCCGTTGGTGCTTGAAGCTCGAATGGCCGGTGTGGTGCAACTCGTGGGCCGCGCCGATAAAGGCCTCGAGCAGAATGCCGAGGGTGGTGTAGGCACCGATCTCCAGCTTGGCCTTGCGGGTATTGCGGAAGATGCGCTTGCGCGCCAGCTGCTTGGCCAGCTTGACCCCCCAGTCCAGATCCGGGTGGCACAGCTCCAGCAGGTCATCCTGAAGCGTCCCGGAAAGCAGCTCCTGCTCATGCTCGACGAACACCTGGCCCACGTCGGTGACCGCTCGCTCCATGGCCGCCCCTCGCAGCGCCGCGATACGCCGGCGTTGAGACACACCGGCTCGGTTCATCTCGGCGTAGTCCGACGGCTCGCCACCGGCGATCTGGGTCAGGATCTCGGCCACCTCGTCGAAGGCCAGGATATCCATCTCCACCCCGTCCTCGAGGTCAAGCAGGGCGTAGCAGATGTCATCGGCGGCCTCCACCAGCCAGGCCAGCGGATGGCGACACCAGCGGTGCTCGCCCTGGGGAATCAGTCCCAGATGGTCGGCCACCTGCTCAAGTGCACCGAGTTCGCTCTGATAGCAGCCGAACTTGCCGGCCTTGCCACCGTGGGTCACCGTCCACGGATACTTGAGCAGGGTACCGAGGGTCGCTGCGGTCAGGCGCATGCCGCCGCGAAACTGGTTGTACTCGATCTGGGTGACGATACGAAAGCCCTGGGCGTTGCCTTCGTAGGTCAGCAGGTCCTCGCGCTCCAGCGGCGACAGTCCATCGAGCAGCCCGCTGCCGTTGACCTCGGCGCACTTGAACCAGTCGCGGATGGCGTATTCACCGGCATGGCCAAAAGGTGGGTTGCCGATGTCGTGCCCCAGACAGGCCGCCTGGATGATTACCCCCAGATCCGCCGGAGTGATCCAGTCGGGCAGGCGGTCACGCAGCAGCTCGCCCACGCTCATGCCCAGGGAGCGGCCGACGCAGCCCACTTCAAGCGAGTGGGTCAGGCGGGTGTGGATATGGTCGTTGTCGGTGAGGGGATGCACCTGGGTCTTGCGTCCCAGGCGACGAAAGGAGCCGGCGAAGACGATGCGATCGTGATCCTTGTGGAAGGGACTGCGTCCCACCTCGTCACGAGTCCCGCCACGCGGATCGTGCAGTCGGCCCGGATCGAGCAGTCGTTCCCAGTTCATGGTCTTCATCGATGGCCCCTCCTTGTGGCCCTCCATTCTGACACCCGGGACGACACCTGCAAGGCCACGACCGCGAGGTCGCCAGGACCCTCATGACAGGCCCTAGGCGCATCGATGGAAAGTCGATGGAAAGGCCCGGTGGATACACCTCCACCGGGCCCTCTTTCTTTAGCGACGCTTTAGCGACGCTTCTCTACGCCAGCCGACGCTTGAGCATCATGGCGTAGACCGCTCCGGCCACGATCAGGGTGGCGGCGAAGGCGTAGATCCCGATCGAGATCCCGCTGTTGACCAGGATGCTCCAGTCACCACCGCTGATCGACATCGCCCGGCGCAGGTTGAACTCCATCTGCCCGCCCAGCAGCAGGCCGAGCACCACCGGCACGGTGGGAATCTCGAGCTTTCTGAGCACATAGCCGAGCACCCCGAAGGCCAGCATCATGTACAGATCGAAGGGGCTGTTATTGAGCGAATAGACCCCGACAAAGGCGATCAGAACCACCATCGGCATCAGCAGCCAGCTCGGGGCCTGCAGCACCCGGGCGAACAGTCCCACCAGCGGTACGTTGAGCACCAGCAGCATGATGTTGCCGATAAACAGCGCTGCCACCAGCCCCCACACCATCTCGGGCTGCTGGGCGAACAAAAGCGGCCCCGGGGTGATGTTCATCGACAGCAGCAGGGCCAGCAGAATCGCGGTGGTGCCGCTGCCGGGAATGCCCAGCGACAGCATCGGAATCAGCGCGCCACCGGCGGCGGCGTTGTTGCCTGCCTCGGGCGCGGCCACACCGCGCGGGTCGCCCTTGCCGAAGTCCCCCTTGGCTCCCAGCCAGCGCTTCTCGAGCATGTAGGACAGGAAGCTGCCGAGCGAGGCGCCGGCGCCGGGCAGCACCCCGGAGACGAAGCCGATCAGCGAGCCACGACCGATGGTGCCCTTGCACGACAGCGACGCCTTCATCCCCGGCCAGGCCGAGCCCAGCTTGATATGCGGCTTGTCGGCGTCATGGCGCTGTTCGAGAAACACCAGGCATTCGGAGATGGCGAACAGGCCCACCAGGGCCACGATAAAGTCGATGCCGTCATAGAGCTCGAAGGTACCGAAGGTGTAGCGCGCGACGCTGGACACCGGGTCGATGCCCACGGTCCCCAGCAGCAGGCCCAGACAGGCGGCGATGAAACTCTTGGTAAAGCTGCCGCTGGTCACCCCGCCGATGGTGGCAAAGGCCAGCAGGAACAGCGCGAAGTACTCGGCCGGACCGAACTTGATCGCCAGGTCCACCAACAGCGGCGCGAACAGCGTAAGCCCGATGGTGGCGATGGTGGCGCCGACGAAGGAAGCCACCGCCGACAGCCCCAGGGCCTCGCCTCCGCGCCCCTTGAGCGCCATCGGGTAGCCGTCCAGAGTGGTCATCATCGCCGGCTCGTCGCCAGGGATATTGAGCACGATGGAACTGATCCGCCCACCGTACATGCAGCCATAGTAGACGCTGACCAGCAGGATCAGCGCGGCGGTGGGATCCAGGCCGAAGTTGAAGGCCAGCGGGATCATCAGCGCCACCCCGTTGACCGGGCCGAGCCCTGGCAGCGCCCCGATCAGGGTTCCCACGGCGCAGCCGATCAGCGCCAGCAGTAGAAATTCCGGCTGGGTCGCCACGGCGAAGCCCTGGGCAAGAAAGGCAAGCGTTTCCATGATCAGTGTCCCCCTCCCCACCAGGGCACGTCCGGCAAGGGCATGCCGAGGGCAAACTCGAACAGTGCGTACAGCCCCAGCGCCAGTCCTGTGCCGGCGATCAGCGCCTGGCCCCAGGCCGCGCCGAACAGCCGCGTCAGGACAATGGCGCAGGCCAGGGTGGCGGGAACAAACCCCAGCGGCTCGAGCAGGCCAGCATAGGCCGCCAGCAGCAGCAGCACCGCTAGCTGCCGGGCCAGGCCGGCACGATCCGGCCAGCGCTCGTTGAAGCCCGGGCGCAGGATCAGGTAGGCCGACAGCGCCGCCAGCGGCAGGCTGACCAGCCGGGGGAAAGCCCCCGGCCCCACCGGCTGCATGAAGCCGGTGACGAAGCTATGAGAATGCCACCAGGCCCCCAGCGCCAGCACCAGCAGCACCGCGCCGGCCAGGCGATCGCCGACCTGGGCCGGCCGGCGATTCTGGTGAGCGTCGAGGTCGCTCATCTGACTCATTGAATAACCCCGATCTCGCGCGAGATGGCCTCGACGCGCTGGATGGATTCCTCGACGAAGCTCGAGAAGTCGTCACCGCCACGCCACAGCGGCACCAGGCCATTCTGGGCTGCCACGTCCTTCCACTCGTCGCTGGCGTAAAGGTTCTCGAGGTCTTCGACCATGCTGGCGTAGTCCTCGTCGGAGACCTCGCCGCCGGTATAGAAGCCGCGCCAGTTGTAGCCGGTGACGTCATAGCCCTGGCTGACCGCGGTGGGCAGCTCGTCGAAGGGCTCGGGCAGCGGATCATCCGACATCACCGCCAGCACCCGCACGTCACCGGACTCGATGAAGCCGGCGACCTCGCCCAGGTCGGTGGAAACCACGTCCACGTGGTTGCCCATCATCTGGGTTACCGCGGGGCCGCCGCCGTCGAACTGCACCCAGCGCAGGGCGCCGACCTGGTCGCCGGGCAGGCCCGCGGCCTTGGCCAGCATCAATGCCCGAATGTGATCCCAGCCACCGGCACCGCTGGAGCCGGCCATGGCCACCGAGGTCGGATCGGCGACGATGGCCTCCAGCAGTTGCTCGAGGGACTCGTACTCGCTCTCGTCGTCGACCAGGATGACGCCGACGTCGGTACCGAGCATGCCCAGCCAGCGCATGGTCTCGGCACCCCCGGGATAGCGACCCTGGGCAATCTGGGTCATGCCCACGGTGCTGGTGGCGACGATCAGGTTGCTGTCATCGGCACGCTTGGAGGCCACGTTGGAGAAGGCCACCGCACCGACACCGCCGGGCATGTTGGTGACCTGCACCGAGCCGTCGGTCAGTTCCAGGTCGGTGAGCAGCTTGCCGACGCTGCGGCAGGTGAAGTCCCAGCCGCCACCGGGGTCGGCCGGGGCGATGCACTCGTCGATGGGCAGGGCGCTGGCCGAGGTCGAGACACCGAGGCCGAGCGCGAGCAGCGGCAGGCCAAGGCGAGTGGTCAGAGTCGAGGGCATGGAAGGCTCCTTGTTTTTCGTTGTTGGCGTTTTCGTTGTGGGTGTTGCGGTCCTGCGGTCCTGCATCGTTGTCACCAGCCGGCACCGGCCATCCGGCGGATTGCCTGGCGGTTGTCGAGTCGCCATCTTGCGCGGCCACTCGCCTGGCGTTGTCCGGCGGGGACCGCCACCCAGCCTAGACGATCCCGCGCTGGCGCAACGCCCGACACTCGTCGGCACCGAAGCCGAGTTCGGCCAGTACCTCGTCGGTATGCTCGCCAAGCTGTGGCGCCGGTCGCTGGATCATCGCCGGGGCCTCGCGCATCTTCACCGGAAAGCCGGTGGTGGCGATCTGTCCGGCCTCGCCCTGATCCAGGGTCAGGCGCATGCGCTGGTCGATGATCTGGGGGTCATCGAAGGTCTCGCGCAGATCCTGCACTCGGCCACAGGGCACGCCGGCGGTGTTCAGGTGTTCGATCCAGTCGTCCACACTGCGCCGGCGCGTCACCTCGTTGAGGATCTCGCGCAGCGCCTCGCGGTGCGCCATGCGCTGGGCGTTGTCGGCGAAGCGCGGCTGCTCGAGCAGATCGACACGACCCAGCGCCTCCAGCAGACGACGCACCATGGTCTCGCTGCTGGGGGCGATGGCGACCTCGCCATCGCTGGCCTCGAACAGGCCGTAGGGGTAGAGCATGGGATGGTCATTGCCGGTACGTCGGGGGACCTCGCCGGTGGCGAAGTACTCCGCCGCCAGATAGCCCAGCATCGCCACCAGACCGTTGGTCAGGGCGGTCTCGAGAATCTCGCCCTGGCCGGTACGCTCGCGGCGCACCAGTGCCGCGCTGACCCCGAAGGCCAGGTTGAGGCTCGCCACCATGTCGCTGATCGGTGGCGCGGCGCGCATCGGCTCGCCCCCCTCGACCCCGTTGACGCCCATGAAGCCGCTCATGGCCTGGGCGACAAAATCGTAGGCGGGTCGGTCGCGGTAGGGCCCGGTGGATCCGAAGCCGTTGATCCGCCCCACCACCAGGCGCGGGAAGCGCTGCCTCAGGGTGTCGTCGTCGAGCCCCATCTTGGCCAGCACCCCGGGGCGGAAGTTCTCCACCAGCACGTCGGCGTCCTCGAGCAGGCGGTTCAGGATCTGGCGTCCCTCGGGCTCGCGCAGATTGAGGGTGATCGAGCGCTTGTTGCGGTTGAACTGGGCAAAATAGGCGCTGAAGCCGTTGACCATATTGCCCTGGCGGCGCACCACGTCGCCCTCCCCCGGGGTCTCGATCTTGATCACCTCGGCGCCGTGATCCCCCAGCATCTGGCTGGCGAAGGGGCCGGAGATCACCCGGGTCAAATCGATCACACGTATGCCGGCCAGGCTGCCCGGGGCAAGGCCGGTGGCGTCCTGGGTCGATGGCCGCGGGTCGTCGCTGTCATCCCTGCCGGGGCTAGCATCCATAGGTTTGCGTATCCGTCGGTATGTCTGTGGTGGTGTCGTCTGGTCTTGCCAGGTTCAGGGATCTGACTCAGCCCTTCGCGGTGGGCACCGCATCGGGCCGATGCAGCCTGAGCCGAGTGCCGGCCCGGGCCAGCTGGGAGCCCGGCGCACGTTCCAGTCGCCGCGCGGCAAGCCCCGCCACCTCGATCAAGGACTCCAGCGATATGCCGGTGTCATATCCCAGCTCCTCGAGCAGGTAGATCAGCTCCTCGGTGGCCAGATTGCCGCTGGCGCCTGGGGCGAAGGGACAGCCGCCAAGACCACCGACCGCACTTTCGTAGCGCGTGACGCCAAGCGACAGCCCCTGCATGACGTTGGCCAACGCCAGGCCCCGGGTATTGTGAAAGTGCAGGATCGGCCGCGCCGCTGGGGCCTGTTCGGCGATCTCACCCACCACCCGCGAGACCACGGCGGGCGTGGCCATGCCGGTGGTATCGCCAAGGGTGAGGTCATCGATACCCAGTTCGCCGAGGCGACGCGCCAGCTCACCGATGCGCCCGGCCGGCAGGTCACCCTCGAAGGGACAGCCGAAGGCCGTGGCGATGGCGCCCTGTACCTCGATACCGCTGCCGGACAGACGCTCGACGATATCGGCGAAACCGGCCAGGGAGGCGTCGATCGAGCGATTGACGTTACGCGCGTTGTGGGTCTCGGAAGCGGACACGAACAGCACCACCCGATCGATGCCCACCTCCAGTGCGCGCTCGGCACCGCGCAGGTTGGGCACCAGGGCGCTGAAGCGGGCATCCGCCAACCCCTTGGCGGCGGCCACCAGTTCCGCGGCGTCGGCCAGCGCCGGTACCGCCCGGGGACTGACGAAAGACGTCAGCTCGAAGCGCCTGAGTCCGGCCCGGTGAAGCCCGTGCAGCAGTTCGAGCTTGTGCTCGGTGGACAGCACCCGCGCCTCGTTCTGCAGGCCATCACGAAGCCCCACTTCGGTCAGTTCGATTCTGGCAGGTGCTCGCTGGGGCGGCGATGACGTCATGGCGAAGAAGTCCCTAAAAGTCGATATTTCACCAATATAGAGGCTATTGGCTCATGTTGGACATACGCCTTTTCGCTGAGACGTCCGTACGCTGACGGTGCCAGACCGCAGAGGTATTCCCCTTGACCGGTGATTTCCATAAAATTCACCGCCCAAATCGTGATCCACAGCAATTTTTGTTGCGGACTCGCACATTATCGTGTTCTTCACACGTTTTTCTGTTCGCATGCCGCCTCCGTCCCGGGGCGCTTGATGTAGAGGCGTCGACGTTCGCCTTCCCACCCTGAAAAGGCCTGGTTTCATGCAATCCACTTCCTCCGACGGCTCGGCCGCCGACAAGGGCTTCTTTGGTCACCCCCGCGCCCTGGGGCCACTGTTCTTCACCGAGATGTGGGAGCGCTTTTCGTTCTACGGCATTCGCCCCATGCTGGTGCTGTTCATCGCCGCCTCACTGTTCGACGGCGGGCTCGGCTTCGACCCCAAGACCGCCGCTGCCATCGTCGGCATCTACGGTGGCGCCATCTACCTGGCCGCGCTGCCCGGCGGCTGGCTCGCCGACAACTGGCTCGGCCAGCGCCGGGCGGTGTGGTACGGCTCCATCCTGATCGCCTTCGGTCATCTGTCCATCGCGCTGTCGGCCCTGCTCGGTGCCGTCGCCTTCTTTGTCGGGCTGATCTTCATCGTGCTCGGCACCGGGCTGTTCAAGACCTGCATCTCGGTGATGGTCGGCAGCCTGTATGACGAAAGCGACGTGCGCCGCGACGGCGGCTTCGCCATCTTCTACATGGGCATCAACATCGGCAGCCTGTTCGCGCCGTTGTTCACCGGGCTATTGATGGACTCGTTGGGCTGGCACTGGGGCTTCGCCATGGGCGGCCTTGGCATGCTGATCGCACTGCTGCTGTTTCGCCTGTGGGCGGTGCCCGCCATGCAGCGCGCCGACGCCGAGCGCGGCCGCGCCTCCACCTGGGACGCCCCGGCCCAGCGCCGTCGTCACGTCGGCCCCGTCGTGTCGCTGTGCCTGGCGCTGATCGCCGCCCTGGTGGCGCTGGTCGCCACCGGCGTGGTGACCATCGACGCGCGCGCGGTGGCCGAGGCCATGACCAGCGTGCTGATCGTCGCCTCGCTGGGCTTCTTTGCCTACCTGATGCTGTTCTCTGGACTCAGCGGTGACGAGCGTATTCGCGTCACCATCTGCTTTGTGCTGATCGTCGCCGCCGCCTTCTTCTGGGCCGCCTTCGAGCAGCAGCCCACCTCCTATAACCTGTTCGCGGCCAACTACACCGACCGCAACGTGATGGGCTGGGAGGTCCCCACCCTGTGGTTCCAGTCGTTGAACCCGGTATTCATCGTGCTGCTGGGTCCGCTGTTCGGCTGGCTGTGGCCGGCGCTCGGTCGTCGCCGACTGGAACCGGGCAGCCCGATGAAGTTCGTCCTCGGCCTGCTGCTCGCAGCCTGCGGCTTTGGCCTGATGGTGCTGGCGGCGCAACAGGTACTGACAGGCACAGGGCTGGTGTCACCCTGGTGGATCGTCGGCAGCATGCTGCTGTTGACCCTGGGCGAGCTGTGCCTGTCGCCGGTGGGGCTGTCCACCATGTCGGGGCTGTCGCCGCGTCGCACCCAGGGCCAGTTGATGGGCCTGTGGTTCACCGGCGCCGCCCTCGGCAACCTGGTGGCTGGCTTGATCGGCGGTCACGTCAACGCCGAGGAGCTTCAGCAGTTGCCGGAACTGTTCGGGCGGTCGGCCATCGCTCTGGTGATCTTCGCCGGGGTGCTGCTGTTGCTCGTGCCGGTGTTCAAGCGCATGCTGAAGCATCACCGTCTTATCGATCCGGCGGCCGCCCACCGCGCGGACGCCGAAGCCATTGTCAGAACAGGAGTCTGAGCATGACCTCAGCCAGTGCCGATACCGCTCGCCAACGCTTGAGCGATCTGCGCGAGGCGATGCGCCGCCACGCCATCGATGCCTGGTGGTTACCGTCCAGCGATCCGCACAACAGCGAATACCTGCCCGAGCACTGGGCCGGTCGCGAGTGGCTGTCCGGCTTCGACGGCTCGGTGGGTACCCTGGTGGTGACCCAGGACGAGGCCGGCCTGTGGGTCGACAGCCGCTACTTCGTGCAGGCCGAGGCACAACTCGCCGGCACCGGCATCAGCATGATGAAGCTGACCCAGGGCCAGGCCAGCGCACCGATGCAGTGGCTGGCCGAGCGTCTCGAGGCCGGCGACACCCTGGGCTACGACGCCCAGGTGGTGTCCCTGGCCCACGGCCGCCAGTTCGAGGACATCCTGGGTGAACGGGGCGTCGTCCTGCGCGGCGACAGCGACCTGCTCGACGAGATCTGGCGCGATCGCCCGAGCCTGCCGAGCGGGGCCATCGAACCCCACGCCGGCCGCTATCTGGACGAGACCCGGCGCCAGCGTCTGGACCGGGTACGCACGGCCATGGCCGAGCACCACGCCGACTGGCATCTGGTGTCGACGCTGGACGACATCGCCTGGCTGACCACCCTGCGCGGTGCCGACGTGGGCTTCAATCCGGTGTTCCTGTCCCACCTGCTGATCGGTCGCGCCACCGCCACCCTGTTCGTGGCACCTGGCAAGCTCGCTCCCGAACTGGTCGATGCGCTCAAGGCCGATGGCGTCGAGGTGGCCGACTACGCCGACTGGGCGGCGCGGCTGTCCGCCCTGCCGCGGGACGAACGGGTACTGATCGATCCGGCCCGGCTGACGCTGGGGACCCGCCAGGCCCTGCCGGACGAGATGACCGTGGTCGAAGCCTTCCAGCCCAGCACCCTGGCCAAGGGCATCAAGACAGCCCACGAGCTCGGCTTCGTGCGTCAGGCCATGGAAGCCGACGGCGCGGCCCTGTGTCGCTTCTTCGCCTGGCTGGAGGCCGCCTTCGCCGCCGGCGAACGGGTCACCGAGCTGGACGTCGAAGCCCGCCTGTACGAGGAACGCGCCAAGGACGAGGACTTCGTCTGCGAGAGCTTCAATACCATCGCCGCCTTCAACGCCAACGGTGCCCTGCCCCACTACCGCGCGACCCAGGAGGCCCATTCGGTGATCGAGGGCGACGGCCTGTTGCTGATCGACTCCGGCGGCCAGTACCGCGGTGGCACCACCGATATCACCCGCATGGTCCCGGTCGGCACCGTCAGTGAGGCTCAGCGCGAAGACTGCACCCTGGTGCTCAAGGGCATGATCGCACTGTCGCGGGCGCGCTTCCCCGAGGGCATCGCCGCCTCGCGGCTGGACGCTCTGGCGCGGGCGCCGCTGTGGGCCACCGGCCGCGACTACGGTCACGGTACCGGCCACGGCGTGGGCTACTTCCTCAACGTCCACGAAGGCCCCCAGGTGATCAGCTCGGGCGCTTCCGTCGCCGAACATACCGCCATGCGCGAAGGCATGATCACCTCCAACGAGCCTGGGGTGTACCGTCCCGGCCAGTGGGGGGTGCGCATCGAGAACCTGGTGGCCAACCGCGCCGCGGCCCCCAGCGACTTCGGCGACTTCCTCGAGTTCGAGACCCTGACCCTGTGTCCCATCGACACCCGCTGCCTGAACCTGTTCACCCTGGATCAGGCCGAGATCGACTGGCTCAACGCCTACCACGACGAGGTCCGCCGCCGGCTGGCGCCGAGGCTCGACGGCCAGGCGCTGGCCTGGCTCGAAGCCCGCACCGAACCGCTGACGCTTGCCTGATAGCGGGCCTGCTGGTCGGCCGCAGATGCAAAGGGGCCCCGCCATGGCGGGGCCCCTTTGCGTAGGCTGCCAGCGCCGTTACATGAACGGGTTCTTGACCACCGGGATGAACATCAAGCGGAAGTTCCAGTCCGCATCCCACTCATCACCGCGGATCACGCTGTGCTGGATCTCGGCGGCCAGGCGCACCGGGGTGCTGCCCATGCGGACCACGTTGGAATAGCCCAGGCCGATCGGGAAGTTGACCTTCTCGCCGCTGTCGGCCTCCCAGTTGATGCGCACGTTGGGCGTCATGCCCACCAGTTCGGTGCCGCTGAGCCGGTAGTTGAGGAAGTACTGCAGATCGGTCTGACTGGTGTGTTCGCGGTCATCTTCGCCGGCGTAGGACCACCAGTGCTGAGCCAGCAGGCCCATGTTCCAGCCGCCGGGATTGGGCGCCAGGCGCGCGATCAGGGCCGCCGGGCCGGCCTGGAACTTGCCCTGGCCCAGCACGTCATGCTCGGCGGTGGGGAAGATCTGGGTCAGCCCCAGGCCCCAGATGACGCCGTCGGCGCGGGCCGGACCAGCCAGGGTCACCAGGGCGGTGTCACCCAGACCCTCGGTACGCCCGCGATGGGGGGCATTGCGGCTCCACTCGTCGGGATCGATGTCCAGCGGGCTGCCGCCCCGGGCCAGGGTACCGAAGCTCTCGTCCATCGGGCTCGAGTTGTACTGGAACACCGGGCGCACCACCAGGTTCCAGTTGTCGTCTGCCATCTCGAAGGGGAAGGACATGACCGGCTGGAACTTGAAGGAATTGGACCAGCGACCGTCGAAGTCGTCGCCGTCCAGGTGGGTATAGTCGTTCTGCATCCACAGCATCCAGGCCGATCCCACCGGGTTGGTGGTTTCCTTGGCGATGGCAGCAAGATCCTCGCTGCTGGCAGCGGGCTCGCTGTTGGCCGGTACGGTGCGTGGCGAGGACCGCTCCTGGGCAAGCGAGAGGCTCGAGATGAAAACCAGCGACATGGCCACCAGGCCAAGCCGACGAGAGCGTGAAAGGTTCATGGGGGTAGGCCTCAGAATCGTGACGCTACCCCCGACGCCGAGAGTAGCGGTGCAACGTCGCCACCACTCTAGGCCACCGATAACAGGCTGATGATATGCCCCTTGGGGTAGGCCGGTCCGGGCAGGCTGGTTAAACCGGTGCCCCCCCGGACTCGCCGCCCCGGCCCGCTCAGACCTCCTGGTCTTCCGCCAGCGACGGCAGCAGCACCTTCAGCTTGCGGGTCAAGGTATTGCGCCCCCAGCCCAGCAGCTCGGCAGCCTCACCCTTGCGCCCGGCGGTGTGCTTGAGCGCGGTCTCGATAAGGATGCGCTCGAAGTCCGGCACCGCCTCCTCGAGCAGGTGGGTGTGGCCCGAGGCCAGGGCGCTGTCGGCCCAGGCGCGGAAGGCTTCACGCCAGTCCCCGCCTGCGGCGCTGTCATCGCCGCCGCGCAGCTCCGGCGGCAGGTCCTCGACCAGGATCTCGCGCCCGGAGGCCATCACCGTCAGCCAGCGACAGGTGTTCTCGAGCTGACGCACGTTGCCGGGCCAGTCCACCCGGGTCAGGAACTCCTCGGCTTCGCGGGTCAGCACCTTGACGTCGGTGGACAGCTCCTTGGCAGCCTCGACCAGGAAGTGCCGCGCCAGCCGGGGAATATCCTCGCGCCGCTGGGACAGCCTTGGCAGGTGCACGCGGATGACGTTGAGGCGATGGAACAGATCCTCACGAAAGCGGCCATCGGCGACCAGCGTCTCGAGGTCCTGGTGGGTCGCGGCGATGATGCGCACGTCCACCTTGACCGGCGTATGACCACCGACCCGATAGAACTCGCCGTCGGCCAGCACCCGCAACAGCCGGGTCTGGGTCTCCGACGGCATGTCACCGATCTCGTCGAGGAACAGGGTGCCGCCGTTGGCCTGCTCGAAGCGCCCCTGGCGACTGGCGCTGGCGCCGGTGAAGGCGCCCTTCTCGTGGCCAAACAGCTCCGACTCGATCAGATCCCGGGGGATCGCCGCCATATTGAGGGCAATAAAGGGATTGGCGGCGCGGGGACTGTGCTGATGAAGCGCACGCGCCACGCGCTCCTTGCCGGTCCCGGACTCGCCGTTGATCAACACCGTGATATGCGAGTGCGCCAGGCGCCCGATGGCCCGGAATACCTCCTGCATCGCCGGCGCCTCACCGATGATCTCGGCGTCGAGTCCTTCGGGCACGCTGACCGGCCGCTGGCGCTCGCGCACGTGGGCCACCGCGCGTCGCACCAAGGCCAGCGCCTCGTCCACGTCGAACGGCTTGGGCAGGTACTCGAAGGCCCCGCCCTGATAGGAAGCCACCGCACTGTCCAGGTCGGAATGGGCGGTCATCACGATGACCGGCAGGTCCGGGTGCACCTGGCGCACCTTGGCCATCAGATCGAGTCCGTCGATACCTGGCATGCGGATATCGGTGACCAGCACGTCGGGCGGCTCGGCCAGCAGTCGATCGAGGATACCGTCGGCCCGCTCGACCGCCTCGACCTCAAGGTCCGGCTGCGCCAGGGCGCGCTCAAGCACCCAGCGTATGGCCCGGTCGTCGTCGACGATCATTACACGAGCGGTATCAGTCATGACTCATCTCCAGGGGAATCAACAGACGGAATTCGGTGCGTCCGGGCTCGGACTCGCACTCGATCAGCCCTTCGTGCTGGTGCAGCACCGACTGGGCGATCGACAGCCCCAGGCCGCTGCCCTCGGCACGACCGGACACCATCGGATAGAACAGGGTCTCGCGCAGCGTCTCGGGGACGCCCGGGCCGTTGTCGATCACGCTGACGTCGCAGACCAGACGATGGCGCTGGGCGCCCAGGGTGAACTGGCGGCGCGCGCGGGTCCTCAGGGTCATCACCGGGTTCGGTGTCTCGGACTCGACCAGCGCCTGGACGGCGTTGCGGGCCACATTGAGCACCGCCTGGATCAACTGGGCTTCATCGCCGGTCAACTCCGGCAGGCTGGGATCATAGTCGCGCTCGATACTCACCCGCGGCTGTTCGACCAGCAGCAGCGCGCGTACCCGCTCCAGCACCCGGTGGATGTTCAGCGGCTCTCGCCGACTCACCCGGTTGGGCCCGAGCATGGAATCGACCAGATCCCGGAGCCGATCCACCTCTTCGATGATGATCCGGGTGTACTCCTTGAGCGCCGGCGTCTGCTCCAGGTCACGCTCGAGCAATTGCGCCGCGCCACGAATCCCCCCCAGGGGGTTCTTGACCTCGTGGGCCAGCCCCCGTGCCAGCACCTTCATGGTTTCCTGGCGCGACTGCAGCGCTTCCTCGCGGGAAATTCGCAACAGCCGATCCCGTGGCTCCATTTCCAGCAGCAGCTCGTCAGGCGACAGCGGCGTCACGGTGTAGTCCACCGTCAGGGGGTCTCCACCGGCGAGGACCAGCCGCGCCTCCCGTTGGGTATAGGGATGCTGTCCATCCCGGGCCCGTATCAGCACCTCGGCGATATCATCCTCGCCGCTGAGCCAGTCGGTCAGCGCCACGCCGGCAACCCGACTGGCGCTGACCGCCAGCAGGGTCTCGGCCGCCGGGTTCATCCAGGTCGGTCGCAGCTCGCCGTCGAGCAGCATGACCGCAGTTGTGAGGTGTTCGATGATGCCAGGCGTCATGGGTCCATCCTGATGGGGCAAAGCGCCCGCTCGATAGAGGCCGCCACGGCGCCAAGCCGGCATGCCATGGTGGCGGTCCAGGTCTCGGCCTCGAGCAGGCGTCAGACAACAACATTCAAAGCAAGAAGCGGGCCAGCCTTGGTACCAGTAGCGCACTCCCGCCGCGCAGGCGCCAGGACGGTGCTTTTGTCGAGGAGGCGGGTCACCGTCGGCGCACCTACGCACCATTTTAGTGCACCAACCTGGTGCAGGGGAGTCTCGCCTGGATCACTGTCCGCACAAGGCCCGCAGATCGCGGGTCAAGGCGGCGCAGGACGAATGGGGTTGGCGGGAAGCAGGCGGCTGGCGCGCTGTACGTGGATGACGATATCGGCACTGCGTTGACGCACCTCTCCCGACGGGGCCAGCACCACCAGGCCCAGGCGATGCTCGCCACGCTCCAGATTGGTGAGCCACAGTGGGCCGATGCCGGTGACGCTGGTGGCGAGCACACCGTCGACCTCCAGGCCGAGGCGATCCCCCGTCGCCGTAGGCGGGCTGATCGCGGCCAGCACCTTCAATCTTCCCCCGGACCCCGTTGGCAACACGCTGCCATCCGCCGGGGAGGCGATGGCCAGGACATCGTGGGGCTGGAAGATATCGGCGTCGCTATCCGGGCCTGGTACTGAAGGCGCCGTCGGCCTGGAGGGCGCCGCCACATCCAGCGCAGGGGCGCTGGACAACGGCGGCGGTGCCAGCGCGCGGGCGCCGGCCGAGGGGGTATCGCTGTAGCGCACGACGCCGTCGGCACCGATACTGCGATAGATGGTGCTCGCCGGCACGGTTTCTGCCACCGGCAACGCCAGCCCGGACGCTGCCAGCAAGGCAATGGCCATCAGTGACGGTCGACTCGGCGACGAGGGAGCGCTCTCGCCCCTCTCCCGGCCTGCCCTGCGCGTCCACCGCTGCATCATCGTGATTGCCCTCGCCGACCTTCCCCTGACGAGGATGACGGCAGCCACGACCCGCGCCAAGGGGATCCCTTGCCCAGGCGCAAGGCCCGCGCAAAAAAATCGGCCCCGCGATCATCGCGGGGCCGACGGAACGCACGAGGCGCTATGCCGATCAGCAGCTGTAGTACATGTCGAACTCGATCGGGTGGGTCGCCATGCGCAGACGCTCGACGTCCTCGTTCTTGAGCTCGATGTAAGCGTCGATCATGTCGTCGGTGAAGACGCCACCTTCGGTCAGGAAGCTGCGGTCCTCGTCGAGGGCTGCCAGCGCCTGGTCGAGGCTCTCGGCCACGGTCGGGATGGCCTTGCCTTCTTCCGGCGGCAGGTCATAGAGGTTCTTGTCCATGGCGTCGCCGGGGTGGATCTTGTTCTTGATGCCGTCGATACCGGCCATCAGCATCGCCGCGAAGCACAGGTAGGGGTTGGCGGTCGGGTCGGGGAAACGCGCCTCGACACGCTTGCCCTTCGGGCTTGCGGTGTACGGGATACGGATGGAAGCAGAACGGTTACGGGCGCTGTAGGCCAGCATGACCGGCGCTTCGAAGCCCGGCACCAGACGCTTGTAGGAGTTGGTAGAAGCGTTGGTGAAGGCGTTCAGGGCGCGGGCGTGCTTGATGATACCGCCGATGTAGTAAAGCGCCATTTCAGACAGACCGGCGTACTCGTCACCGGCAAACTGGTTCTGGCCGTCCTTCCAGAAAGACTGGTGGACGTGCATGCCGCTGCCGTTGTCGCCGACCAGCGGCTTGGGCATGAAGGTGGCGGTCTTGCCGTAGGCGTGAGCCACATTGTGGATCACGTACTTCATTTCCTGAACTTCGTCGGCCTTCTTGACCAGGGTGTTGAAGGCAACACCGATCTCGTTCTGGCCGGCGTTGGACACCTCGTGGTGGTGCACCTCGACCTTCTGGCCGATGGCCTCGAGGGTGTTGCACATGGCACCGCGCATGTCATGGAAGCTGTCCACCGGCGGAACCGGGAAGTAGCCGCCCTTGACCCGCGGACGGTGACCGAGGTTGCCACCTTCGACGGCGCGGTCGGTGGACCAGGCACCCTCTTCGGAGCTGATCTTGTACATGGCGCCTTCGATATCGGCCTTCCAGTGCACCTCGTCGAAGATGAAGAACTCGGGCTCGGGGCCGAAGAAGGCGGTGTCGCCCAGGCCAGAGGACTGCAGGTAGGCCTCGGCGCGCTTGGCGATGGAGCGCGGATCACGCTCGTAGCCCTGCATGGTGGCCGGCTCGATGATGTCGCAACGCAGGATCAGGGTCGCGTCTTCAGTGAAGGGGTCGAGGAAGCCGGTGCCGTCCTCCGGACGCAGGATCATGTCGGACTCGTTGATGCCCTTCCAGCCGTTGATGGAGGAACCATCGAACATCTGGCCATTCTCGAAGAACTCTTCGTCGACCTCGGCGGCCGGAATGGTGACGTGCTGCTCTTTACCGCGGGTATCGGTGAAGCGCAGGTCAACCCACTTCACATCATGTTCGTTGATCAGGGCGAGGGTCTTGTCTGACATGTGGTCCTCCAGAGTGGAACTTGTCTCGTGACTCGAGCGTTGCGCAACGGCGCCAATCCCATGTCACCGGTTTGAAACGGGGGATGATCCAGGGAACAAAAGGGGTACCGGGATCCTTTGTAGCACGCTCCCGGGACACTGCCCATGGCAACGTGCGCGACACGATGACACTGCCAACCACAATGCAGATTGCGTGCCAGCATTGCACCAGCATCGACCAAAAAAATCCCAACCCATTGTTTCAAATCTTTTTTATCCAAACAGGCCCTTTGCGCCAGCTTAGGGCACAAAGGCCCACCACCTTCAGGACCTGCCGACCAATGCACCACAAAAGTGCAATAAAGACTGCGACGCACCACTTTGGACCTTTGTGACAGGATCTATAAACTCTGCCGGGCCGATCGCGAGGTGTCAGTGGGCGCTGGAACCTTTCGCAACGCAAAGATACACTTTATTACGTTCGACTCCGACCGCCTCCCCTGCCGGCCGGCGTCACCCTCCTCGGAGTGTCGTCGTGAAAATCAGCTTGATCATTGATGCCCGACTTACCGGCAAGGAACTGCCTCGCCGGCTCGCGGAAGCACGCCAGCAGGTCGCCCTCTTCCAGGGAAGAGGCGAGATCCTCGTCATCGACGATGGCGATATGGCGCCACCACTACTGGGCGAACCGGGCGAACACGCCGTCGTCGGCTATCGCCAGGTGCGCAGCCGGCCCGCGCCCATGGGGCGGCGCCTCAACCTGGCCGCCTCCCACAGCAATGGACGCATGCTCGGCTTCTGCCTCGGCCCTCTGGACACCCACTGGGTCGAGCGAATGATGGCAGCCGCCTGCGATGATTCGCGCCCGGTGGTGCGTCCTGCTCGCCCCTGTCCGCTATCGCTGCTCAGCCTGCTGCGACGTACTCCGACCCGGGCCCTGGGCGTCGAACGTACCTGGTTCGATCGGCTGGGAGGCTTCGACCCGTCGCTGGACTTGAGCGCGGTAGAGGACCTCGCCACTCGCCTCAAGGCCTGTCGCGCCAAGATGGTCGTGCAGCGCGCCTGAGCGTCAGATCGTCCTTTCTGTCGATTTCGCCTACTTTTTTCGCCTCGCAGGTGCTTGATAGTTCAGCATCTTGAGGATCGATGCCGAGATTGGCGCCAACAAGGCTGGTCGTTGTCATCGCCCAGGCCCTATAATGCTGCCCCACTTTTTCCAGCAGGATCCCGTCGTGATCGAGAATCTTCGCAACATCGCCATCATCGCTCACGTCGACCACGGCAAAACCACCCTGGTCGACAAGCTGTTGAGTCAGTCTGGCACTCTGGACCGCAAGGCCGAGGGTCAGGAGCGCATCATGGACTCCAATGACCAGGAGAAGGAACGCGGTATCACCATCCTGGCGAAGAACACGGCGATCCGCTGGAATTCCCCCGAGGGACAGGACTACCACATCAACATCGTCGACACCCCTGGACACGCCGACTTCGGCGGCGAGGTCGAGCGCGTGATGTCGATGGTGGACTCGGTACTGCTGCTGGTCGACGCCGTCGACGGCCCCATGCCGCAGACCCGCTTCGTCACCCAGAAGGCCTTCGATCAGGGCCTCAAGCCGATCGTGGTGGTCAACAAGATCGATCGCCCCGGCGCACGCCCGGACTGGGTCATCGACCAGATCTTCGATCTGTTCGACAACCTCGGCGCCAGCGACGAGCAGCTCGACTTTCCGATCATCTACTGCTCCGCCCTCAACGGCATCGCCGGTCCCGAGCCTGACCAACTGTCCGACGACATGACGCCGATGTTCCAGTCCATCGTCGACATCGTCGAGCCGCCCAAGGTGGAACTCGACGGACCGCTGCAGATGCAGATCTCGGCACTCGACTACTCCAGCTACGTCGGTGTCATTGGCCTAGGCCGCATCACCCGCGGCGCCATCTCGCCCAACCAGCAGGTGGTGGTCATCAACAAGGAAGGCCAGACCCGCAAGGGCAAGGTCGGCCAGGTCATGACCCACCTGGGTCTCGAGCGGGTACAGACCGAGCAGGCCACCGCCGGGGACATCGTCTGCATCACCGGCATCGACGACCTGGCGATCTCCGACACCATCTGTGATCCGGCCGCCGTCGAGGCGCTGCCGGCACTGACCGTCGACGAGCCCACCGTGTCCATGACCTTCCAGGTCAACGACTCACCGTTTGCCGGCAAGGACGGCAAGTTCGTCACCAGCCGCAACATTCGCGATCGTCTCGACCAGGAGCTGATCCA
Source organism: Halomonas sp. BN3-1 (assembly GCF_003056325.1). NCBI lineage: Bacteria > Pseudomonadati > Pseudomonadota > Gammaproteobacteria > Oceanospirillales > Halomonadaceae > Halomonas > Halomonas sp. BN3-1. Next base: position 269,305 of record NZ_PYVV01000005.1, on the reverse strand, counting down.
CAACGTGGCGCTGCGTGTCGAGCAGGGCGAGTCCCCGGAGAAGTTCATCGTCTCCGGCCGCGGCGAGCTGCACCTGTCGGTGCTGATCGAGAGCATGCGTCGTGAAGGCTTCGAGCTGGCCGTGGGTCGTCCCGAGGTCATCATCCGTGAGATCGACGGCGAGAAGCAGGAGCCCTACGAAGAAGTCATCATCGACTGCGAAGAGCAGCACCAGGGCGCCATCATGGAAGAGCTCGGCTACCGCAAGGGCGAGCTCAAGAACATGAACCCGGACGGCAAGGGCCGGGTCCGCCTGGACTTCATCATCCCGGCGCGCGGCCTGATCGGCTTCCGTGGTCAGTTCCTGACCCTGACCTCTGGTACCGGCATCCTGACCAGCCGCTTCGACCACTACGGCCCGCTCAAGCCCGACGCCTCCATCGAGCGTCGCAACGGCGTGCTGGTGTCGATGGTTCCGGGCAAGGCCCTGGCCTACGCCCTGTACGCCCTGCAGGAGCGCGGCAAGCTGATCATCGACCACGGCACCGAGGTCTACGAAGGCATGCTGGTCGGCATCAACAACCGCGCCAACGACATGGTGGTCAACCCCACCAAGGGCAAGAAGCTCGACAACATGCGCGCCTCCGGCAACGACGAGAACATCGTGCTGACCCCGCCGGTGCGCTTCACTCTGGAACAGGCCATCGAGTTCCTCGATGACGACGAGCTGGTCGAGATCACCCCGAACCATATCCGTCTGCGCAAGAAGTTCCTGACCGAGAACGAGCGCAAGCGCGCCACCAAGAAGTAAGCGCTGCGTTTCTCGCTTCATCGATGCCCGCCTCCTGGCGGGCATCGTTGTTTTGCGGAATAGACAATATCGATGCCCGGCTCTTCATGGCGGGCATCGTTGTTTGCGGCAATGCTCATATAGACAATATCGATGCCCGACTCTCAATGGCGGGCATTGTCGTTTTGCGGTATCGACAATATCGATGCCCGGCTCTCAATGGCGGGCGTCGTCGTTTTGCGGAATAGACAATATCGATGCCCGGCGCCCGATGGCGACCAGTGTCGTCTGCACGTGGAGACATCAGCATCTGGGGTGAGGACGGCACCCTGGCCGGACTGAACTATCCTTTGGTGACCACCCAGCAAGGAGGCTCACCATGGCCGCCCGACGCTTCATCGCCTTACTGTCCCTGCTGCCAGCATTTGCCCTGGCCTCGCCATCCACCGATGACACCCTGCTCGCCAACGCCGAGCAGGAGCGCTCGGCCTTTCTCGAGACCCTGGAGTCGCTGGTCAACCTCGACTCCGGTACCGGCGATGTCGACGACCTCGCTCGCGTCGAGGCGCTATTGCAGGAACGTCTCGTCGAACTCGGCTTCGAGGTCGAACAGCACCCGGCCGAGGCCTTCGGCGGCAACACGCTGGTGGCTCGACACCAGGGCAGCGGCGACGCCGATCTCATGCTGATGATCCACTACGACACCGTCTTTTCCTCAGGCACCGTGGCAAAGCGCCCCTTTTCCAGCGACGCCTCCAGGGCCTATGGTCCCGGCGTCGGCGACGCCAAGGGCGGCATCGCGGTCATCCTGCATAGCCTGGGCCTGCTCGATGACCTCGAGCTCTCGCCCTGGGGAACCCTGACCGTGGTGTTCAACCCCGACGAGGAAAAAGGCTCCTTTGGATCCCGTGAGCTGATCGCCGAACTGGCCAGCGAACAGGACGCGGTCCTGTCCTTCGAGCCCACCCTGGGCAAGCCCGGCGAGTCAGCGGTCACCACCGTGACCAAGGGCATCAACTACGCCTTTCTCGAGGTCGAGGGACGTGCCTCCCACGCCGGCGGCGCCCCCGAGGAAGGCCGCAATGCGGTGATGGAGCTGGCCCACCAGTTGCTCCAGCTCGATGACCTTGGCGACAGCGACAAGGGCACCACCCTCAACTGGACCATTGTCGAGGGTGGCACAAAGCGCAATATCATCCCGGACTCGGCCAGGGCCGAAGGGGACATGCGCTACTTCGACCATACCGAGTACGAGCGCGTCATGGCCGAAGCCCAGTCGATTATTGCCGAGCAGCGAGTCACGGACACCCAGGTAGCGTTTCGGCTCGAGCGCGGGCGCCCGCCGCTGCCGCCGAACCCGGCCACCGAGCAACTGGCGGCCCTCGCCCAATCTATCTACCGCCAGGAACTCGACCAGACGCTCGCCCTGGCCGAGATCGGTGGGGGCACCGATGCTGGCTACGCCTACGACCCCGAAACCGGCCAACCCGCGGTGCTTGAATCCCTCGGTCTGGTCGGGGGGCGCTACCACAGCGACGAGGAATTCATTGAACTCGACAGCATTGTGCCGCGACTGTATCTCACCACCCGTCTGATCCAGGAACTTTCCGGGCCGAGCGCTGCCACAATTGATGCAGACTGATAACCGTTAGGGGTGAAGACGGCGACCGCCCTAGTTGCAGTCTATGCTAATGGGGCACCGTCATCCTTCGCGAACAAGGAGATACGCGAATGCACAAGCACGTCGAATGGGATGATCCCGGCGCTGACAGCGTTCAGCGCTACTTCGCCGACAAGCCCGACGAATACCCCACCGCCCACGTCGGCAGTATCATCGCCGGCCGCTACCATGGCTATTCGGTCAGGGTCAGGGTGGAAGCCAGGGTCGACGACGACACCGCCAGCATCGGCGACGTGGTCGCCCTGATCTCCGTGCGCACAGGCGAGCGCACCAAGAATATCGGCGACCTGTCGATCGGCGATACCGTGCGTCTTGGCGACGATCACCGCGCCCTGGCTCCCCATACCAGCAGCTGACGACGAGTTCCAGAACCCGCCAGTGACGGAAACCCGTCCCGCCAACGCCTGCTAAACGCATCGCCCCTAGTCAGGCGCCATGGTTGTATCGCAAAGTTGACATGTCAGACCGGGCCTCGGCCCGGTCAGCCATTACCGCGTCTCGACGCCGACATGTCGACGGAAGCCCCATGAGCAGCGATAACATCTGGACCCACAAAGGCACCTTCCTGCTGGCCGCGGTCGGCTCGGCGGTGGGCCTGGGCAACCTCTGGCGCTTTCCCTACCTGGCCGGCGAGCACGGTGGTGGCGCCTTTCTGCTGGTCTACGTGCTGTGCGTCTTTGCCGTCGGCATACCGATTTTGATCGCCGAGATCATGCTTGGGCGCAACAGCCGGCGCTGTCCGATCATGGGCATGCGCTTTCTCACCCGTTGTCATCGCACCTCCCGCGCCTGGGAGACCATCGGCTGGCTCGGTGGCCTGTCCGCGCTGCTGATCCTGAGCTTCTACTCGGTGATCAGCGGCTGGGCGCTGCACTATCTTGGCGAGATGCTGACCGGGTCACTGCGCGACGCCGACGCCGCCATGCTGGCCGACAACTTTGCCAACTTGATCGCATCGCCGCTGAAGCTGACGCTCTACCACACGCTGTTTCTCGCCATCTGCGCCTACATCGTCGCCCGGGGTGTCCATCGTGGACTGGAGAGTGCCCTGCGCATCCTGATGCCGACCCTGCTGGTCATTCTGCTGGTGGTGCTGTTCTACGCCGCGACCAGCGGCGACATGGCGGCAGCCAGTCGCTTCATGCTGTCCTTCTCGCTGTCCGAGTTGAGCCTGGAAGGCTGGCTCGAGGCGATGGGGCAGTCGTTCTTCACGCTGAGTCTGGGGATGGGCGCGATCATGGCCTATGGCGCCTACATGCCCAGCGAGACCTCGCTGACCCTGACCGCCTTCGCCATCGCCCTGATCGACACCCTGGTGGCGGTAATCGCGGGGCTGGCGATCTTCGCTCTGGTGTTCGGCGCAGGACTTGCCGCCGACGAAGGGCCGGGGCTGATGTTCGTGTCACTTCCGCTGGCATTCTCGGTGATGCCTTCAGGCTCGCTGGTCGGCGCAATCTTCTTCGTACTGGTACTGGGGGCCGCGATCAGCTCGGCGATCTCGCTGATCGAGCCGGTCGCGGCCTATCTGGTCGAGCGCTTCGACCTCAGTCGCGTACTGGCGGTAGCCCTGGTGTCGGTGCTGGCCTGGGGGCTGGGGCTCGCCACGGTGGCGAGTTTCAACGTCTGGGCCGAGGCCAGCCCCGTGCATGACGTGTTCGGTCGCAGCGCCTTCGCCGTGCTGGAACTGGTGACCCACATCACGCTGCCCCTGTGCGGCCTGCTGGTGGCGCTGTTCGCCGGCTGGTCGCTGACCCAGTCCGAATCGATGAAGGAAATGCACACCCGCTCCAGCTGGCTCAGGCTTTGGCGGTTTCTGGTGCGCTTCATCGCGCCGACCGGGGTCGCCTTCGTCTTTCTGCGTGCCCTGCCCTATGTCCAGGGCTACTGGCTGCCGACCATCGGTGCCTGCGTACTGGTAGGCGCCTTCGCCGCCTACCGGCTGATGGCCGAGCAGCACGCCGCCAGCGGCTGAGGGACGTCGGGAAGCCCGACAATCAAGACCGCAACGACACCAAACAACACCAACGCAACAACGCAACAACGCAACAACGCAACAACGACAATAGACAACACGGCGGGACCCAAGATGTCAGCCATCATCGATGTACGACACGTCAACAAGGCCTTCGGCGGCCTTCACGTCATCAACGACTGTTCGATTCAGGTCGAGGAAGGCTCCGTCACCGGTCTGATCGGCCCCAACGGTGCGGGCAAGTCGACCCTGTTCAACATCATCGCAGGCGCCCTGCCGCTGGATTCCGGGCAGATCCTGCTGGACGGCGAGGACATCACCAATCGTCCGGCCAACGAGCTGTTTCACAAGGGCCTGTTGCGCACCTTCCAGATCGCCCACGAGTTCTCCCAGCTCACCGCCCTGGAAAACCTGATGATGGTGCCGCCGGACCAGCCCGGCGAGTCCCTGGCCAAGGCCTGGTTCGCGCCGAAGGCGGTGCGAGCACAGGAGGCCGAGGTCAAGCGCCGGGCCCAGGAGGTGATCGAGTTCATCGGCCTCAATCATGTGCGCAACGAGCTGGCAGGCAACCTCTCCGGTGGCCAGAAGAAGCTTCTGGAGCTCGGCCGCACCATGATGACCGACGCTCGGGTGGTGCTGCTCGACGAGATCGCCGCCGGGGTCAACCGCACCCTGCTGGGGGACCTGATCGGCAATATCGAACGGATGAACCGCGAGTTCGGCTACACCTTCCTGGTCATCGAGCACGACATGGACATGATCGCCAGACTGTGCGATCCGGTGATCGTGCTGGCCCAGGGCTCGGTGATGGTCGAGGGCTCCATCGAGGAGATCCAGAACAACCCCGAGGTCATCGAAGCCTATTTCGGCGCCGGCGCGGCCTGACAGCGGCCCGGCAACAGACACCGCGCCACCCGGGGCACCCTCCCGTTGCAGGCGCGGCGATAACAACAACCAGGGCGCGACAGGCGCTCTTATGCAGAGAACAGGACTATGCCTCTACTCGATGCACGCGAGGTGCACGGCGGCTATGGCGGCATGAACATCCTCAACGGGGTGGACATGGCCATCGAGGCCGACCAGATCGGCGTCATCGTCGGCCCCAACGGCGCCGGCAAGTCGACCATGCTCAAGGCCATCTTCGGCCAGTTGAACGTGACCCAGGGCGATATCCTGCTGCGCGGTGAACCGATCCAGAACCTGCCCACCAACCGCCTGGTAGAACTGGGCATGGGCTTCGTGCCCCAGGAGCACAACGTCTTTCCCAGCCTGACGGTCAAGGAAAACCTCGAGATGGGGGCCTTCCTCAAGCCGGGAAACGTGAAACGCATGCTGTCCAAGGTCTACGAATTCTTCCCGCCCCTTCACGAAAAGCGTCATCAGCCCGCCGGCGAGCTGTCCGGTGGCCAGCGCCAGATGGTGGCCATGGGCCGGGCGCTGATGGCCGAGCCCGAACTACTGCTGCTCGACGAGCCGACTGCAGGGCTGTCGCCCAAGTACATGTACGAGATCTTCGACCGGGTCAAGGAGGTCAACGCCGCCGGCGTCGGCATCCTGATGGTGGAGCAGAACGCCAAGCAGGCCCTGGCCATCGCCGACAAGGGCTTCGTGCTGGCCGCCGGCCAGAACCGCTTCACCGACACGGGGCAGGCGCTGCTTGCCGATCCTGACGTGGCCAAGAGCTTCCTCGGCGGCTGACGCCGAGTCCTAGCGCGGAGATATCGCCTTGAACGAATTCGTGTTCTTCATCAACAACGTGTTGATCGCCGGCAGCGTCACCGGGTCGATCTACGCCATCGGCGCGGTGGGCGTGACGCTGGTCTTCAGCATCATGCGCTTTGCCCACTTCGCCCACGCCGACATGATGACCTTCGGCGCCTTCATGGTACTGCTGCTGGCGACGCTGTTCCCCCACGCCGGCGACGTCATCGGTGTGCCCACCGCCATCGTCATGCTGCCGCTGGCCATGGTGCTGACGGCGGCGCTGGCGGTGGGCATCGACAAGGCCTTCTACAAGCCGCTGCGTGCCCACGGCGTCAAGCCGATCGTCATGGTCATCGGCTCCCTCGGCGTGACCCTGATGCTGCAGGGCCTGATCCGGCTGTTCTCGGGCACCGGCGGCCAGAGCCTGTACGTCGATGACCGCAAGGAGATCTTCCGCCTGGCGCTGCCCTTCGAGGGCGCCCGGGTGCCGGTGGTGATCACCGAGCCGCAGATCTATCTGTTCGTGCTGACCCTGGTGGCGGTGATCGGGCTGCAGCTGTTTCTGTCGCGTACCCGGCTCGGCAAGGCCATGCGCGCCATGTCCGACAACCCGGACCTGGCCCGGGCATCGGGCATCAACACCAACACCATCGTCGCCGTGACCTGGGTGATCGTCGGTGGCCTAGCCGCCATCGCTGGCACCCTGCTGTCGATGGACGTGACGTTCAAGCCGGACTTGAGCTTCCACCTGCTGCTGCCGATCTTCGCCGCCGCCATCGTCGGCGGTGTCGGCCACCCCTTCGGCGCCATCGCCGGCGGCTTCGTGGTGGGCTTCGCCGAGACCCTGGCGGTGTTCAACTGGCGGGTGCTGCTGCGGCCCTTCAGCGACAGCCTGCCCGAGTGGCTCGAGCTGCCCAGTAACCTGGCCTTCGTCGGCACCGAGTACAAGATCGTGGTGCCCTTCTTCATCCTCGTCGCCATCTTGGTGTGGCGCCCCACCGGCATCTTCAAGGGCAAGGTGATCTGATGACGACCAACAACTTCCATCGCCGCGACGACGCCAACACCACGCCCCAGAGCCGCTTTCCGGTGCGCGAACTCAGCCTCCTGGTGGTCCTCGCCGTCGCCGTCGGCGCGGTCTACATGGCCATGGGTTCGGCCTATTCGACACGCATGCTGGTGGAAGCCAGCTGCTACGCCATCCTGGCCCTGGGCCTGACCATCCAGTGGGGCTACGCCGGCCAGTTCAACGCAGGCGTCATGGGCTTCGTCGCCCTCGGCGGCTTCTGCGCCATGACCTTCAGCGTGCCGGTCAATCCGGCCTTCTGGGATAGCCCGCTGCCCGGTGAGCTGGCCAAGGTACTGGGGTATCTGGCCGTCGGTATCGCGCTGGTATTCGCGCTGTCGCGCATGACTCGCCTGGGCGTGCCGTCCTGGCTGCGCACCCTGATCACCGTGGTGATCGGCCTCGTCGTCTACATGGTGGTGATCAGTGAACTGCGCGAGGTCACCGACGCCATCGAAAGCCAGATGGGCTTCATCGGCGGGTTCGGCCTGCCGGTGTGGGTCGGCTGGGTGGTCGGCGGAGCGCTGGCCGGCGGTATCGGCTACTTTATCGGCCACGTCTGCCTGGGGCTTCGCAGCGACTATCTGGCCATCGCCACCCTGGGCATCGCCGAGATCATCAAGGCCTTTCTCAAGAACTCCGACTGGCTGACCCGAGGCACCGCCACCGTGTCGCCGCTGCCGTGGCCGGTACCCGATCCCGGCGAGGTCGGCTTTACCCTGGCGCGGGCGCTCTATCTGTCGGTGACGGCGGTGATGATCCTGGGCATCTTCTTTTTGCTCAACCGAGCCTACAACGCCCCCTGGGGCCGCATGATCCGGGCGATTCGCGACAACGAGGTGTCATCTGCCGCCATGGGCAAGGACATCAATCGCCGCCGGCTCGAGATCTTCGTGCTGGGCTGCGTGCTGATGGGCCTCGGCGGCGCGGCACTCGGAAGCTTCAACAGCATCTTCGACCCCAACGGCTACCTGCCGCTCAACCACACCTTCCTGGTTCTGGTGATGGTCATCCTGGGTGGGCCGGGCAACAACCTCGGTACCCTGTTCGGCGCGGTGGCGGTGTACATCATCTGGATCATGTCAGAGCCGCTGGCGCTCTACGTGATGGAGTTGATCGCCCACTTCGGCCAGGCCAGCTTCGGCTGGGAGCTACCCAGCAACCTGGAAAGCCGAGCCCTGCAGGCCAGGGTATTCGTCATCGGGCTGTTGATCACGGTGGTGCTGCGCGTCGCCCCCAAAGGGCTGCTGCCGGAGAAGGTCAAGCACCATGACTGAGGCGTGTCCGTCGACACCGCTTCTGCGGACAGTGCCTGACGCCGGTCGTCGTCACTGATGGTCTCATCCTGGCGGCCCAGGGTCGCCAGGGCCCGCCTCTCACGCCTCTTGCCCCATCACTGGCCATATCGCACGACATCGCCAGCTCGACGCCAATGACAGGCCCCTACCAACGATAAAGCCCCCAGCCAGATGGCCGGGGGCTTTCCTTGAGCGCCTCTGTTGCGAGCATTGGCGCGGTCATTGGGCGGAGGCGACCGCCCGGATGCGTTGTCGTCCGTCGACGACTCGCCTTACTTTACGTCATGGCGGCTATTCAACAAAGCCCTTGCCGGTAAAAGTGCCGTTTTCCACGGCCATTTCCTGTACCACACCAGGCACATCGCCGTTGTCGTCGAAGTCCTGGGTACCGGAAGCGCCTTCATAGTTGATCTCGGTCCCCGCCGCGATCAGCTCCACCGCCTTCTCCCACTCACCGGGCAGGATGACCTCACCGGGGGGAGAGGACACGCTGCGCAGCGCCTCAGACACACCCTCGCGCTCGGCACTGCCGTTCTGCTGGATGGCCAGCCCCAGCAGGAAGGCCGCATCGTAGGCCTGGGCCGCGAATACGGCGGTGGGGTCGATGTCGGCGTTGTTGGCAAGTTCAGTGAAGATCTCGGTGCCGGGAAGGTCCGGGCTGCCCGGACGGGTGGCGATCATGCCGTCGAGCACGTCGGCGCCGATGGCCTCGACCAGGCTGTCGCCGACCATGCCGTCGGCCCCCACGTACTGGGTGAACATGCCGCTCTCGTAGGCCTGGCGCACCACCGTCTGGCCGGAGGTGTCGGCGTAGGCGAGTACCACCAGGGTCTGGGCGCCGGTGGCCGACAGGGTGCCGAGTTCGCTGCGGTAGTCGGCGCGGTTGTCCTCGTGGGCGAGGTTTTCCAGCACGCTGCCGCCGCCGTCCTCGAAGGCCGAGCTGAAGGCGTCGGACAGGCCGCGTCCGTAGTCGTTGTTGACGTAGGTGACGGCGACTTCCTCGATGCCCTTGTCGATCAGCAACTTGGCCAGCATCTCGCCCTGGAAGGCATCGGAGGGCACGGTGCGGAACACCAGGTCATTGTCGTCGAGATCGGTGACCGCCGGCGCCGTGGAGGCCGGAGACACCATGGTCACGCCACCCGGAATCGCCGCGTTGTTGGCCGCGGCGATGGTGGCACCGGTACACAGCGCGCCAACGATGGCGGTAACCTGCTCGGTGTTGACCATGCGGTCAGCCGCGTTGGACGCCGCCGAAGCGTCGCCGCAGGTCGTGTCGCCGGTCGGCATCACCACGTCCTGGCCATCGAGGATGCCACCCTGGTTGTTGATATGGTCAACCGCCAGCTGGGCGCCGTCGTAGATCGGCGGCGTCAGGCTCTCGATCCCCCCGGTGAAGCCGCCGAGAAATCCGATCTTGACCTCTGCGTGGGCCATGGAGCCGACCGCCAGGGTGGTTGCAGCCACGGCGGTCGCCAGTACGCGCTTTTTCATGATTGTTGGTCTCGCTCTGGTTGTCCTGAGATGAAGCCGAGACGAGCGCGGTCAGCCGCGGCTCGCCCACTCGATCTTCATACCCCCAATCTGGAAGGCCGCCGGGGAAAACTCAAGTCCCCGCCGCCAACGCTAGGCCGGCTGGATGCAACAAGATGGGGTTCAGGACTGGCGTCTGTGGCCAGGCTTCTATACTCAGCACAGGCCCTGCCATCTGGCGGGGCCAACGCCCCTCACTCGCCAAGGAGCACACCATGTCTCGTTGCGCCCTGCTCGCCCCTGCCCTGATCGGTCTCGGCTCTGTTCTCGCCAGCGCCGGCGCCATGGCCGGACAAAACGTTGACTACCAGGTGGACGGTGAAGCCTTCCAGGGCTATTTCGCCCCCGCCACGTCCTCTTCCAAGGGCAGCGTGCTGATCATCCACGACTGGGATGGCCTCACCGACTATGAAAGAAAGCGTGCCGACATGCTCGCCGAGGCGGGCTACGACGCCTTCGCCGTGGACCTCTACGGCGCCGGCAACCGCCCCGAGGAGATCGACGCGCGCAAGGCCGAGATGGCGGTGCTCTACGATGACCGTGAACGCATGCGCCGGCTGACCCTGGCGGGGCTGACCCAGGCCCGTGAACAGGGCGCCGGCGAAGACACCGTGGTGATGGGCTACTGCTTCGGTGGCGCCGTGGTGCTGGAGATGGCCCGCGCCAACGCCGACGAAGGTGTGCGTGGTTTCGCTACCTTCCACGGCGGCCTCGACACACCGGAAGGCCAGGGCTACTCCGCCGATACGCCACCGATCCTGGTCGCCCACGGTGGGGCCGACGCCTCCATCGGCATGGACCAGGTGGCGGCGCTGTCCGAGGAGCTGGAGGCGGCTGGCGCCCCCTATGAGATCCAGGTCTACTCCGGTGCTCCCCACGCCTTCACGGTGTTCGGCAGCGATCGCTACCAGGCTCGGGCCGACCAGGCCTCCTGGGCGGCCTTCCACCAGCTGCTGCGGCGCACCCTGGAACAGCAGGATCAGGGCTGAACCGCTAGCGTCGTCAACAGTCCGGCCACCTGGAAGCCGCTCCCAGGTGGCCTCTGAGCACCAGAAGGTGTGCAACGGATGAAAACACCGAGGCAGATTATTCGGTAGAATCCGCCTCCATCGTGCCGATCGCCCATTCGATAGCAGTCAACGAGAACATTTTGCTGACTATCGATGGGTGTCGCGTCTTCCCACCTTGCACGGCAGGCCATCCACCCTGTCCTTCTGGAGCCTCCCCATGTCCACCCCCGATCGTTCCCCCGGCCTGTGGCGTCGTATCCCGCTATGGCAGAAGATCCTGGTCGGCCTCGCCCTGGGTGTCCTCGTCGGCACCCTGATGGGCGAAAGCGCCAGCGTGTTCAAACCCATCGGTGACATCTTCATCAGCGCCATCAAGATGCTGATCGTGCCGCTGGTGTTCTCTACCCTGGTGGTCGGTATCACCGCCATGCGTGACCCCCAGAAGATGGGCCGCATCGGCGCGCGGACCATCGCGCTGTATCTGGTCACCACCGCCTTCGCCATCGCCATCGGCCTGGCCGCCTCCTGGCTGTTTCAGCCTGGCGTTGGCCTCGACATGACCTTCGAGGCCAACCCAGACGCGGCCAAGGAAGCCCCAAGCCTAGTGCAGATCGTGGTCGGCCTGGTGCCCCAGAACCCGGTGGACGCCCTGGCCAGCGGCAATATCCTGCAGATCATCGTGTTCGCCATTGGCCTCGGTGTCTCGCTGACCCTGATCGGCGAGAAGGGCGAGCCGGTGGTCAAGGTGTTCGAGAGCTTCGCCGAGGCCATGGTCAAGCTGACCAGCCTGGTGATGGCGCTGGCGCCCTTCGGCGTGTTCGGTCTGATCGCCCACGTCGCAGGCAGCTACGGCGCCGAGGTGCTGCTGCCCCTGGTCAAGGTGATCGGCGTGGCCTACCTGGCCAGCGTCGTCCACGTGCTGGTGGTCTACTCCGGTCTGCTGTCGCTGCTCGGTCGTCTCAATCCGGTGCGCTACCTGCAGGGCATCCTCGATGCCCTGGTGGTGGCCTATTCGTCGGCGTCCTCGTCCGGCACCCTGCCGGTCTCGCTGCGCTGCGCGACGAAGAACCTCGGCGTGTCCGAGGGGGTCGCCGGCTTCGTGCTGCCGGTGGGCGCCACCATCAACATGGACGGCACCGCCATCTATCAGGGGGTGGTGGCGGTATTCATCGCCCAGTTGATCGGCGTCGACCTGAGCCTGGCCGACTACGGCATGATCATCGTCACCGGCACCCTGGCTTCCATCGGCACCGCCGGTGTCCCGGGCGCCGGCCTGGTGATGCTGTCCATCGTCATGGCCCAGATCGGCCTGCCGCTGGAAGCCCTGGCGGTGGTCGCCGGCGTCGATCGCATCCTCGACATGGCCCGTACCAGCGTCAACGTGGCCGGAGACCTGATGGTCACCACCCTGGTCGGCAAGAGCGAAGGCGAACTCGACGAGAACATCTACAACGCCGCCAACAAGACCTGACCAGCCCCCCGAGCCCCTGCCAGACGACGATGCCCCGGCCAGTTGGCCGGGGCATCGTCGTTCAGGGTTCCGCCAGCATCATCGCTTTCAGCTGTGGCCCTGTTGCTCCTGGCTTGCCGTCTCGCGGGCGTCGAAGTCGGCATCCTGCGTGGCACCAGCGTGTTCAGCCGCGCAGTAAGTGGTGTGATGATTGGCGCAGGGCCCTTCTGCAGGGGCCAGCGGCTCAGCCAGCTTGGCGATCTTGCCGTCGACAACACCTGCCTGAGCGGACAACGGCAGGGCCAAGAGGGCCAATACGAGCAGCGCGTTTCTGGTCTTCATGTTGTGTCTCCTGAGATGGCCGGTAAGGCTCTCTGGCAGCATACAACTTCGCAGACTAATAAAGTGAAACGCTCTGTGGGAGTCTCGCCAGGAATTGTCGAGAAGGGTAGCGAATCGTGTAAAAACTGAACGATATCAATATATTAAAATTCATCCAAGACACCTCGACGGCCACCTCTACGACGCCATGCCAAGCGCAGAACTGCTACGCTGAGGGGATATCCACCCATGTCAGCGACCCGGCGCCAGCCGCTTCGATCGCAGGGAGCACTTCATGACCCCCTCCACGTCCTCTCCCACCCCCTCCTGCTCGTCGTTGACACCCACCAGGCTCTCCGGCAGCCGCCTCGACATCGGCCGTGCCCACGGCAGCCAGCACCGTGGGGCGATCCTTGCCAGCATCGACGTCTACGACCGACTGTTTCATGACCTGGCGGGCCTGCGCTGGCACGAGGCGCGACGCGACGCCGAACGCTTCCTGCCGATGATCGAGCGGCGCTACCCGGCCATTCTCGAGGAGCTCGACGGCATCGCCCAGGGCATCGGCGGTGATCTGGCCGACGTGCTTACCCTCAACTGTCGCAGCGAGGTGTCGCTGACCCGCGCCGGCGGTGGCTGCTCGGCCTTTTCGCTCTATCACGCCGGCCGCCAGTGGCTCGCCCAGAACTGGGACTGGCGCGCCGACCAACTCGACCATCTGGTGATCCTCGAGATCCAGGCTCCCGGCGCGCCGCCGTTGATCAGCGTGGGCGAGGCCGGCATGGTCGGCAAGATCGGACTCAACGCCAATGGTGTCGGAGTCGGACTCAATGCCATCCGCTCGGCGACCTGCGGCGAGGGTCTGCCGATCCATATCGCCCTGCGCGCCATGCTCGAGTGCGAGACCCTCGACGCCGCCCGACAAATCGCCCACGACGGTGTCTGCGCGCCCGCCCACTTCCTGCTGGCCGACGGCAGCGGCCAGGCGGAAGGGCTCGAGGTTCACCCCGGGCAACCGGGAACCATCGCACCGGCTCGCGGGGTCGTCACCCATACCAATCACCTGGTCAGTGACACCGCCACCCACTGGGTCGAGGACTTCCCCAAGCCGGACTCCTGGTCCCGCTTGAGTCGCCTCGACGCGCTGGTCGAGCAACTGCTCGACGACCTGGGCATGGATGGCTCGTGTGCGGATGAAAGGGGGACAGAACGGGGTACAGCGAGCACAGCCCCCAACGAGAGCGCCACCCTCGACGCCGAGCGGTTGTTCGATCTGCTCGGTGATCATACCCCCGGCGAGGACAGCCTGTGTCGTCACTTCGACCCGAGCGTCGCTGAAGCCGAGCGGATGGAAACGCTGTTCAGCGTGGTCATGGACCTGACCGACAAGGTGCTGTGGCTACGCCACGGCAAGCCCTGCCAGACCACCCATTCAATGCGCCTTGTGCCCACCGCCGTGTGACCCTGACGCCTCGCTTCCGTCCCTGCCGAGTTCGCCTTTCAGGTACTGTTCAGTGGTCAGCAGAAACAGCCGCCGAAACAGCTCGTGGATCGCCTCCTCTCGGCGCAGCGAGGCAAGCTCGGGATCCTTCTCTTCGCTGCCCACCTCCTTCGGGTACTCCCAGGCCATGCGCATGGAGCCCGAGCTGACGTCGAAGATCTCGAGGGTCGGGTTGGCTCCGTGAAGCGCGGTCTTGATGCGATAGGACATGACGACCTCCTGCAGACGCTGATAGCCCAAAACAATGAGAATCATTAACGTTTGCAATATGGTCGTGTTTGGATGGCCTGTCAAGGCTCGTCCTGATCATCGCTGTTCAGCGACCAGAACAAGCAGGCGACCGTCGCCGTGTCTGTCGCAGGACTCAGCGTGTCAGCAAGGCGCTGATGGCGACACCGGTGTGCATGACGTGTTCGTGCATGTGGCGGCGGGCAAGGTCGGCGTCCCTGGCGATCAAGGCATCGAGGATGGCGCGATGCTCATCGGTGGACTCCTGCCAGCGGCCGAGGCGATTCAGCGCCAGATAACGCGCCCGCTCCAACCGACCCAGCAGGCGCTGGTGGGTTTCCACCAGCACCGGATTGCGCGCCGCCTCGACCAGCAGCGCGTGGATACGGGTATTGGTGGCGAAGTAGCCGTCGCGATCGCCCTTGGCGTGCTGCTTTTCCAGGCGAGTCTGCAGTGAGGCCAGCCGCTTGAGCTCGGTCTCTGTCATGCGCCCGGCCGCCAGTTCCACCGCCATGGCCTCGAGCCCGGCCTCGACCTCGAACAGATGACGCAGCTCGTCACCATCAAGCAGGGTGACCAGGGCGTTGCGATTGCGCCGCAGGGTCACCAGGCCTTCGCCCGCCAGCTGGTTCAAGGCATCGCGCAGGGGCGTGCGCGAGATGCCCAGACGCCGACACAGAGCCGGCTCCAGCAGACGCTCCCCAGGGGCCAGCTCACCGTGGACGATCAGCCCCTTGAGCAGGTCGTAGGCTTCATCGGCCAGAGACGGCGCCTGGATGCGGCGGCGGTGAGGCGCTCGCTGACGCGCGCCTCTATCGGAGGGTGAAGCGACGGTGGCGTCGTCGGTTGTCGACGTCATGGGCAGGATCCAGCGACCGGTGAGGGAAAGGAACAAGGATAGGGCCAGCGTCCAAGTATAGCGACGGAGCTGGCCCGGAGACGAGAGGTCAACGCCGGCCGATCAGCGTTGCCAGCTCCCTGCTCAAGCCCTTGTGCGGCTTGTCGGGGGGTGCGGCGTAGCTGCCGACGGTGGCCTTGGCGCGACCGAGATCGACCAGCGCCTGGGCCTGGGTGATGGCGCAGGTCACGCCGTCCAGCGCCGGCACCGGCAGCTCGGCGGCGACCTGGCGGGCCAACCCCGCCAACGGGGCCCCGGCCAGGATCAGCACATCGGCGCCGTCCTCTCTGACCGCCTGTTCGGCCAGCTCGATCAGGCGCCCGCCCTGGTCCTGCTGCACGCTACCGATGGCCGCCAGAGGTTCATCCAGGGCGCGGATACTGGCCAGCCGCGAGCCCAGGCCGTAGCTGTCCACGGTTTCGCGGTACCAGGCCTGGATGCGCTGGGAGATGGCGATGATCGAGAAACGCCCGCCGTACTGACAGGCGCTCATCAGCGCCGCTTCGGTCAGCCCCACCACCGGGATCGGCAGGGCCTCGCGCAACGCGGGCAGACCGGGATCGCCGAAGGCGGCCACCACCACAGCGTCGTGGCCGGGGTAGCGCTCGGCGGCGAGACCCAGGGTCGCATAGCCGCCGATCAGCGCCTCGGCGCGGGTCTCGATATAGGCCACGCCGAAGGGCGCGGTGGCGACGCTCAGTTCGCTGCCGGGGCGCAGGCTTGCCCGTGCTTCACGCTCGATCAGCGCGCTGACGTCGTCTGAAATATTGGGATTGATGACCAGAAGCTTCATGGCAGTCTCTTTGTAGTGGGCCGGTCCGAGGCGCCGGATGCGACACCTCGGCCTTTTCGTAGCTTGTCGTTCGGTCGATGCCGTACTTCAGTCGTCAGTACCTCGATCATTCAGTACCC
Source organism: Halomonas sp. BN3-1 (assembly GCF_003056325.1). Taxonomy (NCBI): domain Bacteria; kingdom Pseudomonadati; phylum Pseudomonadota; class Gammaproteobacteria; order Oceanospirillales; family Halomonadaceae; genus Halomonas; species Halomonas sp. BN3-1. The sequence goes on along the minus strand of NZ_PYVV01000005.1, from coordinate 252,962 downwards.
CAGTGCCCGCGGCAGCCAGGTGACCAGCGAGGGGAAGGCGATACACGCCACCAGCACCACATACTGGAAGACGATGAAGGGCCAGGCGCTCTTCATCAGCTCGTTCAGGCTGATATTGGAGATGCCGCACATCACGAACAGCAGCACCCCCACCGGCGGCGTCATCATGCCCACCACCAGGTTCATCACGAACAGAAAGCCGAACAGCAGCGGATCGATGCCGTAGGACAGCGCGATCGGCGCCAGCAGAGGCACCAGCATGATGTAGGCGGCGTTGGACTCGACGAACATGCCGACCAGGATCAACAGCCCCATCACCAGCAGCAGGAACATCAGCGGGTCGCTGGTCAGCCCCTGCAGGGCGCTGGTCAGACGCATCGGCACCAGATCGATGGTGAAGGCAAAGGTCATGGTCGAGGCGAAGGCGATCAGCGCCCCCACCATGGCGGCGGTGACCGCGGCGTTGAACATCGCCCGCGGCAGGTGCGACAGGCGTAGCTGGCGGGTGACGAAGAAGCCGATCACCAGCGCGTAGAGCACGGCAATGCCGGCCCCCTCCGTCGGGGTGAAGGCACCAGCGACGATGCCGCCGACCACGACGATCGGCATCAGCAGAATGGGCAGCGCCCGCCAGGTCTGCACCAGCACGTGGCGCAGCCCGATGACTCCGCCGGCCAGCGGATAGCCACGGCGCATCGACAGGAAGCTGGCCAGGCCCATGAAGCCCAGCGCCAGCACCAGTCCCGGCACGATACCCGCCATGAACAGCCCGCCTACCGAGACGCTGGAGCCGGCCATCAAGGCGTAGACGATCATCGCGTTGCTGGGCGGGATGATCGCCCCCAGGTTGGCCGCCGAGGCAACCACCGCGCTGCTGTAGCCGGTGTCGTACTGCTGACGCATGGACGGCACCAGCGAACTGCCCAGGGCGCTGGCACTGGCCACCGCCGCCCCGCTGACCGCCGCCAGCACCATCCCGGCGACGATCGCCACGTGGGCGAGCCCGCCGTGGACGCGGCCGATCAGCGAGTTGGCGAAGTCGACCAGGCGCTGAAGGATCCCTGCCGCCACCATCAACTCGCCGGCCAGCATGAACAGCGGAATCGCCATCAGTGGAAAGCTGTCCACCGAGTGCATCATGCGCTGGGGCAGCACCGCCAGGTCCATGCCGCCAACGACCAGCCCCACCAGCGAGGCAAGGCCCAGGGCAAAGGCCAGCGGCATACGAAGAAGCGCCAGTACCGCAAAGCTCAGAATAATCGCCAGGGTCATGGGCGCACCTCCTCACCGCGGTCATGGCCTGAGTCGGGTCCAGCCGGGGCGGAAGGCAGCGGCTCAAGCTCCAGGCACTGGGCGATCAGATGCAGCGCACAGTGGATCGCCGAGAGCAGCACCGCGATATAGAACACCGCCGCGGTGATCGGCATGGTTGGCATCAGCTGCGGCCACTTGTCGATCACCGCACCGGTTCCCACCACCCCCAGGATCACCATCAGTACCACCCCCAACGCCGCCATCAGCTGGGCCAGCCGGCGCTGGGCGCCGGCGGGCAGGTGGCTGACCAGGGCATCGATACCGACGTGGATGCCACTCTTGATACCGTGGGGAATGGCCAGAAAGATCGCCCACACAAAGCACAACCGGGACAGCTCATCGGCGGAGTCGATGCTGGTGCCGAGCAGGTAGCGTGCCACCACCTGGGCGCACACCAGCACCGTCATCAGGCCCATGGCCAGCAGGATGGCGTAGTAGGAGCCACGGTCCAGCCACGCCAGCAGATGCAGGAAATGGCGCCGAACCGGATGGCCCGCGTGGGCCTCCAGGCGTTGCCAGGCCCGTGTCATGCCCCCAGCTCCTCGAGCACCTTGTCGACCAGCTCAGCGCCGAGCTTTTCGCGCAGATCATCCACTACGCTCTGGCTGGCCTCACGCAGGGCCGCGCGGGTCTCGTCGCTGATCGGGGTGAACTGCATACCGCGCTCGATCAGGGTATCGCGGGCCTGGGTATCCTCGGCCGCTGCGGTCTCGCGCTGCCAGGCCACCGCCTCGTCCATGGCCGCCATCAGGGTGGCACGCTGGTCGTCGCTCAGGTCCTCGAACTTGTCGCGATTGGCGACCACCACGATGTAGTCGTAGAAGTGGCCGGTATCGGACAGGTACGGCTGCACCTCGTCCAGACGCTTGGTCTCGATGATGCTGTAGGGGTTCTCCTGGCCATCGAGCACCCCCTGCTGCAACGCACCGTAGACCTCCTTGATGTCCATCGACACCGGATTGGCACCGATGGCGCGGAAGGTGTCCAGGTGGGTCTGGTTGGGCTGCAGACGGATCTTCAGGTCCTGAAAGTCCTCGATCGACTCAAGCGGCCGCTCGGCGTTGGTGACGTGGCGGAAGCCGAGTTCCATGTAGCCCAGCGCCACGAACCCGGCCTCGGCCAGTTTCTCGTCGAGCAGCTCGCCGACCTCGCCGTCGATCAGCGCAAAGGCGTCCTCGCGGCTGTCGAAGGCGAACGGCAGGCTCAGCGCCTCGAGTTCCGGCACGGTACGCGACAGGTAGGAAATGCCGATCCAGCTGCCCATGATGGCGCCGGAACTGACCTGATCGAGATTCTCGCCGGCACCGCCAAGCTGCATGTTGGGGAACAGCTGGGCTGTCAGATCGCCATCGCTCTGCTCCGCCAGGGTCTCGGCGAAGCGCGCCATGGCGCGACTGCTGGAGTGATCATCGGTGAAGTTGCCGCCAAAGCGCAGGTCTTCTGCCTGGGCCAGCAGCGGTGTGCAAAGACCCAGGGCCAGCGCGCCGGCACCCAGCAGGGAAAGACGGGAGGGAGTCGTCATGTCGCAATCCTTGTTGTTGGTATTGGGTAAGGAATCGGTGATGGAACGCTCAAGCGAGCCCACCTGCTTTGACCTTAGTCGAACACACTCAAGAATTCCAAATCCTGAATACTATTTTTTTTAAACACTTTATTTATCAGATAGTTGTTGTTTTAAAATCCAGCAAGAAGCGACTCATGACATGCGGAGGCCATGCGGCAGGAGATCTACCGGGCGCCGAGCCGTGGGTGGCGAACCATGGGTGGCAAGCCGTGCACGGCGGGGAGTGTCCGGTAGCAAGGAGCAGAGAGACCAAGCCCCTTGATGCAGGGCTTGAGGGGAGGCTCGAAGGGAAAAGAGCCCTGGGAAAAGGGGCTCGAGGGCAAAGGTTTGGGAGAAAGCGTTCGGGAGAAAAGGTTCGGCAGAAAGGGTTAGGGGGACGGCGCGGCCAGCACCTGCGGCCCCTCGCCAGGCAACGCTCGCGGTCAGTCGTCGCCAGCGTTGTCGGGCAGCCCCTGCAGCACGGCCTGGCCGGTCTTGCGCATATGCAGGCTCAGGGCCTCGGACAGCGCCTGGGCGTCCCGCGCCTCAAGCGCCTCGACGAAGTAGCTGTGCTCGCGAGCGGACTCCTCCCAGCGACTGGCGTCCAGGTTGGCCATGTAACGCGCCCGGGTGATACGCAACGTCAGCGATTGCTCCAGGTCCTTCAGCACCCGATTGCCTGACAGGTCCGCCAGACGCTGGTGAATGCGTTGATTGAGGGCAAAGTAGCGCTTGCGCTGATTGTCCGCGAAATAGCCCATCATCTCGTCATGGAGTCGGCGGATCTCGGCGATGTCGGCATCAGAGGCGCGCACCGCCAGCAGGTTGCCCGCCAGCGATTCCAGTGCCGCCATGACCTCGAACAGATCACGTACCTCGTCACGATCCACTCTGGTCACCCGGGCCCCACGATGGGGCAGCATCTCGACCAGGCCTTCGCTGGCCAGCACCTTGAGCGCCTGACGCAGTGGCGTCGGCGACACCCCAAAGGCCTCGCACAGCGGTTTTTCCGCGATCCGGCTGCCGGGGGCCAGCTCTCCTTCCAGTACCATTTCGCGCAGGCGCTCGGCCACCGCCTCATAAAGGCTCGAGCGCTTGAGCGGCGCCGGGCGAGGCGATGACAGCACGTCCTGATCCAGGGACTCGTTCATGGCGGCTCCTTTTGCTCCTCGGTGCTCCTGGGTGCTCATGCTGGCTGCTTGCGGAGGACTGGGGCGTCGCTTCAGCCCACAGCGCCCTGGAGCGGGCACCCACTGCTCAGCACGCCGACCATCGACCACCAGCACTCAACAAAGCGCTGAAATCAAAGTTGTTTCCACACTCCATCGAAGATCCCAAGGCACGGATTCCACGACGGTCGCCAGGTGTTCACTGCCGCCTTCACAGCAATATCTCACGGCGATTGATGCAGTGTACTTGCAAAAACTCGACGTTATGCAATGCTGAAAAGGTCGTAGAAATTTGGAATTCCGAATTTCTTTCAAGATCCAGTGTAGCGCGCCACAGGCAAGACCGGCCACCGCCGATCCACCTCCGGGGCGCGCCACACACAACAACAACACGACCTTGCACAGGATCGCCACGCCCATGCAACGCACCCTTCTCGGAATGCTGACCCCCTCGTCGAACACCGTGCTGGAGCCCTACACCAGCGCCATCCTGCGGGACCTCATGCCAGCGGTCAGTGCCCACTTTCAGCGCTTCACGGTCAAGGAAATCTCGCTGAGCGAGTCGGCCCTGGCCCAGTTTGACCCCGCACCACAGCTTGACGCCGCCCGCCTGCTCAGCGATGCCCACATGGACGTGATCGCCTGGAATGGCACCTCCTCGAGCTGGCTCGGGTTCGACGCCGACCGCCGCCTGTGCGCCGCCATCACCGAAGCCACCGGCATACCGGCGACCAGCAGCGTACTGGCGCTCAACGAGGTGCTCGAGCGCACCGGGGTCAAGCGTCTAGGGCTGGTCACCCCATACCTTGACGACATCCAGGCCGCCATCGTCGACAACTACCGGCGTGAAGGAGTCGAGGTGGTGGCCGAGCGCCACCTCAACGACCGCGGCAATTTCTCGTTCTCCGAATACGATGAGCAGACCCTGGCCGAGATGGTCCGCGAGGTCGCCCGAGCAGAGCCGGAGGCGATCACCATCCTGTGCACCAACCTGCGCGGGGCCGGCATCGTCGAGGAGCTGGAGCGAGAGCTCGGCATCCCCATCTACGACTCGGTCAGCGTCACCGTGTGGAAGAGCCTGCTGCTGGCAGGCAAGGACCCCAGCGCCATCAACGGCTGGGGCCAGCTGTTTCACGACCCTCGGCTCGGCTGACACCCCCTGCCCCTCTCGACAGCAACAGCAATAGCAACATCAGCACCTGCAACAACCACCAACAACAAGATGAGGTTCTCCCATGCAAACTCCCACCCTCGTGACGGCGACCCGCCGGCTTACCCTCGGCGCCCTGATCGCCGCCCCCCTGCTGGTGGCCACCAGCCAGGCCCAGGCCGAAACCCTGCTGCGAGTAGCCGGCAATTTCTCCGGCAACAAGCTGCACGTGGACAACGTGGAGCGGCCCTTCTTCGCCGAGCTCGATGCCCGTGACGACCTGGCGGTGAGCTACAACCCGATGGACGCCATCGGCGTGGAAGCCGCGGACGCCCTGCGCAACATACGCTCCGGTGCCTTCGACGTGATGTCGGTGCAGATCGGTATGGCCTCCCGCGATGAGCCGTTCTTCGAGGGCATCGACCTGGCCGGGGTCACCGCCGACCTGGACCAGCAGCGCGAGGCGGTGGACGCCTTCCGTGCCGACTTCGACGCCCGCCTGCAGGAACGCTTCAACGCCAAGCTGATGACGCTGTGGCCATTCGGCCCGCAGATGATGTTCTGCAACGGTGACATCAACGGTGCCGACGACCTGGCTGGCAAGAAGGTGCGGGTGTTCACGCCGTCGATGTCACGGCTGGTGGAAGGACTCGGCGCGGTGCCGGTGACGCTGCAGTTCAGCGAGGTCTACCTGGCGCTGCAGCGCGGCGTCGCCGACTGCGGAGTGACCGCACCGTCGGCCGGCAGCAACGGCAAGTGGCCGGAAGTGACCGATCACTTCGTACCGCTGCCGCTGTCCTACTCGGTGCAGGGCCACTTCATGAACCTGGACACCTGGAACGGCTTCGACGCCGAGCAGCAGGCGTCGCTGAGCGAAGCCTTCGCCCGCCTCGAGGACCAGATGTGGGACCTGGCCTACACCGTCAACGACGACGCCATCGCCTGCAATACCGGTCAGCCGAGCTGCGAGAACCACACCGCCTACGACATGACCCTGGTGGACATCGACGAGGACTCCCGCGCGCGCATCGAGCAGATCACCTCCGAGGCGGTGCTGCCGGTGTGGGCGGAGACCTGCGACGCCCGCTACCCCGAGTGTACGGCGCTGTGGAACGCAAGCGTCGGCGAGGTCACCGGCCTGAGCGCCAGCGCGCCCTGAGCGGCGGCTGATCGACCTGTCGCCCACGACCAGGGGCCGCCCATGCGGCGGCCCCGCCCCCAGGAGCATCCCGATGTCCGATTCCCGTCCCTCCGGTGCGCATCCGCCACCCGACGCCAGATCGCCCGGCGCTGCATCCGGTGCCGCCTCGATGGCTGTATCACCGGACTCCCGGCTCGACCGGGGACTTACCCGTCTGTCCCGCGGTGCCGCTCTGGCCGCCGGCTACGGCGCGCTGTTGCTGTCTGCGCTGATCACCTTCGAGGTGCTGGCGCGCAAGTTCTTCGCCTTCTCGCTACAGGGGGTCGACGAAATCGGTGGCTATGTGCTGGCCATCGGTGTCGCCTTCAGCTTCGCCTTCGCCCTGACCCAGCGCGCCCATACCCGGGTTGACGTCCTGCTGACGCGACTGCCGCCCCGGCTGCGCGCCCTGCTCAACCTGGTGGCGCTGGTGCTGTTGTGCGTGTTTTCGCTGTTTATGCTGTGGCGGGCGGGCGCGACCCTGGGCGAGACCCTGGAGTTCTCCAGCCTGGCCAGCACCCCACTGCAGACCCCGCTGTGGATCCCCCAGTCGCTGTGGCTGATCGGGCTTTCGGTGTTCGCCATCGTCACCCTGCGAGCCGCCGTCCGGGCCGGAGTCCAGCTAACGCGCGGCCAGATCGGCGCGCTCAACGCCGGCTGCGACCCGCTCAGCGCCGATGACGAGCTCGACGAAGCGCGTCGCCACTATGTTGGCGCGAAGAGTGGCTCGCCTGGCCATTCGGCGGATGGCCAGATAGCCGGCCGGGAGAAGACACCATGATCTCCGTCACCGAGGTACTGCTGGGCTTTGGCCTGATGATTTCCATGATGGCGCTGGGCATCCATGTGGCGGTGGCCATCTTCACCACCGCCGCCCTCGGCGCCATGCTCTACCTGGGTACCCCGCTGCTGTTCTCCTTCGGCGACCTGTTGTGGGGCACCCTCAACGACTTCATCCTGACCGCCATTCCGCTGTTTATCCTGCTCGGCGAGCTGCTGCTGCGGGCCGGCATCACCGAGCGCATGTACTCGGCGCTGTCGGTGTGGCTCAACCGCCTGCCGGGCGGTCTGCTGCACACCAACATCGGCGCCTCATCGGTGTTCGCCGCCATGTCCGGCTCGTCGGTGGCCACCGCCGCCACCATCGGCACCGTGGCCCTGCCGGCCTTCGCCGAGCGCGGCTACAGCGAGCGCCTGGCGCTGGGCACCCTGGCCGCCGGGGCGACGCTCGGCATCCTGATTCCGCCCAGCATCAACATGATCATCTACGGGGCGATCACCAACACCTCCATCGGCGCCCTGTTTATCGCCGGTATCGTACCCGGGCTTGCCCTGGCGGCCACCTTCATGCTGGTCATCATGGGCATGAGCCTGCTGCGCCCCGGGGTCGCCGGCGAGCGCGAGCCGCGGGTGCCGCTGGCCCAACGTCTGCGCTCGCTGGTCGATCTGCTGCCACCGGCGTTCGTCTTCGCCATCGTCATCGGCAGCATCTACAGCGGCTGGGCGACCCCCACCGAGGCCGCCGCCCTGGGGGTGGTGGCAGCACTACTGCTCGCGGCGCTCAACCGCAAGCTGACCATCGCCATGCTTCACGAGTGCTTTCTGTCCATGGCACGCACCACCGCCATGATCATGCTGATCATCTCTGCGGCGTTCTTTCTCAACTATATCGTCGGCATCCTCGGCATCCCCTTCGCCCTGACCCAGTGGGTCTCGGAACTGGGACTGTCGCCGCTGGGGCTGATCTTGGCACTGGTGGTGTTCTACCTGGTGCTGGGCTGCTTTCTCGAGACCCTGTCGATGATGATCGCCACCGTACCCATCGTGGTGCCCATGGTGGTGCAGTTCGGCTTCGATCCGGTGTGGTTCGGCGTATTTCTGGTGATCATGATGGAGATCTCGTTGATCACCCCGCCCATCGGCATGAACCTCTACGTGGTGCAGGGGGTGCGCGGACGCGGCTCGATCGTCGACGTGATGATCGGCAGCCTGCCCTTCCTCGCGGTGATGCTCGCCTTCGTCGCCCTGATCACCGCATGGCCGGCCATCGTGCTGTGGCTGCCGGGGGTGATGGGATGATCGGCGATATCCGCCACGCCTTGGCACCAAGCACCTGAACAACAATGAATAACTCCGGCGCGAGCCGGTCTCTGGAGAGCAAGATGCAACGCCTCGATACTCTGATCACCAACGCCACCGTGATCACCGCCGCCGACCGCTTTGTCGCCGATATCGGCATTCGCGACGGGCGTATCGTCGCCCTCGGTGAAGGACTCGCCGAGGGTGCAGGCCCAGTCGGCGAGACCATCGACGCCAGCGGCCTGTGGGTGATGCCCGGCGGCATCGACGCCCACTGCCACCTGGCCCAGCCGCTGGGTGACGGCGCGGTGATGGCCGATGACTTCGCCAGCGGTACCCGCTCGGCGGCGGCCGGTGGCACCACCACGGTGATTCCCTTCGCCGCCCAGTTCAAGGGACAGTCGCTGCGCGCGGCGGTGGAGGACTACCACCGCGAGAGCGACGGCAAGGCGATGATCGACTACGCCTTTCACATGATCGTCACCGACCCCAACCAGACGGTGCTGCGCGAGGAGCTGCCGGCGCTGATCGAGGAGGGTTACAGCTCGTTCAAGATCTACCTGACCTACGACGACCTGAAGCTCAACGACCGCGAGGTGCTCGAGGTCCTGGCGCTGGCCCGCCGCGAGGGCGCCATGGTCATGGTCCACGCCGAAAACGCCGACTGCATCGCCTACCTGACCGAACTGCTGGAAGCCCAGGGCCACACCGCCCCGCGCTACCACGCCGAGGCCCACTCCTCCATCGCCGAACGCGAGGCCACCCACCGCGCGATCTCGCTGGCCGAGCTGATCGACGTACCGCTGCTGATCGTCCACGTTTCCGGCCCCCAGGCGATCGAGCAGATCCGCTGGGCCCAGAGCCGTGGCCTGCGGGTCTACGGCGAAACCTGCCCCCAGTACCTGATGCTGACCGCCGATGACCTGGATCAGGACGGCTTCGAAGGCGCCAAGTGCGTGTGCAGCCCACCGCCCCGGGACCCAGCAGCCCAGCAGGCGGTGTGGGAGGCGCTGGAAAGCGGTGTTTTCCAGGTGTTCTCGTCGGACCATGCGCCCTTCCGCTACGAGGACGACAAGGGCAAGAAGCTGCATGGCGAGGAGGCGAGTTTTTCCTGCATCCCCAACGGTATTCCGGGGCTCGAGACGCGCCTGGCGATCCTGTTCTCGGAGGGCGTGGTCAAGCAGCGCATCGACGCCACCCGCTTCGTCGCGCTGACCGCCACCAACCCGGCCAAGATCTACGGGCTATACCCGCGCAAGGGCACCATCGCCGTGGGCAGCGACGCCGACCTGACCCTATGGGACCCGGAGGCCCGGGTCACGGTGCGCAACGACGATCTGCACCACGCGGTGGACTACACCCCCTACGAGGGCCTGGAGCTGACCGGGCGGGTGGTCATGGCGCTGTGCCGAGGCCAGGTCGTCGCCCGCGATGGCAAGCCCTGCGGCCAAGCCGGTGACGGCCAGTTCCTGCGCTGCGACAAGCCCACCCCGGCGAGGCCCAGAGGGCAGGCCAAGGGGTTCTAGGCTTCATACAAAAAATCGACGATCGATGGTTAGACAAGGCAAGAATCGGCTACAAACCGCCTGATGTGATGTTTGTGGCCGATTAGGAGAGATGGTGTCTAGGCAACATCCAGCAGAGAACCTGAGGACTGGCACCATGGCTGCTACGCTCAACCATATTGTGTTCGGCGCTTGCGTCCTCAGGCGACTCCTGCGGGCCGACGGCCCCTCGTGGAGACCAGGCCCCCATGGAGCTACAGTGAATGTCAGACATCATCGGGAGAAGGCGCTGCTGGAGGCATCTGAAAAAGTCACCACAGGGGTCATCATTGGCTCTACCATTGGCGCCCTGATCAACCCCAGGGCCCAGATGGCCACTTCCCTGGTCGCCATTGGGCTTGGCATGCTGCTGATGGCACTGATCGCGTACCGGCTAGGCTCCCTTCGAGCCAATGAGGACGCGACAGAGGAGGGTAAGGCATGACACTCAACGAACTCCTGCTTGGCGCCGCCATCGGCCTGTCGCCTGCACTGGTCTATCTGGTCGGCATGCTGATCATGCGCCTTCAGGACCTGCGCAGGCATCCGTAACTCGACCGACACCCCTTGATTCTGGTGATATCAACAGGCACGCCCCGGTGGGCCTGTTACTATTGGCTATAGGCCTGGCCACAGTGACCCTGGCTGGGATTGCTACTTACCTCGGCCATCTACGCGCGGCCGAAGATGCCGTCAAAGGAGGCAGCTCATGAGTCGCAATGCCGCCATCGTTGTCCTGGGGCTCATGCCCGCCGTCGTTTTCGGCGTGAGCCTGCTACTGATTCGCTGGCGATACCGCTAGCCCCCGACCTTCCTTCACGCTCACAGAGCCCTCGGCCACCTCTCGCCTCGTGGATTCTGGCGACAATACATCAGCCATATCAACAGAGTCGCGGCCTCCAGACAGCCAGGCGCCCATTCAATCGGTAAGCCCCTGGTACTGGCGCCCTTCCCAGGCTTTCGCGCCCCCCGGCTGCTTGAGCAGCCCACTTGCAACCCTGCCTACCCCAGCGCTTCCTCGACGATGGCGCGGGCCTCGTCGCTCATGGGCAGGCCCAATGCGAGCTGGTGGGCGGCAGGGGACATCTTCTTCCAGGTCATCTGGACGATGCGGATCAGGTGGTCGTGATCGACCTGACGCGAGAAGTCGGCGAAGTAGTTCTCGAGGAACACCAGGCAAGCGCAGTCTTCCACCGCCTGGGTGCCGGGGTCGCGTCCCAGTCCCTGCTTGCGGATCATCCGCGCCACCTCGTCGGCGTCGGCGTCGCTGTAGCCGCAGGCGCGCATCACCTCCGCCGCCAGTTGGCCGGCGCGCTTTCCCTGGTCACGTCGCCAGGTTAAATATCCGATGCGGCCCTCTTCATAGTCACTGCGCGGCACCTCCCAGCGCTTCAGGTGCTGGTTGTGCACGGCAAGCTGCACCAGCTCCGCTGCGTCGGGATCGAGACGCTCGAGCCAGGCGCTCATGCGCCCGGCGTGCCACAGCTCCTGGGGCTGTGACGCCCCGCCCACCTCCACGCGGCGAGGGTCCTCGGCATGCAGGGCGTCGAGCCTTGCCTGGGCCTGGTCGAAGGGCGTTGTCGTCATGGGATTCCTCGATGGCGTCGATGCGTTGCCATCATGGTAACGGTCTGACGGCCATCTCAGTAGTCTTGCGCTGCTCCATGGCCGCGCAGATGACGGCAGGCCAGCGCCAGCGGCAGCAGAAAGATGGCGAAGCACCACATCGCGGCGGCAACCAAGACGACAAGCAGGAGGCGCGTCCACGGACGCTCAAGGGAGGTCAGCAGCGGGCGAAGCCCCTCGAGCAATACGCCCAGCACCAGATCCATGCTCGGCAACAGCATGGCATTGAGTACCCCGGCCCAGATCGCCAGGTCGCCGGGCACGCCATGGGGCACCAAGCTGACCAGCGCCAGCAGGGCCAGCACGAGAAGCGCCATCCATCGACAAATGCGGCGAGGTTCCGTCGACAGGGCGGGCATCGGTGGGAACCGGTGGGGCAGCGTGAGCATGGGGAGCACCGAGCAGGAAGATATTCATACTCTATACTGCTCCTCCCCTACCCCCTTTGACTGACCTTTGTGTGCGTAATCACTTACAACACAATCAGCATGACCTACATCACGTTTTGCGCAATCCGTCCTCTGAACCGACGAAAAATCGTCAATCGACTAGTACCAACGGCCGATACGTGACGCCAAAACAGCGCAGGGCCGACGCTTTTGCGTCGGCCCTGCGGAGTAGAACGCACCAGATGGAAACCGGTACCTGAGTCGCATCAGCCAGGCTAGAAGGTATAGACCACGCTGCCGGTCAGGCTATCGACGTGCCCGATCTCGTCGGCATCGATGCGCTCGACCTCCAGACGCCCGGTCACATCGAACAGCTGCACCCGGGCGCCCAGCCCGAATACCGGGTCGGTGCCGGAATAGTCCTTGTTCAGGCCATTGCCGCTGCGGTCGGCGTCCCAGTCCGCCATGCCGGCCTTGCCGTAGACGCCGAAGGGGCCAAAGCTGAAGCCGGCGATGCCCATGGCCTGCAGGCTCTCCACCTCGAGCCGTGCCGAGGTGCCGTCGACCTCACCGTCGAGCTCACCGCCGTTGAGGTAGGACAGCTCCGCCCCCAGGTCGAGGAAGGGCAGCCAGCCGAAGTTGTAGCCGGCAAAGACCTTGGCCGCCGACGCCTCGTCGTCAAAGTCGTCATCGCCCTGCATCTGGCCGGCGCCGACACCGACGTACAAGCCGGTACTGCCGCCCGCCACGCAGTGGGTCGACGTCAACAGGGCCAGCCCAAGGGCGGCCCCGACCAGCGCCATCCGCCGCAATATCCGTGACATCCTGAAAACTCCGTAGAAACGTTGTCCTGTTGTGCGAGACCAGGCACACCTGACACTTTATTTCAGTCTATCGTGGGAAGACATTCTTTGCAGTACCGATTGTAGGAAAGTTCCACGCCTGCCTCGAACGCTCTGGCGGCTACCTCAAGTGGATGGCCCGAGGGAGGGAAGTCGTGGAATCCCAGCTATTGTTATGTTATAACCTTCAACCATTTTGCTCGACCGATTCGCCCCGGAGCTATCCTGCATGACCCATCGTCACCGCCCCGAAGGGCCTTGCCACTTCTCGCTGATGTCCCTGTCCGTGCGGCGCCGACTGATACTGGTGCTGATTCCCCTGCTGCCACTGTGGCTGGCGGTGTCCTGGTCCGCCGGATGGTGGCACTGATGTCACGCCTCGTCTTGCATGATCTGCAGTTGGCACGCGGCGGGCGCACCGTGCTCGAACATCTCGAGGGGCGCTTTCAGGATGGCGCCATCACCGCGCTCATCGGCGCCAACGGCGCCGGCAAGAGCACCCTGATCCAGGCCATCATGGGCAACTTGACGCCGGTCGCGGGCCGCGTCGAATGTGCCGTTCCGGCGGCGCGCCGCGCCTGGCTGCCGCAGCAGTTGGCGCTGGACCTGAGCTTCCCGATGAGCGTCGAGGAACTGATCATGACCGGCACCTGGCCGAGCCACGGTGCCTTCAAGGGTTACTGCGCCGCTCACTATCGCCGTGGGCGCGAGATCATGGAACGTCTGGGCATCTCGCGGCTGGCCCACCGCCCGCTGGGCGAGCTGTCCGGAGGCCAGCGCCAGCGAGCCCTGATCGGCCGGACGCTGATGCAGGAAGCCGAACTGCTGCTGCTCGATGAACCCTTTGCCAACGTCGACGTCGATACCGTCGAGATGCTGATGGACGTGCTGCGCGAGATGGCCGAACAGGGGGCGACCCTGATCATCGTGCTGCACGACATGGAGCAACTGGCACGCCTGGCCGATGACGTCCTGATCCTGTCCCAGGGCCACGGCCGCTGGGCCACGCCGGATGCGCTGGTGGAGCGTCACACCGGTCAATTGACCCGCCCACCTCGACTGCCGCTGACCTTTCCTGGATCTGTCTGAATGCTCGACTCGCTGCTTTCCACCCTGTACCTGTGGCTGATCGCCCCTTTCGACTATGCCTTCATGAGCCGCGCCCTGCTGGCCAGCCTGGCGCTGTCGCTGGCGGCGCCGCCGCTGGGGGTCTTCCTGATGCTGCGCGGCATGAGCCTGATCGGCGACGCCATGTCCCACGCCATCCTGCCCGGTGTTGCGCTGGGTTTTCTGATGGCCGGTTTCTCGCTGCCCATCATGAGCCTTGGCGGCATGCTGTCAGGGCTATTGATCGCGCTGTTGGCCGGCAGCGTGTCCCAGCTCACCGGCCACCGGGAAGACTCGGCCATGGCGAGCTTCTTCCTGATCTCGCTGGCGGCCGGGGTAATGCTGGTCGCCCTGGGCGGCAGCAGTGTCGATCTGACCCATGTACTGTTCGGCTCCATCCTGGCGGTGGACACCACCGCCCTGGTGCTGATCACCGGCATCAGTAGCCTGATCGTCATCACCCTGGCGGTGATCTTCCGCGCCCTGGTGGTGGAATGCCTCGACCCGCTGTTTCTGCGCAGCCAAGGCACCAGAAGCGGTCTGGTCCACGGTGTCTTCCTGGGACTCGTCGTGCTCAACCTTACCGCCGGGTTTCAGACCCTGGGCACGCTGATGGCGGTCGGTCTGATGATGCTGCCGGCCACCACCGCTCGCTTCTGGAGCACGCGCCTCGAGGGCCTGATAGTGCTGTCGGTGATGATCGCGCTGGGCGCCAGCCTCGGTGGCCTGCTGATTTCCTACCACCTGAGCCTCCCCTCTGGACCGGCCATCATCCTGCTGGCCGGTGTGGCCTATCTGCTGTCGGCGCTGTTTGGCCGCCAGCACAGTCTTTCTGCTCGCCTTCGTCGTCGCGCCACACCGCTGCGCGCCGACGACCACGCCTGACGCGCCCCGCCTTCCCCTGACCAACCGGAGATCAACGTCCATGCCACTGTCACTGCCTCATGCCTTCGTCAAACGCCACGCCTGGATTGCCCTGACGGGACTCGCCCTTGGCCCCCAGGCCGTGGCAGACGAGCCCACCCAGGTGGTCGCCAGCTTCAGTGTATTGGCCGACATGGTACGCAACGTCGGCGGCGACAGGGTCGAGGTCACCTCACTGGTCGGCCCCGACAGCGACCCCCACGTCTACTCCCCTCGCCCGACCGACGCCAGGGCCCTGGCCGAGGCAGACCTGGTGGTGCTCAACGGCCTGCAGTTCGAGGGCTGGATGACGCGCCTGCTCGACGCCAGCGGCTATCAGGGCAAGACCGTTGTCGCCACGGACGGAGTGCCGCTGCTGGCCTATGGCGGCCAATCGCTGCATCGCCAGAAAGAGGAAGGGGCCGAACACGACCATGAAGAGCACGACGGCCACGACCATGACAGCCATGAAGAGCACGACGGCCACGATCATGGCAGCCATGAAGAGCACGACGGCCATGACGGCCATGAAGAGCACGACAGCCACGATGGTCACGACGGCCACGATGATCACGACAGCCACGACCATGGCGAGTACGACCCCCATGCCTGGCTCGACCTGTCGGCAGGACTGATCTATGTCGCCAATATCCGCGACGGACTGATCGCCGTCGACCCTGACAACAGCGAGCACTACGCGTCCAGGGCCGACAGCTACATGGAGGATATCCAGGCGGCCCACGATCAGGTGCTCGCGCTGCTCGACGACCTGCCGGAACACGCCCAGGTCATCGTCGGCCACGACGCTTTCGGCCACTTCTCTCGGGCCTACGGCATCGACTTCCTGTCGCCGGTCGGTCTGTCCACCGAAGCGGAACCGTCAGCGGCAGATATCGCGCGCATGGTGGACGTCATCCGTGAACGCCAGATTCCGGCGCTGTTTGTCGAGAACATGTCCAGCCCGGCGCTGATGGAACAACTGTCCGAGGAGACCGGCGTGCCCATCGCCGGCTCACTCTACAACGGCGCCCTGTCCGAAGAAGGGATGACGTCTCACTACCTGGGAATGATCCTGCACAATGCCGAGGTGCTGCATCAGGGGTTGGTCGATGCCGAGGGTCATGACGATAGCCACGATGGCCACGACCACGACCACGACCACGACCACTGATCCTGCCATCACGACCCACTCGCTCGACAGCTCGAGTGGACGCCACACGTCGTCCTGTCGACCTGCAGAAAACAAAGGACCGCCCTGGGGCGGTCCTTTCGTCTTTCGCTCCAAACGGCGGTCTTCAGTCGACGCTTGAGGCAACCGACATCAGGCTTCGGGGATCTCCAGTGCATCGCGCACCACGGGCCAGGCCTCCTCGCCGTCGCGCGTGGTGACCCCCTCGAGGAAGCCCTTGGTCTCCTCGGGGTGTTCACGCAGCCAATCGACGGCGACCGCCTCCGGCTCGCGCTCTTCATAGCTGAAGCCACGGATCATGGCGCTCTGGTCATCGGCGGTAAACACCAGCTGATCGAGCAGACGGGTGGCATTGGGGTGGCTCTCGGCGAACTCGCTGCGCACCAGGGTGCGCACGTCGCTGCGGCCGCCTTCCGGTCCCCACATGTCCTCGGGGTCATCCAGATAACGCACGTCGAACTCGATGTTCATCCAGTGCGGGGTCCAGGCGGCGAACACGATCCACTCTTCACGATCGATCGCCGCGTCCACGGCGCTCAGCATGCCTGGCGTCGAGGTCTCGGACAGGTTCCAGTCGCCCAGACCGTAGGTGTCCTCATCCACCGCGCTGTTGAGCGAGTCGCTCATGCCGGAGCCCACCTCGATGGAATAGATGGTGCGGTCCAGCTTGTCGGCAAACTCTTCCTTGTCCAGATCCTCCGCCGTTTTCACGCCGGCTTCGTAGACGTAGGTGGGTACGGCAAAGCCGAGGCGCGCACCGTCGACGTTGTTGCCAAGGTCCTCGAGCTTGGACTCGCCATCCTCGAAGCTGGCGTCGTACATGCCCTGCTGGGCCGGCAGCCAGGCCGCCAGAAAGGCGTCGAGCTCTCCCTGGCGCAGGGCCTGATAGGTGATGGTGGAGCCCAGCTCTTCCTGAACCGGCTCATAGCCCAGGGTCTCGAGCAGGGTGGATGCCAGGGCCGTCTTGACCGTTACACCGGGCCAGGCGGGCACGGAAAAACGAACCTGGGCATCTTCCTGGTCCTGAGCGTGGGCGCCGAAGGAAGCCGCGAGCGCGATCGAGGCCGCCAGGGCCAAGGGCATGGAATGGTGTCGCATGGTTCACCTGTCGATAGCTGTAGAAGCCTTCAACCATACCGGCTCGGCACACCGCCTCAAGAACGCGCCTTCAACGACAGGGTCACGGCACCGCACTTACCTGTTTGCCAGAAGTCCTTTGCTGGACCAGTCTTAAGAGGCCCGTTTCGCCGGAGGAAACACCAAGATGGCTGACATCGACTACACCCTGGAGCGCCAGATTACCCTCAAGGCACTCGCCAAGGCCTTGTCCCGCGGGTTTTCGCCCATCGTCGAGGTGGAGTCGATGGATGGCATCTACACGGTGCGCTTTCATCACGCCAACGGCACCACGGAGCTTGCCGACGACAAGGGGCGAACCCGCACCTTTCTCGGCACCGGCGAGATCCGCGAGTTACTCGGCGGCGTCGGCCTGACCCATGGCGTCCTGACCTGGACCGACCAGTGCGGTGACGAGATGATCGGCGTGGAGGGCAAGGCCATGACCCCCGACGAGATGCTGGCCAACGGCACACGCATCTCCTTTCGTTAGGGGGCACGTATCTCCTGTCGTCAGGGGGCATCGGCCTGTCGGTCGCGTCCGCGCCTGGTCGCCTGGTCGCCTTGTCGTTGTCGCTACGCCTGCGGCGCCAGCGACACATTACGCCTCGGCCCCCTTGGCCTGCCTGGTAGGGCAGAGTACCGTAGAGGGCGCCTCGTCTGTGCAGGGAAAGCCGCAATGACCACTTCGATGCCGTGGTACACCAGGTCCTCTTGGACAGCCCTGATGGCACTGCTGCTGGTACTTCTGGGGGGCTGTGCCTCGGCCCCGCTGAGCACCGATGACGGCGGCCAGGGACTGTCCATGGAACGTGCCCTGATCCTGTCCGAGGCGCGCAGCGCCGTCGGCACCCCCTACCGGTTCGGCGGCAACGATCCGCGCGGGCTGGACTGTTCCGGCCTGGCCCAGATGACGTATTCCCGGGCGGGTATCCCCTTGCCGCGCTCATCCCGGGAGCAATACCGGCGCCTGCCGCCCATCGACGAGGCACGGCCGGGTGATCTTCTGTTCTTCGCTACCGGCAAGGGTCCCGGGGTCAGCCATGTCGGCATCTACGCCGGCGACGATGTGATGATCCACGCGCCCGGACGCGGGCGAACGGTCACCACCACCTCGCTGTCCATAGACTATTGGCAGGATCGCTTCGTCGGGGCGGCCGCGCCAGCGCCCTGACGCTCGCTGTCACGAGGCCGCGCCCCGGTCTCACCGATCGACCCGACGGGTCCGCCTGGGCCCGTCGCCATCAACCGCCAAGGAGACGACCATGACGCTACGACTGGGTGATACCGCACCGGACTTCACACAGGAAAGCACCGCCGGCACCATTCACTTTCATGAGTGGGCCGGTGACAGCTGGGTCATCCTGTTCTCTCACCCCAAGGACTTCACCCCGGTGTGCACCACCGAACTCGGGGAAGTGTCGCGCCTCAAGGGTGAGTTCGACAAACGCAACGCCAAGGCCATCGGCCTGTCGGTGGATCCCATCGAGGATCACCACGCCTGGGCCGGCGATATCGAGGACACCCAGGGCCACGGGCTCAACTTCCCGCTGCTCGCCGACGCCGATCGCAAGGTCAGTGACCTCTACGACATGATCCACCCCAACGCCAACGACACCCTGACGGTGCGAAGCGTATTCATCATCGATCCGGCCAAGAAGGTGCGCCTGACGCTGACCTACCCGGCCAGCACCGGACGCAACTTCGACGAGATCCTGAGGGTGCTGGACAGCCTGCAGCTGACCGACGGCTACAAGGTGGCGACCCCGGTGAACTGGAACCATGGCGACCGTTGCATCATCGTGCCCGCCGTCTCCAACGACGAGGCCAAGACCCTGTTCCCTGAGGGCTGGGACGAACAGCGTCCGTACCTGCGTTTTGTCAAACAGCCCGGCAAGAAGTAAGGACGGAGCAGGCAAGACGTAAGGACAGAAGTGTCCGAGGGAGGGACGAGCAGCGCCCCCTCTCTATCTACCGCTACGTCAGACAGCCTGTCCCCTCAGCGATGGCCGCCCCCGGGCGGCCATCGTCGTGTCGGCGTCTTCCTGCGCCTAATAAGCATATAACGGATTGATCGCACGCCTGCGTGTCGCCCTCGTCCCCCGATCGTTATCATGCTGATCATTAACTTCATTGCTCCGGGAGGGCTCCATGCCCCAGCTCCTTTACCGCTGGCTGACCGCCGCCGCCCTGCTTCTGCCTGGTACCGCCATCGCCGCCGACGAAGGTCCGCTGGAGGTTGGTTATATGCCGATCCTGCCGGTGGCTCAGCTATTCGTGATGGAGGGCGAAGGCTGGACCGAAGAGGCCGGCCTGGAACTTGAGCTGACACGCTTTTCCAGCGGGCCGGCGATGGTCCAGGCGCTGGCCTCGGGTGATCTCGACGTCATGTACTTCGGTATCGGCCCGGCCATGGTGGCTCGCGCCAACGGGGTACCGATCAAGGTACTGGCGGCCGCCATCCAGGAGCAGATCGGCCTGGTCGCCCGCGGCGAACTGGCCAGCCTGATGGCCGACGCCGACCCGGCCCAGGCCATCGCCGACTTTACCGAGCGCGAAGGCCGTCGGCCCAAGATCGCCACCTTCCCCAAGGGCTCGGTACCCGACACGGTATTGCGCTACTGGCTGGACGAACGCCTGGGCATCGGCAGTGACGCCGTCGAGATCGTCGCCATGGGCGCCGATCGTGTCCAGCAGGCGCTGCTGGCCGGTGCAGTGGACGCCGCCTCGACCCTGGAGCCGATACTCTCCACCGTGACCGAACGCCTCGACGACGCCCAGATCGTGGCCCACGCCTCGGACATGTTGCCGGGTCAACCCGGCGCGGTGCTGGCAGCACGCGAAAGCCTGCTCGAACAGCGCCCCGATGCCGTCAGCACCTTGCTCGAACTTCACCTGCGAGCGACCCACGCCCTGGTCGATACGCCACAGCAGGTCGCCCCCTCGGTGCGCGAGTTCGTCGGCAAGCGTCTGGTGCCGCTGGAAACCGTAGAGGCTGCACTGTCCTCGCCCTTCGCCAACTACGGCGCCGATCCCCACGCGATCGTCGAGGGCACCCGCACCATGCATGACTTCCAGCTGGCCAACGGCACCCTCAAGCAGGGCCTCGACATCGACACTCTGTTCGACACCCGCTGGTACGACGACCTGACCGCAAGCGCTGACGCAGACGCCGAAGAAGGCGACACGAGCCCATGAAGTCGGTATCTCGTAGCCGGCGCACCGGCCTCGGTGCGCTGGGGCTCGTCGCCTTTGTGGCACTCTGGGAGATCTCACTGCGCCTGGGGCTGCTGCCCGGCAATCTGGTTCCGCTGCCCTCTGCGATCCCGACGGTCTTCTGGGGCGAGGTGGTCGACGGCATCTGGTGGGAAGTCGTCAGCTCGAGCCTGTCTCACTACAGCGTAGGGGTGGCTATCGGCTCGCTGGCAGGCATCGCCATGGGCGTAGCGGCGGCCCTGCTGCCGGTGTTCGACGCCCTGCACGCCTGGCTGGCGCGCCTGCTGCGCCCGATCCCGCCACTGGCCTGGATCCCTTTCGCCATCATCTGGTTCGGGATCACGCCATCGGCGGCGGCCTTCATCATCAGTATCGGGGTGTTCTGGATCAACTACTTCGCCAGCTACAGCTCGGTGCGTGCGGTGGACCCCGGCTATGACGAGGTAGCCAGGGCCTTCGGCCAGGGTTCGCTGCTGGCCCGCCTGACCAAGGTCAGCCTGCCAGCGGCGGCCCCCGGCATCCTCGGTGGCCTGCGCGCCGGCCTCGGCCAGGGCTGGATGACCGTGGTCGCGGCCGAACTGTTCGGCATTCCCGGCATCGGCCAGCGCATGATGGAGGCCTCGGGCCTGCTGGCCACCGATATCGTGGTGGTCTACATGCTGACCATTGCGGCGCTCTACGCCCTGTTCGACCTGGGCTTCCTGCATCTGCAAAAAAGGCTGCTGATATGGACACCCTGACAGCCGAACGCAACGCCGACGCCTGCGTGCTCAAGGCCCATGACCTGGCCCTGGGCTTCGGCGGCCAGCGTGTGCTCGAACATGTCGACCTGAGCCTGGCTCCACGGGAGTTCATCGCCATCGTCGGTGCCTCCGGGGTCGGCAAGTCGACACTGCTGCGGGCACTCTGCGGCCTGCTGCCGGCGGTGGCAGGCGAGCGCTGGCTGGACGAGAGCCCACGTGATGGAGCGCGGCCCTGGTCGATGGTCTTCCAGGCGCCACGGCTGTTTCCCTGGCGACGCATCCGCGCCAATGTGGCGCTCGGGCTCGAGGGACTGGGGTTGTCCCGGGAGGAGCGCCAGCGCCGCGCCCTTGCGCCGCTGGAGCTGGTCGGCCTGGGCGACATGGCCGAGCGCTTTCCTTCCACCCTGTCCGGCGGCCAGCAACAGCGTGTCGGCATTGCCCGGGCGCTGGCGGTAAAGCCCCGGGTGCTGTTCATGGACGAGCCCTTCTCGGCGCTGGATGCGATCACTCGCCGTCGCCTGCAGAACGAGTTGATCGACCTGCGCCAGCGCACCGAGGCCGCCATCGTCTTCGTTACCCACGACATCGAAGAGGCTGTACTGCTGGCCGACCGGGTGATGGTGCTCGGTGGACATCAGGGCGGGGCCCCGGCGCGGGTCATCGATACCCTCGAGATCACGCTGCCCGCCGACAATCGCCGTGAGCATGCCGACTTCGGCGCCCAGGTCCATCATCTGGAAACATTGATCGGCGCCGCCCCGGAGGCGTCATGAGCGATACCGACCTGCCCCCCCGCGAAGCGGGTGATTCACGCTTGAAGGTGATGCTTCACGCTCCCTGCGCCGAGAGCCTTGCCCGCGCCAGGCGCAATGCCCGCAACCTCAAGGCCGCCAGCCCCGACGCCGAGGTGCTGATCATCACCAACGCCGGCGGTGTGGCCGCCGCCGTCGCCACCCCGGACGACACCGACGTGTGGTTAAGACTGTGTCGCAACAGTCTCGACGCCCAGGGCATCGTCGACACCCGGGGACTGGCCATCGTCGAGGCAGCGGTACTCACCCTGGCCGAGGGCCAGCGCAAGGGCTGGGCCTATATCCGCGCCTGACGCACGCGTTTGATCCACGTCCGGACAGACCGCCTTGGCAGGAGGCCATTGCGGTCGCCCTTGCAGATCACCCTTGCAGGTCACCCTTGCAGATCACCCTTGCAGGTCGCCCTTGAAGGCGAGGACGGAGCCAGGCGCGACGCGCCCTCTGCCCCCCACGATACCCATGCTCTGCCAATGGCGTTCGACCAATGTCGCAGTTCGCCGACTGAACATTTTGCAGATTCGCGCATCAGACCTTGTCACAAATCTTTCAATAAAGCTTAAGCGCGCGTTAAGGCAAAGCCGTTACGCTGCAGCCCTAGCGATGGTGTCAGTAGATGTCTTCTGGCCCGCCCCCTGCACCGACAAGGAATTCCGAACATGCCCTTCCTACAGCAGGTCTCCCGTACTCGCCCCCGCTTCGCCACCAAGGGGCTTCTTCGTATCTCTCTGGCCCTGGTCGGCGGCCTCTCCCTGATGGCCTTCTGGTCGTCCATCAGCCTGCCCCTCGGCAGCCTCAGCCTGATTCTCGGTGGCCTCGCCCTGTGGCCCCGAACCGCAAGCTCGGAGCGTCGAGACGACGCCACAGACAGCGGCAACGGCGTACCGGTTCGCGAGCTCGCCCTCGCCGCCCTGGGGGTATTGATCGCGCTGCAACTGCTGGGCTGACGCCCGGCGAGCTGTCGCGGCTCACCGTCTCCCGGCTCAGGGGGATATCTCAGGCCATCGCCGCTTTACAGCGGCGCGCAGTGGCCGGATCATGACTCCCTGCAAGGCGACCCTCGCCGCCTTCGTCCAACGCCAGGGAGGCCTGTCATGATGACGACACTCACCGGCGCCGACATCGGCGCACGGCTGACCCGGCTGCGCCAGGCGGCGCCGCTGGTCCATAGCCTGACCAACTACGTGGCCATGAACAGCGCCGCCAATGTGCTGCTTGCCGTGGGCGCTTCACCGGCCATGGTCCATGCGCGTGAGGAAGCGGCCGAGTTCGCGGCATTGGCCGACGCTGTGCTGATCAATATCGGTACGCTCTCGCCTCACTGGGTCGAGGCCATGGTCGAGGCTGCCACCAGTGCCGGCGAGCACCAGACCCCCTGGGTGCTCGACCCCGTCGCCGTTGGCGCCACCGCCTATCGGCGAGAGTCTGCCGCCAGGCTGCTGGACTTGAGGCCCAGCGTCATTCGCGGCAACGCCTCGGAGATCATCGCCCTGGCCGAGGACGGTCTTGGCGGGCGTGGCGTCGACTCCACTGCCGCCAGCGACGACGCCGTGCAGGCGGCCGTCGCCTTGGCCCGGCGCCAGGAGGGGGTGGTAGCGGTAACCGGTGAGGTCGATCTGGTCACCGACGGCCGGCGGCTGGTGCGCGTGCCCGGTGGACACCCGCTGATGCCCCGCGTGACGGCGCTGGGCTGCGCACTGTCCGGTGTGGTCGCGGCCTTTCTCGCCGCCGATCAGGATCCGCTGGTCGCCACCTGCGCGGCCCTGGCCTGCTATGGCGAAGCCGGCAGTCGCGCCGGCCGCACCGCCCAGGGTCCTGGCAGCTTCGCCGTCGCCTTTATCGACGCCTTGCATCAGCTCAATCCCGAGACGCTGTTACGGCGGGAACCTCTCGCCATCGAGTCTCTCGACTGACCCGACCGCCCTACCCGATTCATGTACCAGGAGCCCCTCGTGACCCACTCTCCTCGACGCCTTGATGCGCGCCTGTTCGACCCCCGCAGCCTTCGCCTCTATCTGGTCACCGACCCCGGGCTGTGCGCATCCATGGGGATTGAAGCGACGGTGGAGGCGGCGGTACGCGGCGGAGTCAGCCTGGTGCAGCTACGTGACAAGACCGCCAGCGATGACGAACTGGTGCAACTGGCGCGCCGTCTGAAACCGGCGCTGGCCGAACACGGCGTCCCGCTGGTCATCAATGACCGCGTCCAGGTCGCGCTAAAGGCACAGGTCGACGGCGTGCATCTGGGGCAGGACGACGGCGATGTGGGCGAAGCCCGCCGCCTGCTGGGCGAGACAGCGATCATCGGCCTGTCGGTGCAGCACCCCGACCAGCTGTCGCGCCTGGATGTCCAGGCACTGGATTATCTCGGACTCGGGCCGGTATTCGCCACGCCGACCAAGAGCGACCACGCCACGCCGCTGGGCTTCGATGGTCTTGCTTCGCTGGCGGCGGCGAGCCCGCTGCCCAGCGTGGCCATTGGCGGGCTCAAGCGCGAGCACGCCTCGGCGGTGCGTCAAAGCGGCGCCGACGGCATGGCCGTGGTCTCCGCCATCTGCGGCCAGGAGGACCCGGCGTGCGCCGCGAGGGACCTGCTGACGGCCTGGGAAGGCTGAACCGGCCTGGGAGCCCGGCCAGGCAGCCCACCGCCGAACGCGACCCTTAGACGCGAGGCCTGACCCTTCGACGCCCATGGACCATTGCGGCGATCAGGTTGTCGCCCAGTCGTCGCCCCTCCAGGATGGCGCCGCCCACGTGCAACGGCACCAGACACAGTACCGCCGTGGCGAGGCCCTCGTGCAGCTCCTCCATCCAGTGCACATCGTGGAAACGCTCGGTGTGCACCATCAAGATGCCGGTGGTACCGAGCCCCACCAGCAAGGCCAGCATCAGCAACATCATCACCGCCCCCAGCGGGGTATGGGTGATGCGCTGAGGGGAACTGTTTTCCTTTGCTTCCTGTGCTGCGGCCTGTCTCTTGAGCGCCGCTCCAAGGCGCGAGGGTGTCGGCCAGAAGCTCGACCAGCGCACCGACCAGGGCCCCACCAGCCCCCAGACGACACGCAGCCCTATCAGCCCCATCAGGGTGTAGCCGATATAACGATGAGGGCCAATTTCGGCGTAATTGAGGGCAAACCCCAGCACCAGCGCCCAGTGAAAGACGCGGACCAACGGGTCCCACACCTTGATCTGCCGGCTTTTTGAATGTGACGGAATCGATGCCATCGTCCTGCTCCCTGAAGGTGATACGCCTTGTCGCGTAACAGGCAGCCTGACGGCAGCAACTTAAGGCAAGCTTAGGACGGCAAGCGCCTCCCCCCAAGGCGACGTGATGTCGGTCAACCTCCTGGTCCTTCCATCCGATCAAGCGCCCAGCTCAGGCCGAAGGGCGCCGCTTGAGGCTGGTGCGCCCCTCCTGGTAGGCGATCGCCAGGCCGCTGGCGATGATCAGGGTGCCGCCGATCAGCACCCCGAGATCCGGCACCTCGTCCCAGATCATCCAGCCGAGCAGGACCGCCCACAGCATGGCGGTATAGTCGAAGGGGGCGGCGATAGCGGCCGGCGCGTGACGAAAGGCCAGGGTAATAAAGGCGGTGGCGCCGACCCCGAGCACCCCGGACATGAGAAAGGCCGGCCAATGCTCCAGCGCCGGCGCCTGCCATACCAGCGGCAGAGCGACGCCGGTCACTACAAAGGGCACCAGAGTCATGTAGAACACCATCGCCCACAGGTGCTCGCGGGCGCCGTAGCGCCGAGCGGTGATCATCATCAAGGCATAGAACACCGCCGCCCCGAGCATCGACAGGGCACCCAGCGAGATGCCTTCACTGCCTGGACGCACGATCACCAATACACCGGCAAAGCCCACCAGCGACGCCAGCACCACCGGCACGCTCACCCGCTCGCCCAGCAGCGGGACCGACAGCAGGCTGACAAACAGCGGCGCGGCAAAGGCGATGGCGGTGCCCTCGGCCAGCGGCATCATCGTCAACCCCAGCACGAAGCAACCCATGGTGCCGGTATAGATCAGACCACGGATCAGATGCACCCCAGGACGTCGGGTCGACAGGGTGCGCAGGCCGCCCCCCTGGTGCGCCAGCAGCATGATCAACGGCAACGACACCAGGGTGCGAAAGAAGATGATCTGCAACGGCGAATGCACCTCGCCGAGCCACTTGGAAATGGCGTCACCGAGCGCCAGGCACAGCACGCCAAGACACATGAACCCGATACCCTTGAACGATGACCCCATGCTCTCCTCCCTGTCCGCAGCGCTGATGGCAAGTGGCTCACGACCACCATCTACCTGACCCAAAAACGAACCCCGCCGGCACGGGGCCGACGGGGGTAACAGACACAACGTTAGGGGGCGAACGCTTCGCTGGCAAGAACAGACGCACCAGAACTGTGCACTGGTCTATGCCATGCAGCAAAAGGCCCGCCGGAGGCGGGCCTTGTCGGAGAACGACGTGAAGGCGGCGCGAACGTGACGCTTAGAGGCTGGCCTGAACGACCATGCAGTCCATGCCCTGCTGCAGCAGTCGCCGACAGGCCGAACGGGCCTGGCCTTCCTGCAGGTCCACCACGCGGGCACGGTAGATGTTGGCATTGTCGGCTCGCGCCACCGCTACCCGGGCGTGGGCCATCTCGCCCGCCAGACGATCGGCCGCCTGGCTGGCCTGGCTGCGCGCGCTGTCCATGTCGCTGAACGCCCCCACCTGGACCCCCCAGTCGCCGGTCTGCGCGATGGTGCTGTTCGCATTCGCGCTGGTGGTGTTCGTGCTCGCCGCGCTGGACGGCGCGCTCGACACGGCACTCGACACAGGGCTGGGCTCAGGCCTCGCCGCTGCCGCGTCGGGCACCGAGGCCGCCACCGGAATCGATGCCAATGCGGGTGCCGAGGCACTCGGCTGGTCGATCAGGTTGCGCAGCGGGTCGGGACCGGACGAAGAACGACGCGAATCAGAAATGATCGGGGCGGCGGACTCGAAGCGCACCGGCGCTGTCGCCGACTGGCGGCTGGCCAGCGTCGGCGTGGCCGGACGAACCACGGTCTCGACCCGTGACGGCCGCACCGCGGTCGATGGCACCTGAGCGACACGGCTCGGCGTCGGCGCAGAGATCAACCCACGCTGGCGAGGCGCCATCAGTTCGCCACCGGAGACGTCGGTATTGGCAAGGAAACCACGACCGTCGACCAGCGAAGCCCGCAGGAAGCCACGGTCGAGCAGGCTCATCATCTGCTCATCACGGGAAGCGGCGGTGTAGCCGCCCATGACCACCGCCACCATGCGCCGTCCATTGCGCGTGGCCGAGGTCGCCACATTGAAGCCGGAGGCACGAATGAAGCCGGTCTTGAGACCATCGGTACCCGGGTACTTGGTCAGCAGACGGTTGTGACCGGTGTGACGAGTGCCACGCCAGGTGAACTCGGTAAGAGAGAAGTAGGGGTAATACTGGGGGAAGTCCAGCATCAGACGACGCGCCAGGATGACCATGTCCCGCGCCGTGGTGACCTGGCCGGAGTTGGGCAGGCCAGAGGCGTTGCGGAAGGTGGTGTTGTTCATGCCCAGGCTGCGCGCCTTGCGGGTCATCATATCGGCGAAGTGCGACTCGGAACCGCCCAGGGACTCGGCCACCACCACCGCCACGTCATTGGCGGAGCGCACGACCAACGCCTGGATGGCCTTCTCCACCGGGATGCTGTCACCGGGCTTGAGCCACAGCTTGGTCGCCGGCATCGAGGCCGCATGGGAAGAGACCGGCAGCGGCTGGCCCAGACTCATGGTACGACCGTCCAGAGCCTCGAACAGCATATAAAGGGTCATCATCTTGGTCAGTGAGGCCGGATAGCGGCGCTCATCGGCGTTTTCCGCGTACAGGATCTCATGACTCTCGGCATCCACCACGATGCCTGCGTAGCGCGGATTGCCTGCCTGGGCGGACTGCACCACCATCAGACAGGTCACCACCAGCGCGACCAGCATCGTCAGCGAACGCCACCCGGAATTCCTTGTGGTCACCATTTATCCAAACCCCTGCGATTTCCAGACTGCACTGACGGCATTATGACCCACTTGACCGGCCTGTACAGGCCAAATTGGCGAGCGTTCACCATCATTCTCGGCATTATATAGACCATTTCGGGCGAACTAGCCGTTCATGCAGGCGCCTTTGTCGTCGTCCACTTGGGCAAAAGCCGGGGCGGGCCTACTCCTGCGCGCTTGCGTCAGGTCAAACTCCCGCACGGGCCAGCAGCGCCTCGGTATCAACGCTATCACGCTGGGCCGGCGTCAAGAAGCGTTCGGCGTAGTCGCTGTAGATCCGCTGCTCCAGCATCAGCCGGAAGATCTCGGGGTCCAGATGGCCCTCCCGCACCATGTCGGCCAGCGTCGCCAGTGCCCGGGAAAGGGTCATGGCCGACTTGTAGGGGCGGTCCGCGGCGGTCAAGGCCTCGAACACGTCCGCCATCACCATGACCCGCTCCTCGAGGCTGGCGTCCTTCATCGCCAGTCGGCGTGGATAACCGGTACCGTCCATGCGCTCGTGATGATTGCCGGCGATGGCCGGGACCCGACGCAGGTGCGCGGGCCAGGGCAGCGCCTCGAGCATCATGATGGTCTGGACCACGTGCTCCTGGATGCGGAATCGCTCGACCTCGTTGAGGGTGCCGCGGGACACCCTGAGATTGAAAAGCTCGCCCTGATGGCCGGCCAATTCACTGGGCCGCATGTCGAAACGCCAGACATTGTCGGGGTCGTCCGGCGCCACCGCCGGGCGAGAGCGGTGCCAGGGAATCTCGTGACGTGGCAGGTCGGCCAGCAGACGCTCCTCCGCGGGCAGCCTGCGCAGAGGTTCGCGGGACATGCGCTTGAGCTCATCTCGCGATACCCCGAGCCGATCATCGAAGTGCCGCCACCAGCGCCACTCGGCGATGACGGTCAGGCGCTCCAGCAGCTCATCGCTGATGGCCTCGCCCCCCCGATTGGCCTCGGCCACGCATTCAAAGGCTGCGATCAGCTCCTGCTGTCGCGCATGGCGCCGTCGCTCCAGCGTCACCGGATCGCCACCGTGGGCGCGCCCCTGCCAGTAGGCCACGTCGGCATCGCGCCACAGCACCTCGAAGCGGGTGCGAATCTCATGGATACGGTCGTAGCGGGCCTCGAGCTTGGTGGCCTTTTCCATTACCTCGTCGGGGATCGCCAGCTTGCCGCAGTCATGCAGCCAGGCCGCCAGATGGAAGGCGCTGCGGCGGGTCGCGTCGAAGTGAGTCTCGGCGTATACCCCGTGCTCGCTGCGATCGATGCCCTCGACGATCATCTCCGCCAGTACCGGCACTCGTGAGCAGTGGCTTCCGGTATGCGGCGACTTGGCGTCGATGGCATGGGCCACCAGCTGGACGATGCCCTCCAGTAGACGCGCCTCACCACGCAGCAGTCGCCTCAGGTCGATGGCCACCGCAGCCGCCGCCGACACTTCGGCGACGAAGGCACGCCAGTGAGCGTCATCATCGTCCAGCGAGCGCCGCGCCAACGCCAGTAGACCCAGCGTCGCTCCCTCCCGGTTACGCAGCGGCTGCAACAGATAGCCGGCCGCCTCAAAGCGCTCGATCAGCGCTTCGAGCTCGGCCTCGGAGCCTTCCTGCAGTCGCAGCTCCCGACTCCGGGGGTCCGCATCGGGATCCCTCGCCTCCCCCTCCCTGGCGATCCGAGCGAAGCGTCCCTCGTCCTGTTCATCGGCCAGATAGATGGCGCCGGCGCGACTGCCGGTGCCGCGCAGCAGATCCTCGAGGATGCTGGTCAGCATGCGATCCAGGCGTGGCTCGCTGTTGAGCACCCGGGTGATGCGTCCAAAGCCCTCGATACCACGCGCCAGCCGGCGCAGTGCCACGCTGAGCCCGCGCACCTCGGTCACCCGAGAGCCGACACCGTCGCAGGCGGAAAAATCGTAGCGCCCGAGCGCCTCGACCTGTCCGGACAACTCCCGCAGCGGACGCCCCAGTCGTCGTCCCAGCAGCACCCCCAGCGGCAACAAGGCCAGCGTCACGATCCCCGCCAACAACGAACTCTCCAGCATCATCTGGCGCACATCGGAGGTCAGCTCGTCTTCCGGGACGGCTGCAATCAGCCGCGTGGCCTCGCCCCCCAGGGTGACAAAGGGCAGCACCAGCCCCCACCACTGGCGACCGTCATGGGACAACCGCCGCGGTGGCTGGTCGACGTTCGTGGTCAACAATTGCGCCAGCACCGGCATGGCCAGATCCTCGAAAGAGGACAATTGGCGGGCGTTGCCGGGCCCAGGATCCAGTGTGGCGTCCAGGGTGGTCGCCAGCGCCTGGCCGGAGGCGGTGACCACCGCCATGCGTGTCTGCGGCGTCAACCGCAGGTCATCCAGGCCGACGCCGAGGTCCCGCGAGGCGACATCCAGGCCGACCACGGCGTCACCGCGGCGGCGCGCCATGCTGATGCCGATTTCGCCAGTGTTGAAAAACACATAGGGAGCGGTCAGGAAAGGAGCGTCACCCTCGGGTGCCTGCTGAAACCAGGGACGGCTGCGCGGATCGAAGAAGTACTGGTCGAGTCGCTCGCGCCCGAGCGGAGCAAGCGATGGATCGAACAGATGCCATTCACTCTGCGGTGGCTGGCCAGGGCGTGCATCCACCACCAGCGCCAGGTAGGCCGCGTCCTGGCCGCCGCTATCGACCAGGTCGGGACGCTTGCTCTCGAGCATGCGATCCACCGCGCGAAACATCAGGAAGTCGCCGCTGCCATAGCCGATGTAGACGGCGTCGACCAGTCGATGGGCTTCCAGCGCCGCCCTCATCAGCGGCAACGCTGCCAGCCGGCCGTCCCAGTCGTCGGCCTCGCCCGGGGCCCCGTTGGCCAGCATGTCGATGGCCACCCGTGCCGGCCTCACCAGCGCCTGGGTGCGCGCCTCCAGGGTGTCGACCAGCTGAGCCGAGGTCTCTTCCAGGGTCGCCCCCAGCGTGCGCTGGGACTGGTGCCAGGAGAACCCCAGCAGCGCCACCGCCATCACCACCATCACCCCGACGATAACGATACCGATCAGCCACTGCACCGGAATGACGAGACGATGGCGGTACATGGTCGGACCTCTCGTGACGAGGCAAACGGGACTTTCAAGCGTGACGAAACGCCCTAAGCCGAAAGGGGTAGCGCTCTCTCCACTATATGTGCAGATCTGCAGACGCGTATCCCGAACACAGCAGCAGGCTCCACGTTAGGTCAACGCCGAGCTCGGGCCCGGATGGCATCGATATCGACCTGGTCGATCTGTCGGTCGGCCACAAAGGTATCGGCGTAGCGCCGCCACACGCCGCTATCCAGCAGCAACTCGAAGACCGCCGGGTCCAGGTGGCCGTCCTTGACCATGTCGGCCAGGATCTCCAGCGCGCGGGACAGCGGCAGGCCATTCTTGTAGGGACGATCGGAGGCGGTCAGCGCCTCGAACACATCCGCCAGCGCCATGATTCGCTCTTCCAGGCTGGCCTCGCCGAGTCGCAGCCGCCGCGGATACCCCTGTCCGTCCATGCGCTCATGGTGATTGCCGGCGATCTCCGGCACTCGCTTCAGGTGAGCGGGCCAGGGCAGAGACTCGAGCATGATGATGGTCTGGATCACGTGCTCCTGCATGCGGAAGCGTTCGACGTCGTTGAGGGTGCCTCGGGCGATGCACAGGTTGTAAAGCTCCCCCTGATGCTCCGCCAGGGACGGCGGCTCCATCGAAAAGCCCCAGTGATTGTCGGGGTCCTCGGGATGCACCGGGGGACAGGGACGCTGCCAGGCAATGCGATGACGGGGCAGATCGGCAAGCAGACGTTCTTCTGCAGGCAAGGCGCGACGGGGTTCTTCGGCCATGTTGTCCAGTTCGGCCCGTGACAGCCCCAGGCGGTCATCGAAGTAACGCAGCCAGCGCCACTCGCCGATGGTCTCCAAGCGCTGGCAGTCGGCCTCGCTCATCGCCTCGCGGCCATGGTTGGCCTCGGCGACGCAGGCGTAGGCCTCCTGCAGCTCCTGGCGCCGACGCTGCAGTACCTGGTCAAGCTTTGTTGCTTCGCCCCCCTGGGCGATGGCGCGCCAGTAATCGAGTTCGGCGTCTCGCCACAGCACCTCGAAGCGGGTGCGGATCTCGTGGATCCGGTTGTAACGGGTCTCGAGCTTGGTGGCCTTCTCCATGATGTGGTCTGGGGTGGTCAGCTTGCCGCAGTCGTGCAGCCAGGCCGCCAGGTGGAAGGTGGCGCGCTCTTCCTCGCTGAGGTGAACCGCAGCAAAAGGGCCCTGGCGCGCCCGGTCCACTTCGTCGATCAGCATCTCCGCCAGTTGCGGTACCCGGGTACAGTGTCCCCCGGTGTGGGGTGACTTGGCATCGGTGGCCCTGGCGACAAGCTGAATCATGGCGTCCAGCAGACGCGCCTCGCCCTCGAGCAGGCGGCGCATGTCGATGGCCACCGCCGCCACCGATGACACCTCGGCGACGAAGGTGCGCCACTGGTCATCATCCTGACCACCGTCCCGGTGCGCCAGCAGCAGTATCCCGAGACGCTTGCCGGCGCGGTCGCGCAGCGACTGCACCAGATACCCTTGCGCCTCCAGCGCTCGCCGCACCTCCAGCAGAGGGCCCGAGTCCTGGTCGACCTCGAGCGTCGCCGGCAAGGAGGCATCGCCCCACCCCTGACCCGCCTCGGCGACCGGCGACAGGCGGCCAGAACTGTCCTCGTTGGCCAGATAGATGACCCCGTGGTGGCTGCCGGTGACGTTCAACAGCTCATCGAGGATGCCGTCGAGCATCACGTCGAGCCGGCGCTCGCGTCCCAGCATGCGATTGATGCGCCGAAACTCGCCGACGCGATGCACCAGAGTGTCCAGCGCACCGGACAGGTGAGCCACCTCGCGCACCCGGGAGTCGACCCCGCGATAGGCATCGAGGTCGAACTCGGAGATGGTCCGTACCTGCTCGCCCAGTTCGCGCAGTGGGCGCCCGAGTCGGCGACCCAGCAGGATGCCGAGTGGCACCATCAGCGTCACCAGCCCCAGCGACAGCAACAGACGGTGCCACAGGGATTCACGCAGGCTCGCCATCAGCTCCCGCTCCGGCATGGCCACCAGCAGCCAGGCCAGTCGACTGCCGAGCATGTCGAAGGGCAGCGCCAGCCCCCACCAGTACTGCTCACCACAGAAGTAGCGGACCGGCGTCGCCAGCACCCCCTGATCCTTGAGCTCGATCAACGGCGCCTCGCCCAGATCCTCCAGCGAGGTCCCCGGCAACAGCGCCGCATCCTTGTCCGCGTTGTGGGCGAGCACATCGCCCTCGGGGGTAGTGATGGCCAGCAGTGACCCCTGGGTGGTGGCAAACGCATGGATTTCCTTGCCGAGATCCGCGGAGGTCATGTCGATGCCAAGCACGGCGCGTCCGTCACGGGATCGCTGGGACAGGGTGACGCCCTGCTCACCGTTGGTGAAGAAGGTATAGGGAGCCGATAGCTGCGGGCCGTACTCGTCCAGCGCCTGACGAAACCAGGGTCGATCGCGCGGGTCCAGGCCGTGGCTCTCGATGGCGATGCGACGTAGCTCCCTCGCCTCATCGTCGAGTACCTGCCAGTAGCCAGCCATGCCTTGCCGCCTGTCGCCGTGCAGGATCAGCGCCAGGTAAGTGCCACCGGCCAGATTCAATGAGTCGGATACTGCCCCGGGCGACAGTCGCTCGATGGCGCGAACCATCAGAAAGTCGCCGTTGTCGGAGCCGATGTAGGCGCCTCCCAGCACCTCCTGGGCGTCGACCACCGCCGCCAGCATGGGCAGTAGATGATCGCTTCGGGCACTGTCGAAGTTCTCGATGCTCGTTTCTCTGCTCAGCACACCGAGCATCGCCCTGGAAGGTTCGATCAGCGAGCGGGTCTTGACCTCCACCGTCGCCGACAGCTGCTGGCTGGATCGCTGCAGCGCCTCGACCAGCGAGTCCCGAGCCTGATCCCACGACTGCCACAGCAGCAGACCGGCCATCATCAGCGTCATGCCGACGATGGAGGCAGCGATAAGCCATTGGATCGGGAGTTCACGGCGGGCAAATAGAGGCATTGAAGGACTCGAGGGTGGCAGTCGACCAGCAGTGACGACTACCTATCACTCTATGCCAATTCAGCCGCTCTGGAGCGGGGGGCAACTACCCCATATGCACTACTTCGCCCACATCTTTCGTCTTGACCCTCGCCCATGGCGGCCGTGCCTGCCCAGACGTTCAGGTCAGCAGCCGCGTCATGCCCAGCCACACCAGACGCAGCGACAGCGCGGTCAACACCACCCGGAATCCGGTGTCGAAACGCCGCTCCGACACGTGATGCAACAGGCGCAGTCCAAGCCAGGTGCCCAGCACCCCGACGCCGATCATCAGCAGGATCAACCACAGCCAGTCGGCGAACAGGAAACCGGCGACGCCGAAGACGAAGGCCTTGGTCAGGTGCTGGAAGGTCATGCAGGCGGCGAAGGTGGCCACCGTACCCTGGCGGGAGTTTCCGGTCTGCTTGACGAAGGCCGCCACCATGGGCCCACTGGCGCCGACAAAGCTGGACAACAGGGTAGTGACGGCGCCGGCGATCAGGGTGCCCAGGCGACCCAGGGCGCGCTTGGGCAGCCCCGGCCCCCACAGGGTATAGAGCACAAAGGCGGCGATCGACAGCTCCAGCACCCCGCTGGGCAGGCGAATCAGCAGCCAGCCGGCCACCAGGGCGCCGACCAGGGCTCCGGGGACAAAGGTCGCCAGCAGCGGCCAGTGAACGTATCGCCAGCTCATGGCCAGGCGTCCGCCATTGGAGCCAAGCTGGACCATGCCATGCACCGGGATCAGTGCCGCCGCAGGCATCACTTGGGCCATGGTCATGATCAACAGGGTGCCGCCGCCCACGCCCAGCGACGCGCTGATCATCGAGGTGACACCGGACAGCAGGATCAGGCCGAGACTGACGAGGGGGGACAGCGGCGAGATGGCGGCGAGCCACTCCATGGCGACAAACTCCTGAGACAAGAAAAGCCAGAAGCTTACCTTTGTGTGCCACGGCTCGCACTCGCTGAGGACCCGCCCGCCAACATCGCCTCGCTACCCGCAATGCCAACGCCAACGCCAACGCCGATCGATCTTCCGGGCGGAAGATCGATCGGCGCGGGTACTTTCCGTAAAGGCAAGAGCCGTGACGACAGGATCAGCGATGGGCACATTCAGCGGCTGATACAGAGAGGCTCAGGCCAATCATCAGGATCAGCGTTTCAGGCCAAGCGCCACCAGGGATTCGCGCTCGCGGCGGGCGTAGAGCTCGAGTTCATCGCGCACCGAGGCCCCCAGCGCCGCCTCGAAGGCGTCGCGGTTGGCGTTGCCCTGCCCCACCGCACTCTCCTCACCGCCCAGGTTGGACTGGAAGATGCCCGCCGCCGACACCGGCAGGAAGTCCTCGTAGGTCAGCGGCTCGGCCACCACCTTGCCGGCGGCGATCTGTGCCTCCACAGAGGCGTCACCGTCGAACTCGTCTACCGCACGGTAGACGAAGTAGGCCAGACCCTCGCGGCGCAGGGTGGTCTCGTCATCGGGGAAGTCGGCGAAGACCTCGGCCAGGCGAGCCTGATGGGCGGCGTTGTCCAGCCCCTGGGTCGCCTTGCGGGCCTCGCCCAGCAAGCGGTCATACAGGGCGCGGCCCTTGGGTGTCAGCGCCACGCCACGCTGCTCGATCTCGCCAAAGCGGGCGGTGTGGCTGCCCTCGGCGTCACCGACAAAGCGGGTGGTCTCTTCCAGCGCCTTGAAGCTGGTCTGACGCAGAAGGATCGGACAGGCGCGCCGGGGCGGGCCCTCGATCACCGCCTTGGGCGTCATGCCATGCTCGGGCATCCGGCGCTGGGCTTCGTCGATATCCAGGGTCCGCGGCGTCAGGTGATTGATGTGCGGGCCACGGAAGCACACCACGTCGGCGATCAGACGGTGGGCCGAGTGCAGCCGCTCGTAGGTGGCGCGGTCCACGGTGGCGTCCTGGTGCCAGCGGAAGGTCTCCAGGGCTTCGGCGACGAAGCGCTTGGCCTGTTCCTCGGTGAGGCCACCCTGCTGCTCGAAGGTAGCGATCTGTTCACGCACCCCCGGGGTGAAGATGTCGCGCTTGGCCAGGATCTCGCTGGCCAGGGTGCGCAGCTCGACGTCCTCGATCAGCTCGAGGCGCAGCAGCGAGGTAAACAGGCGGAAGGGATTGCGCGCCAGGGCCTCGTCGGTGACCGGGCGAAAGGCGGTGGAGTGCACCGGCACCCCGGCCTCGGACAGGTCGTAGTAGCCCACAGGGAACATCCCCATCACCGCAAACAGGCGCCTCAGGGTGGCGAGTTCCTCGGCCGTGCCCACCCGGATCGCACCGTGACGCTCGACGCCCAGGCGAGCGTGCTCGCCGCTGGCCTCGAGCCGCTCGGCCAGCGCCGGATCAGCCTCGAGGGTCTGCCGATTCACCTGCTCGACCAGTGACAGCAGGGTGCCGTACTGGGGCACCTCGGCCTGGTACATGGCCGACATGGCAGAGGCAAAGCGGTCACGAATCTCGTCGGCGGTCACAAAGTCGGAAGACATCCGGGCTCCTATCGGTTGGCAGGCGGTGATGCCACCGATAAGACCAGAGCGGGGAGGCGGCGACAAACGAAAATTATCGCTGGTTGTATTCCTTCAAGGAATGCCACGGCGGTGGTCGCCGCCATCGCTCTCGACACTCCGCGCCTTTATCGGCGCAGTCTTTCTCGCAGCGACGCCATGGGAGCCACCCCGCGCTACCAGTCCTCCAGCTTATGTGCCCCGCTGCTGTCGCCCCCGTCCGCCTTGCCGCGCTCTGCGCGAGCAAGCGCGCGGCCAGGGCGCCTCAGTGCCCCAGGATCTGACTCAGGAACAGCTGGGTACGCTCCGAGCGCGGGTTGTTGAAGAACTCCTGGGGCGGCGCCTGCTCGATGATCTGGCCCTGATCCATGAAGATCACCCGGTCGGCCACGGTCTTGGCGAAGCCCATCTCGTGGGTCACGCAGAGCATGGTCATGCCTTCCCGGGCCAGCTCGATCATCACGTCCAGCACCTCCTTGATCATCTCCGGGTCCAGCGCCGAGGTGGGCTCGTCGAATAGCATCACCTCTGGGCGCAGACACAGCGCGCGCGCGATGGCCACGCGCTGCTGCTGGCCGCCGGACAGCTGGCCCGGGTACTTGTGGGCCTGGTCGGCGATCTGCACCCGCTCGAGAAACTCCATGGCGGTGGCCTCGGCCTCGCGCCGGGGCTTCTTCTGCACCCAGGTCTGGGCGATGCAGCAGTTGTCGAGCACCGACAGGTGAGGGAACAGATTGAAGTGCTGGAACACCATGCCGACGTGCCGACGGATCTGTTCGATGCGCTTGACGTCCTGGGTCATGTGCACCCCGCCCACGGTGATGCGGCCCTGCTGGTGTTCCTCCAGGTGATTGATGCAGCGGATCAGGGTGGATTTGCCGGACCCCGAGGGCCCGCACACCACGATGCGTTCCCCTGGCTGCACGGTCAGGTCGATGTCGCGCAGCACGTGGAAGTCCCCGTACCACTTGTTGAGGCCGTCGATCTCGATCATCGGCGTGTTCGAATCCGCCGTGGTCGCCGCTTGAGCAGACATGGCTGCCTCCCGATCAAATTTGTTGTTGTGGGCCGTCAATGGCCGGTATGTAGACGCCGTTCGATATATTGGCTGTAACGTGACATGCCGAAGCAGAAGATCCAGAACATCAGCGCGGCGAACACGTAGCCCTCGGTGGCGAAGCCCAGCCAGTTGGTGTCGGTGAGCCCGGCACGGATGATCGCCAGCAGGTCAAACAGGCCGATGATCAGCACCAGTGAGGTGTCCTTGAACAGCGCGATGAAGGTGTTGACGATGCCCGGGATCACCAGCTTGAGCGCCTGGGGCAGGATGATCAGGCCCATCCGCCGCCAGTAGCCCAGGCCCAGCGCCTTGGCGGCCTCTTCCTGGCCTCTGGGGATCGCCTGCAGGCCGCCACGCACCACCTCGGCCATATAGGCGCTCCAGAAGAACATGATGCCGATCAGTGCGCGCAACAGCTTGTCGAACTCGACCTCGCTGGGCACGAACAGCGGCAGCATCACCGAGGCCATGAACAGCACCGTGATCAAGGGCACGCCGCGCCAGAACTCGATGAACACCACCGACAGGCTGCGCACCAGCGGCATCTGCGAGCGCCGGCCCAGCGCCAGGATCACCCCCAGCGGCAGTGAGCCGACGATGCCGACGATGGCCACGGTCAGGGTCAGCATCAGCCCGCCCCACTCACGGGTGGGCACCGCCGGCAGGCCGAAGTGGCCTCCCAGCAGCAACAGCCAGGCGATCACCGGAAAGCCGACCAGGGCGAAGATCACCACCCAGCGCTTGGCCGGCAGTCGGGGAATCATCAGCCAGGCGATGGTGGCCACCAGCAGCGCCAGGGTGATATCGACGCGGTAGCGCTCGGTCTCGGGGTAGAAGCCGTAGACGATGGTCTCGAAGCGGGCGCTGATGAACACCCAGCAGGCGCCCTCGCCGGTACAGGCTTCGCGGGTGGTGCCGATCCAGTCGGCGTCGATCAGCGCCCACTGCACCAGCGGGGACAGCGCCCATACCAGCACCGCCAGGGTGATCAGCGAGACCACCGAATTGAGCGGGGTCGAGAACAGCCGACTGCGCAGCCAGCCGGTGACGCCATGGCGTGCCACCGGCGCCGGGCGGGCGGCGATCATCGAATGCTCGGTGGACGCGGCCGCCGGCGCCACCTCGGGCTCACTCGGGGGGTGCACCGGGGACTGGGAAGGAGGTGTGGGACGCTCGGTCATGGCAGCAGTCCTCCAACGAAGACAGACAAGCGGCTCATGGCAGAGCGCATGGTTGGCGTATTCATCTCAGCGCTCCTTGAGCAGGGTCCGGGCGTTGTAGACGTTCATCAACGCCGACACCACCAGACTGATGGTCAGATAGACCGCCATGGTCATGGCGATGATCTCTATCGCCTGGCCGGTCTGGTTGAGGCTGGTACCGGCGAACACCGCCACCAGGTCGGGATAGCCGATGGCGGTCGCCAGCGACGAGTTCTTGATCAGGTTCAGGTACTGACTGGTGAGCTGCGGCACGATCACTCGCATCGCCTGGGGGATGACCACCTTGCGCAAAGTGATGTTGCCCGGCAGGCCGATCGCCCGGGACGCCTCGATCTGCCCCTTGGGCACCGACTGGATCCCTGAACGCACGATCTCGGCGATAAAGGAGGCGGTGTAGATCGACAGCGCCAGCCACAGTGCCATCAGCTCCGGGATCACGGTGATACCGCCGGAGAAGTTGAAGCCCTTGAGCGACGGCACGTCCCAGGCAAGCGGGCTGCCGCTGGCCACGAACACCAGCAGCGGCAAGCCAATGATCAGGGCGCTGCCGAGCCAGTACACCGGCAGCGCCTTGCCGGTACGCTGCTGCAGCCGTCTGGCGTAGATACCAAGGGCCACCACCGCCAGGATCGCTACTACCAGCGCCAGCTGGGTCAGGCCGAAGCCTGGCTCGGGCACCGGCGCCGGCACCATCAGCCCGCGCACGTTGAGAAAGAACGCCTCGAGCAGCGACATGCTCTGGCGCGGACTGGGCAGGGCCTGGAGCACGGCGAAGTACCAGAACAGGATCTGCACCAGCAGCGGGATATTACGGAAGGTCTCGACGAAGGCCGCCGCCAGGCGAGCCAGCAGCCAGTTGGGCGACAGCCGCGCGATACCCACGGCGAAGCCGATCAGGGTGGCGGCCAGAATGCCGAGCCCGGACACCAGCAGGGTATTGAGCAGCCCCACCACGAAGGTGCGGGCGTAGCTGCTGTCGCCAGAGTAGTCGATCAGGGTCTGGGGGATCGAGAACCCGGCGCGCTCACCGAGGAAGTCGAAACCGGTGGTGATGCCCCTGGCCTCAAGATTGGTCAGGGCATTGCCGATCATCATCGCGATCAGCGCGGCGAGGCCTGCCAGCAGCAGCGCCTGGATGATCAGCGCACGAAAGGCAGGACGCCGCCATAGCGGCGTCCGTTCGATAGGGGGCGTGGACATGGGCGAGCCTCTTGCTGGACGACGCTTGCCTCCGGCCCGTCTCGCGGCCGTGGGCATTCACCCGCGAACGGCAAGTGGG
Organism: Halomonas sp. BN3-1; assembly: GCF_003056325.1. Lineage (NCBI taxonomy): Bacteria > Pseudomonadati > Pseudomonadota > Gammaproteobacteria > Oceanospirillales > Halomonadaceae > Halomonas > Halomonas sp. BN3-1. The sequence continues at coordinate 212,856 of NZ_PYVV01000005.1, read as the reverse complement.
CCGGCGCGCGACGTCGTCGCTCTATCCGTCATGGGTCGGACGACCCCGGCCATGGCCGGGGTCGCAGCGGACAGTATCAGCGGATCGGCGGGGCGTAGAGGATGCCGCCTTCGTTCCACAGGGCGTTCATGCCACGGCTGATGCCCAGCGGTGAGTTCTCGCCCACGGTATCGGCGAACACCTCACCGTAGTTGCCCACTTGGGAGACGATGTTGTAGGCCCAGTCGTTGGTCAGACCGAGCTGCTCTCCGTAGGTGCCGTCGACACCCAAAAGGCGCGCCACCTGGGGATTGGGCGGATCATTCTTCATCTGCTCGGCGTTGTCGCTGGTGATGCCCAGTTCCTCGGCATTGACCATGGCGAAGACCGTCCACTTGACGATGTCGAACCACTGGTCGTCACCCTGGGCGACCACCGGGCCCAGCGGCTCCTTGGAAATCAGCTCGGTGAGGATCTCGACGCTGTCCGGTTCCGGCAGCTGCAGGCGCAGGGCGCTGAGCTGGGAGGTGTCCGAGGTGAGCACGTCACAGCGCCCGCTGGCGAAGCCCGAGGCGGTCTGGTCCGGGGTATCGAAGGTCACGGTGTTGATGTCGATGCCCTTGGCCGGGAAGTAGTCCGCCAGGTTGAGCTCGTGGGTGGTGCCGGACTGGATACAGATGGAGGCGCCGTTCAGATCCTCGAGGCTTTCGATGCCGAGATCCTTGGCCACCATGAAGCCCTGACCATCGTAGAAGGTGGTCGTCGTGAAATTGAGGCCCAGGGAGTTGTCCCGGGTGGCGGTCCAGGTGGTGTTGCGCGAGAGCACGTCGATCTCGCCGGACTGCAGCGCGGTGAAGCGCTCCTTGGCGGTCAGCGGGGTGAACACCACCTTGTCGGCGTCGCCGAAGATCGCCGCCGAGATGGCGCGACAGGTTTCCACATCGAGTCCCTGCCAGTTGCCGTTCTCGTCCGGCGAGGAGAAACCGGACAGGCCGACGTTGACACCGCATTGGAGTTCGCCGCGGGAGGTGACTTCGTCCAGGGTGGCGGCCGAAGCACTGCTCGTCACGCCCAGCGCCGCTGTGGATAGCGCGGCGAGGGAGAGGGTCAGCAACGTCTTGTTATTGTGTCGCATGGATTCAACTCCAGTAATGGATGAGCGTTGTACGCCCATTCACTATCCGAGCCTCGGCCGGCGTGGTCAATGCTGGTGTCGACGTTTGTTTTAAACGATGGATTGAAGGTTGATACCAGGGTCCCATCGAAAAGAGGCCCAGGAGGAGCGTGCCCGCTGGCACGCCCCCTCCGGGCAAGACGCACTGACCTCCACCACGAGCACGCCTTGTATCAGGACAGCGCCACGTCCTTGGGCGTTGTCCGAAAAGCCGCCGATCGCAGGCACTTTTCACATAGGCCTCTAGGCGCTGTCCGAAAAGTCGACGAGCGAAGGTTAGACAAGGCAAAAATCGGTGAGAAAGCGCAGTTTACGGGGTGTAAATGAGCAATTTGATCCGATTTTTAACGCCGTATTACCGAGCGCAGGCACTTTTCAGACAAGCCCTAGTGCGAGGTGCCTTCTTCATAGTGGGTCTTGTTCCACACGTTGTACTTGCCTGACGGCTTGTCCATCGGCACCCGGGTGATCTCCTCGAGGCTATCGGCGTCGTAGGCGATCACCGCGCCGTCGCGCTCCCACAGGCTCAGCAGCAGGGTCTCGCCGTCGCGGTCGAACTCCACGTGGGCAGACGTCTTGCCCGGCTCCGGGATCAGGGTGCGCACGATCTCGAGGCTGTCCTTGTCGATCACGTGGACACGATCACGGTTGGGCCCGAAGAACACGTCGGTCCAGGCGTAGCGGGAGTTTTCGTGGCTGCGCATGAAGAAGCCCGGTCCGTCGGTATGCAGCGTCTTGATCAGCGAATAGTCGTCCATGTCGATGATCGAGACTTCCGGCTTGGCCAGGTGGGGAATCGCCATCACCCGACGTCCGCCGGTCTCCCAGGTGATGCCGGAACCCAGATGGGGCATGCCCGACAACGGCAGGTCGGCCAGCTTGTCGCCGCTGTCCAGGTCGATGACCATGGCCCCATCGCCACCGCGGGAGGCGCCGATGACGCGGCGGTACTCGGGGTCAAAGAAGAAGTCGTCGAGGTAGTCCGGCACCGGCAGACGCCGGACCTCGAAGCTCTCGCCCCTGGCCTCCAGAGCCTTGCGCGCGGGATCCAGCGGCTCGTCCATATGCCCCGTGGCCACCACCGCTTCAGGCGCCACCGGCCAGGGGATCTCCCACAGCTCCTTGACGTCCTTGAGCGCGGCGATAAAGCTCGAGCGCGGTGGCGCGGCGTAGACGGCGCTGACCCGGGAACCGTTGCCTTCGGCGTCGGCAGCAGGATAGACCCGCATGGGATCGAGCTGGTGGGCGTCGAACAGCACCAGGTTGCCCGGCAGGGTGTTGGCGGCCATCACGTAGCGGCCATCGGCGGACACCGCGATATTGCGCATATTGATGCCGGCGCGAACTTCGGCCACCACGGTGAAGTGGTAAAGATCAAACTTGGTGATCCAGCCATCGCGGGAGCCGAAATAGACGTAGCGGCCGTCCGGGCTGTACTTGGGCCCGCCATGCAGGGCAAAGCGGGTGGGGAAGCGCGCCAGGCGCTCGAAGGTGTCGCCGTCGAGCACGCTGGCGTGGTGATCGCCGGTCTCTACCACCACGAACAGATTCTGCGGATCGGCGTCGAACTCAGGCGTGTCATCCAGGCTGCCAGGAGGATGCGACACCACCTGGCTTGCGCGGATATCGTCTAGCGTCCAGTCGGGGGTCACCGGCGGGTCACTCAGCACCCAGTCGCTCAGCGCATCGACCTGGGCCTCGGCAAGCGTGTCGGTAAAGCCGGGCATCTGGGTCGCGGGGCGGCCATCGGCGATCACCCGACGAACCTCTTCGGGCTTGATGCGCCCCAGGTTCTGGGGCAGCAGCGCCGGCCCCATGGCGCCCAGACGATCGGCGCCGTGGCAGCTGGCGCAGTGATCCTGATAGAGCTGCGGCGGAGCCGAATCTGTCGCCTGCGCCTCGGCCGATACTGGCATCAAACCCAGCATAAAACCCGGCACCAGCCCCGGCATCAGCCCAATCAGGGCCGCGCCCAGCAGTCTTGCCGTGTTCATGCCACCGCCTCCGCCACCGCGTCCATATCGAGCCGCCCGGCCAGGGACACCACCTCGCCCACCACGATCAGGGTCGGCGGCCTTAGCCCCTCGGCCTGAATGGTCTCCGGTAACTGGTCCAGGCGAGTGATCACCCGGCGCTGTTCCCGGGTGGTGCCGCGTTCGATCAGCGCCACCGGGTGGTCGGCGGGCAGACCGTTGGCGAGCAATTCGCCTTGGATCAGCTCGGCGTTGGTCAGCCCCATGTAGAACACCAGGGTGTGGTGGCGACTGGCCAGCGAGCGCCAGTCGAGATCGAGACTGCCATCGGCGCGGGCGTGGCCGGTGACAAAGGTCACCCCCTGGGCGTGGTCACGATGGGTCAGCGGGAAGCCGGCGTAGGCGCTGCAACCCTGGGCCGAGGTGATTCCCGGCACCACGCGAAAAGGGATCTGGTTGTCCACCAGCATCTCGGCCTCTTCGCCGCCGCGCCCGAAGATGAAGGGGTCGCCTCCCTTGAGGCGCACCACCCGTTTGCCGGTGACCGCCAGGCGCACCAGCAACTGGTTGGTTTCCTCCTGGGTCAGGGCGTGGCAACGCGCCGCCTTGCCCACGTAGAAACGCTGGGCCGCCTTGGGCGCCAGCGCGAGCACCTCCGGCGACACCAGACGATCATAGACCAGGCAGTCCGCCTGGCTGAGCAGGTAGAGCGCGCGCAGGGTCAAAAGGCCTGGGTCACCGGGGCCGGCGCCGACGATGGCCACCTCGCCGGAGGCGAGCGGCGCTTCGCCGAGCTGGTCGTAGAGGGCTTGCAAGGACATGGTGATCTCCCGTTCAACCGGTCGTCAGAATCATCTTGGGCGAGACGGCGTCGGTCAGGCCGATCTCGTCATCGTCGAGGTAGCAGCCCGGGTCCTCGGCCCAGGGATCACCCTGGGTCTTGAAGGCGCGCACCCGGGTATTGCCGTTGCAGATCGGCAGGTAGCGACAGGCGCCGCAGCGTCCCTTGAGCGGCCGTGGCCGACTGCGAAAGCCCTGCATCAGCGCGTCGTCGGCCTCGCACCAGATCTCCGAGAACGGCCGCTCTCGCACATTGCCAAGGTGGTGGTCCCACCAGAAGGAGTCCGGGTGGACATTGCCCAGGTTGTCGATATTGGCGATGTACTCTCCGCTGGCATTGCCACCCCAGGCGACCAGACGCGCCTTCAGCTCCTCGACCCGATCGGGGAAGTGACGCCTGGCCCAGTGCAGCAGGAAGGGCCCGTCGGCGTCATTGTTGCCGGTGACGTACTCGCGCCGGATTCCCGCCTCGAGATCGGCGCGACAGCGATCGAACAGTCGGGTCATGGCGTCGCGGGTCATCGCGTGCCAGGCGTCGTGCTTGCGGTGGCGATGGCCGCGTCCGCCGTAGTTGAGGTGCGACAGGTAGAACTTGTCGACGTCGTGCTCGGCGGTCAGCGCCAGGATGTCGTCGAACTGGGCGTAGTTGTCCCGGGTCAGGGTGAAGCGCAGCCCTACCTTGATGCCCCGTTCCTTGCACAGCCGGACTGCAGCCATGGACTCGCGAAAGGCGCCACGACGCTGGCGGATCTGGTCATGGGTCTCCTCCAGGCCGTCGATGCTGATGCCGACGTAGTCGTAACCGGCATCGGCGATGGCGTCGATGTTGTCCTCGGTGATCAGGGTGCCGTTGGTGGAAAGCCCGGTGTACAGCCCGAGCTCCTTGGCCCGGTGCGACAGTTCGAAGATGTCGGGGCGCATCAGCGGCTCGCCACCGGACAGGATCAGCGCCGGCACCCGGAAGGCCTTGAGGTCCTCGAGCACCCTCAGCGCCTCCTCGGTGGACAGCTCACCGGCGAAATCGACGTTGGCCGACACCGTGTAGCAGTGCCGACAGGTCAGGTTGCAGCGGCGAATCAGGTTCCAGATCACCACCGGGCCCGGCGGGGTGCGGGCAGGCGTCAGTGGCGTCGGTTCGAGCAGGCTGTCGATGTAGCGGGTCACTCGGAACATGGCGAGGCTCCCTTCACGCTGGCGAGCCGCAGCCCGGTCTTCTTGAGGATGCGGCTGCTGTAGAGAATACGGTGATCGCGACAGGCGTCGCCCAGCCATTCACGCAGCCGTGCGGCCTGCGCCTCGACCTCGTCACGCTGGTGGCCGTGCAACATCACGAACAGGTTATAGGGCCAGTCCGGCAAGCGACGGGGCCGCCGGTAGCAGTGACTGACACCCGGCCAGTCGGCCAGCTGCCGGCCGAGTTCATCGATGCGCTCATCATCGACGTCCCACACCGTCATGCCATTGGCCAGGTAGCCCAGGCGATAGTGGTTGGGTACCGCGGCGATACGGCGCACGACGCCGCTCAGGCGCAGGCGCTGAAAGCGCGCCAGCACCTCCTCACCGCTCATGCCGATGGCCGCGCCCACTGCGGCCCAGGGGTCGGCCACCAGCGGCAGGCCCGCCTGGGTGGCTTGGATCAGGGCGCGGTCGCCGTCGTCCAGCACAGAGACGTCGTCGCGGCCCCTAGACGGGCAGGTGGAGATGGACATGGAACTCCTCCTCCTTGGGCAGGTTGATCACCTCGAGCCCGGTGGCCTCGGTGATGGCCTCGATCACCGAGGCGACACGGCCGGGGCGATCACAGGCGATGACGAACCACATGTTGTAGTGGTGCTCGCGGCGATAGTTGTGGGCCACCTCGGGGAAGGCGTTGACGACCTCGGCGACGCGCTCGAAGTCGGCTTCCGGCACCGCCAGGGCAGCCAGCGTCAGGGCACCGCCGAGACGCTCGGCCTGGAACATCGGGCCAAAGCGACTGAGGATTCCTCGCTCGAGCAGCGACGACAGGGCGTCGAGCAACTCGCGCACCCCGAGCCCCAGCTCCAAGGCCAGGTCGCCGTAGGGGTCCGGGGTCAAGGGCACACCCAACTGCAGGCGGTTGATGATCCGACGCTCTACCTCAGACAGCGCAGCCACCGCGTCATGGCGAGCGGTGGCAGCGTCGTGTGGGTGGCGGTCGGGGTCGCCGGGAAAACCCCGGGACGGTGTTTCTGAGCTCATGGCTCCTCCGGGGGTGTCATGGTTCCTCGGGCGTATAGCGTCCGCCGCGCTGGCGATAGGCCTGGCGGCTGAACAGCACCTGGTGGTCGACGTCTTCGAGGCCATGGCGCTGGATCAGCGCACGGATCTGGGCCTCGACACGCACTCGCCGGACGCCGTGGATCATGCAGAACAGGTTGTAGGGCCAGCCGAGGCGACGCACCCGCTGGTAGCACAGGGTGACCTCGGGCTCAGCGGCCAGACGCCGGCCTACCTCGTCGACGCGATCATCGGGCAGGTTCCACACCACCATGGCGTTGGCGGCGAGGCCCAGGCGGCGATGGCGGACCACCAGGCCGAAGCGTTTGATGAAACCGCTGTGCTGCCAGTGCCCGATCCAGGTACGGACCTCCTCGACGCTCAGGCCGGTCTGCTCGGCCAGCACCTTGAACGGCTCAGGCACCAGCGGCAGCCCTTCTTCCAGACAGGCCCTGAGTCTGATCAGACGGCGATCCTGAGCCTGCAGCGGGCTCGCCGGACGGCGCTCAGCGGTGGACGTGACGGCCTCGATCATGCTTCCTCCAGCTCCGCCCAGGGCAGGGCGAAGGCCAGGTCGATGTGATAGCTCTGGACCATGGGCAGACGCAGCAACGGGGTGGCCAGTTCGGCCTCCAGCCGCGTCAGGCGCAGTTCCAGGCTGGTGCTGTCCGGCGCCGTCACCACGAACCACAGGTTGTAGCGGTGCTCGCGCCAGTAGTTGTGGTTGACCCCGGGACAGGCGTTGATGATCTGTGCCACCGCCTCCCGGCGATGGTCCGGCACGGCCACCGCCACCAGCTCGCTGGCGCCGGCCTGGCGGTGATCGAACACCGCGCCGACACGGCCCACCACGCCCAGGTCACACAGACGCTGCAGGCGCTCGATCAACGCCTGTTCATCCAGTCCGAGCTCTTCGGCCATGGCCGCAAAGGGACGCTCCACCAACGGCAGCGATCGCTGATAGCGATCGATCAGACGCCGGTCGATGCGGTCCAGGTCGTCGACCACCTTGTCGGTTGCCATGGCCATCTCCCGAAAAGCGAAAAATTGGGGCGGGCCGCCCGTGCGAGCGGCCCGCGAGGACGTCAGTAGACGTCGTGCTGGGTGTTGTAGACGTTGAACTTGCCGGTCGGCGTGACCAGTCGCTCGTCCTTGATCACCGCTTCCAGCTGCAGCGTCTCGTCGTCGACCACCACCAGCGCGGAAGACTGATCGGCGGTGTTCCACACCGAGAACCAGACCTCGTCGCCGGCACGGTTGTACTCCGGCTGCACCACCCGCTTGGGTCCTTCGCCGAGATCCGCCCAGTCGGCGATCGGCAGCACCTGGAAGCCCTCTTCCAGGTCGTTGACGTCATACACGGCAACGCTCTGGCTGATGGCCTCGTCGGGGTTCAGCGCGGTGTCCACGTAGAGGTGCTCGGACTCGGGGTGGGTCTTGATGAACAGCGAGCCGCCGCCCTGACCTTCCAGGGTGCGTACCACCGTCCAGGCCTGGTCCGGATGACCTTCCGGGTCGGTACCGATCAGCGAGATGGTGTTGTCGCCCAGATGGCTGGTGGCCCACACCGGCCCGAACTCGGGGTCGACGAAGTTGGCGCCACGTCCCGGGTGCGGGGTCTTGCCCACGTCGATGATCGCCTCGAGCTCACGCTCCTTGGCATCGATGACGACGATCTGGTTGGACTGGTTGGCGGCGGTCATGAAGTAGCGACCGCTGCTGTCCCAGCCACCGTCGTGCAGGAAGCGGGAGGTGTCGATCTCGACGCTGGACAGGGCGTCCAGGTTCTCGTAGTTGACCAGACGGACCTTGCCGGTTTCCTTGACGTTGACGATGAACTCCGGGTGCTGATGGGACGCCACGATAGCCGCCACGCGGGGCTCCGGATGGTACTCCTGGGTGCCCACCGTCATGCCGCGGGTGCTGACGATCTTCTTCGGCTCCAGGGTCTCGCCGTCCATGATCACGAACTGCGGCGGCCAGTAGGTGCCGGCGACCGCGTAGGTGTCCTCGTAGCCCTCGAACTTGGAGGTCTCCACCGAACGCGCCTCGAGACCCACCTTGATCTCGGCCACGGTGGTCGGCTCTTCCATCCACAGGTCGATCATGTCGACCTTGGCGTCGCGACCGATGACGAACAGATAACGTCCGGAAGCGGACATCCGCGAGATGTGCACCGCGTAACCGGTATCGATGACCTTGACGATCTCCTTGCTGTCGCCGTCGATCAGAGCGATCTGGCCGGCGTCACGCAGGGTCACCGAGAACAGGTTCTCCAGGTTCAGGTCGTTCATCTGCTCGGTGGGGCGATCTTCCGGCGCCACGAACACGGTCCAGCTGTCCTTCATGTCGGCAAGGCCGAACTCCGGGGGTACCGGTGGCTCATGCATGACGTAGTTCGCCATCATCTCGATCTCGTCATCGGTCAGCTGGCCGGAGGTACCCCAGTTGGGCATGCCCGCCGGTGAGCCGTAGGTGATGAAGGTCTTGAGATAGTCCACGCCGCGTTCACGGGTGATGTCGGTGGTCAGCGGCTTGCCGGTGGCCCCCTTGCGCAGCACGCCATGACAGCCGGCACAGCGTTCGAAGTAGATCTCCTTGGCGTGATCGAACTCTTCCCGCGTCATCGCAGGGGCGCCCTCTTCATCGGGCATCATCACCGCCGCCGGGTCGACGCCGGACGGATTGCTCTGGTAGGCCGCCTCTTCCGGAGACAGGTTCTTCTCGGCGCCATGGGCGCTTCCCAGGCCTGCAATCACGATGGCTATCGCTGCGGCAAGGGGCTTGAGAGTCGTGACGCTTCTGGTCATCTTTTCACCTCGAGTCATGATCCACGTGTCTTTCATCCTGTCGCCAATGTCGTGCTACAAGATGAAAATGTCGCCAGGTTTTCCGCTTTCTCTTGAGCGAGTTATTTCCCTTGGTACGGCAATCCCTTCCCTGGATAAGCGACACATCTTCCTTCCAGATGAAGGCCGCGAAGACGCCCGCTCTCTTCGCGTTTGCCCTGCCTACCATGGAAGCGCGCATTCCCGACGATTTCACTGGGTCTCTTGCCGACTCTTGACCCCTATCAACAATCACTCCTCCGCACACCAGCAGAAATTTTTCCCCTTTAATTTCTTAATCTTAATGACCAAATAAGACTTTCGGAGCTACCTCGAAAGAAGCATTTCAGTACTTTTTGATCAAGACGTTGACGCGCATCATCCAATGGCTCCAGCCGCTATCGACAGCGAGGCGAAACTCGACTACTGCTTGCCACTTCAAGAAACACCAATACCTTCGGGATAAAACGACGACCCATATCAATAAATATTTCCGATGAATCAAGGACACTGTCGGGTCCTACAGGGACCTTCGCCGGGGGACACTTGTCGATGGCAACACCTATTTCCCAGCACCCTTTCAGGTGCCATGCGTGCTCAGTGCTTGCGCCACGATGGCGTGCCGCCCTCGCCTGCCTTCTGCTGATGGGAGCATGGGCTGTCGATACATCGGCGGCGCCCGCGCCCAGCGCCTCGGCGACACACAAGACCAGCGCCTCGGCGACACACAAGACCAGCGCCTCGGCGACGCAAACGACCAGCGCTTCAGCGACAGGTTCGAACGGCGCAGCAGTGGACCCGGAGGCGCTCGGCAACCTGCTCCTTCAGGACTGCGGTTCCTGTCACGGCATGACCCTCAAGGGTGGCCTGGGACCGGCACTCACCCAGGAGCAACTGGCGGTCTACGACGTCGACACCCTGACCACCATCATCCTCGAAGGCCTGCCCGGCACCGCCATGCCGCCCTGGCGCGATCTGCTGAGCGCCGAAGAGGCCCGCTGGATCGCCGAGACGCTCAAGCACACCGACGCTCAGGAGCTCCCATGAGGCACCGTCCTGCATTGCCCCATCCCCCCGCCGCCAAGGGTCTTCGGCGCTTTCACGCCCCTGGCTTCGTGCTTGGCCTGGCACTGGCCTGCGGCCTGATCGCCTGGGGCCAGAGCCCGCACGGCTCAGCCGCCGTTGCCCACAGCACCGACGCCGGCACGCCGGAGGCCAGCTGCGCCAACCTCGCCACCGGCGGACTCGGGGTCGTGGTCGAACGCGCCGATGGCCGCCTGGCTCTGGTCGACCGCCGCCAGCATCGCGTGATCACTCGTGTCGAGGGGCTGGGTGATCTGTCCCACGCTTCGGTGAAGTTCTCCAGCGACGAGCGCTTCGCCTATGTGTTCGGCCGCGACGGCGGTCTGACCAAGGTGGATCTGGTCTGCGCCACCATCGACGCCAGGGTGCTGCAGTCCGGCAACAGCATCGGCGGGGCCATCTCCCAGGACGGCCGCATCATCGCGGTGGCCAACTACGAGCCGGGCGGCGTGAAGCTGTTCGACGCCGATAGCCTTGAGCTGTTGGCCGAGGTACCGGCGCGCTACACCCGGGATGACGGCAGTCAGGCGCTGTCCAAGGTGGTCGGCCTGGTCGACGCCCCGGGCAACCGCTTCGTCTACAGCCTGTGGGACGCCGATGAGATCCAGGTGCTCGACGCCTCGACGCTCATCGCGGACGAACAAGGTGCCAGCAAGCTTCCCGCCATCACCCGCTTCTCCGATATCGGCGAGAAGCCCTATGACGCCCTGATCGATCCCATCGGGCGCTTCTACGTGGCCGGCCTGTTCGGCGAGGACCACCTGGCGCGCCTGGATCTGTGGCACCCGGAGAAAGGCGTCGAGCCGGTCCTGTCCGGCTATCGCCAGGGCGACGACAAGCTGCCGGTGTACAAGATGCCCCACCTGGAGGGCTGGACCATCGCCAACGACCACGCCTGGTGGCCGGCGGTGGGTCGCCACGAGGTGCTGATGGCGAACCTCGACGACTGGCGCCTGGGGCGACGGATTGCGATGCACGGGCAGCCGGTGTTCGTGATGAGCCGGCCGGACCAGCGCCAGCTGTGGGTCAACTTCGCCCACCCCGACAACGATGTGGTCCAGGTCATCGACAGTGAAAGCGGCGAGATCATCCGCACCCTGACCCCAGGCCAGGCGGTACTGCACATGGAGTTCAGCCCGCGCGGCGAGGAGGTCTGGATCTCGGCGCGGGACTCCGACCAGGTGGTGGTCTATGACACCGCCACCTTCGAGCGCCTGGCGACCCTGGAGGCCGAGTCGCCCAGTGGCATCTTCTTCACCGATCGAGCCCATCGCATCGGCCTGTAGGCCGCGGGAGAACGCCATGCACCCTGCTTCGCTGGAAACTCGCCAGTCGCAATCACAACAGACCACCGTCGTCACGACGCCTTCCGGGCAGCGCAAGGTGCTGCTGCTCTACGCCCTGATGCTGGGCAGCGTCATGGCGGTGGTGACCGCCCCCGTCAGCGCACTCGTCGCTCACCTTTGGCTGGCCATCAGAAGACCCTCCGATGCGGTGCTGGTAAGCCACCTGCGCTTTCAACTTGCGACCTTCTGGTACGGCGTGCTGGCCGGGGCGATCGGCCTTGGCCTGTGGGGGCTGATCGGCCACATCAACCTGCCGGGCCTTACCGGCTGGGCCTACGGCTATCTGGGCTTCACCCTGGCGCTCATCTGGATGGTGGGACGCTGCGCCCTGGGTATCCGCCGGCTGTTGCACCACTTGCCCGTCCCGCGCCCCCTGTCCCCGCTGCTGGGTGGCTGCCGTGTGCGCTTTACGGACAGCGACCGGTGAACCTCGATCGCGGCGCTTGCGAGCTGCCGGGCTCTGGTTCTCAGGGCTCTGGTTTTCAGGGTTCTGGCGTTCCGGGCTCTGGCTTGCCCAATCCTGGCTGGGGGCCGCTGTCGGGCCTGCCGGGCAACCCGCTGATCTGGGTGCTGATCATCAGTGAACTGCTGGTGTTTGCCGCCTTCTTTGGCGTCTTTGCCTGGCAGCGGGTACTCGACCCCGAGGGTTTTCTCGCCGGGCAGCGCCATCTCGAGCCGCTGATTGGCGGCCTCAATACCCTGGTGCTGCTGACCAGTGGCCTTGCCGCGGCGATGGCGGTCACGCAGTCCCAGTGTCCACCCCACGCCCTGCGCGAGCGCCGGATACGCCAGTGGCTGGCGCTGGCCGCGGTGCTGGGCATGGCCTTCTGTCTGATCAAGGCCGTCGAGTATCACCTCGAGTTCTTCACCGGCCCACTGCCGGACAGCGGCAACTTCTTCACTTTCTACATCGGCCTGACCGGCTTTCACGCCGCCCACGTCATCTTTGGCCTGTGCCTGCTGGGCGTCGCGATATGGCGCCCGCGAGCGGACACCGTGGAGACCGTCTGCGCTTTCTGGCACATGGTCGATCTGATCTGGGTACTGCTGTATCCCCTGCTCTATCTGGTGCGGTGACGACAATGCATGACACGGATACTCAGCGCAGACGCCTGTGGCGCACCTGGGCCCTGTTGATGGGCATGACCCTCATCGCCATGGCCAGCGGCGCACTGCATCGCGGCCCGCTGGCGCTCTGGGCCCTGGCGCTGGTGCTCGTTGCCAGCCTGGTCAAGGCGCAACAGATTCTCTCCATCTACCTCAACCTGCGTATTGCCCCTGCCTCCTGGCGAGGGGGACTCTTGGTACTGGTCGGGGCGATGGGGCTTGGGCTGGCGGCTGCTGGACTGCTGCCTCGCTGGATCGAGGCTCCTGGTGCGACCTCCGATGCGACCGCCATCCCGGTCTCGATCCACAGCACGACAACGAATAACACCACTGATCGACGCAGCGATAGACACACTGAACGACACTTCGAACGACACAACGAACGACACAACGAACGACAGGCACAGGAGCCCAGATGAACAAGGCCGTGGAAATCGACATGACCTTCGAGGAAGACCCCGGCGAGACCATTCGCCTGGTGGCGGTGGTCAACGACCGAGGCGACCTGACCTCGACTCAGGTCTACGGCTTCGCCCGCGACCGCGCGGAAGAGGAACTGGTGACCTACCCCTTCGTGCTGGATCGAGCGAGCGGCGACCACTACCAGATTCGCTGGGGCTACGGTGACTGCACCGAGAGTGCGCTGAACTTCTCATCCCCCGCCGTGGCGCTTGGCCAGCGCGTGTATCGCACTGACACCTACCGCACCGGCAGCGCCCGTTTCTGCTACGAGATCACCGGCATCAACGACCTGGTGCGCTGAGCTACTAGCGACTGACGGCCAACGGCGAGCAACCGACCACTCAGCCCCGCAGCGCCCAGCGTTCGAGCCGGCGCCAGAGCCGCAGGGTAAGCCAGACCGCAAGGGGCACCAGCGCCATCAGCACGATGCCCCAGTCACGGTGATGGATCAGCCAGGCCAGCGGCGTGAACAGTATCAGCGCCGCCAGACCGGCGGTGGCCAGCGCCAGCCGCTGGCGCCAGCGAGTCTGTGACGAAGACATGACCTTCATTGGGCCACCAGCTGTCGGTAGATGCCCGGCAGCGCCAGGGCGAGATGCTCCGGGCGCGGCACGATAGCGTAGCCCCCTCGACCGAAGATGCGGCCAAGATAGCGACTGGCCTCGCGATCGATGGTCACCCCGAATACCCGCACGTCTTCTCGCGCCGCCTCGCGCACCGCGTGGCGGGTGTCCTCGATGGCGTAGCGCCCCTCGTAGTAGTCGGTGTCGTTGGGTTTGCCGTCGGTCAGCACCAGTAGCAGCCGATGTCTTCTGGGGTGTTGGACCAGCTCCCTGGCCAGGTGGCGAATGGCCGGTCCCATGCGGGTGTAATGCCCCGGCGTCAGCGCCGAAATGCGTCGTTCCACCCGCTCGCCCATGGCCTCGTCAAAGGCCTTCAACTGCCTGACCCAGACCCGATGCCGACGCTGGGAGGTAAAGCTGTGGATGCTGACGTCGTCACCGCAGCCGGCGATGCCGTGGCCCAGTACCATCAACGCTTCCTGGGCCACGTCGAGCACGCGGCGACTTTCCAGCCAGGCATCGGTGGACAGCGACACGTCGATCAGGATGGACACCGCCAGATCACGCCCCTGGGGCCTGGCGTCGACGAACAGGCGGTCGCTGGCCTGACCGCCGGCGGCCAGGTCGCAGCGACTGCGGACCAGGGCATCCAGGTCCAGCTCGTCACCGTCCGCCTGGCCCCGCAACCACTCTCGCCGAGGCCGCAGGGCCTCGAACTGGCGGCGTACCCGGCGTACCCGCCGTGTGGCCGCCTCGTCGCCCTGCCAGGGCTCGCCCTCCTCGATGGCAGGTTCGGCGATCACCCGGCAGTGGGCCGGCGACAGCCGGCCCTTGCGGTAGTTCCACTCAGGATAGAGGTGCTCGACGCTGGAACCAGCGGCCAGCGACTCGCCACAGGCGGCGTCGGGCGCCAGGTCCAGCGACATCTTCAGGCGTGAGGCGGCCCGTCGCCGGTTACGGCTCAAGGTGATCTCGTCGATCTGGTCGGCCGCCTCACGCGCGGCGTCTTCCTCCTCGTCATCCAGATGGCGGTTGACGTTGACCATCTCCGCCCAGGACAGCATCTTTTCCGAGGCATTGAGCATCAGCGGGTCGTCTCGCTCGGCCTGATCCTGATAGCGGCGCTCGGCCTTGCGCCGGGCACCTTCCACCTCGGCGGCCTGGGGCGGAGCCTTCTCTTCGTCCTCGTCTTCCTCGTCGGTCGACCTCGAGACGCACTCGAGCGTCGACGCCTCGCCCCATAGCGGCACCGGCAGAAAGGGCCGATACCCCCGTGGCGCGCGCACCGTCGGGCGCCCTTGGCCATCCGCCGCCTGCAGCCAGGACCACCACTGGCGCGCGTCGCCTTCGGGACTGTCTTGCGTCTGGGCCTCGCTATCGAAGGATCGGTCGTCGCCCAGCAGGCGCCGGACCAGTGTCTCGACCGCAGCTTCTTGCGGAGGCAGGCCGCGGCGCCGAGGACGCACGGCGAGCAGCGCCTGGCACAGCCGGGCATGGCGCCGAACGAAGCCGGGATAGCGCGCAAGCGTCACCTCGGTTGAGCGCCGGGCCTCGGCCAGGCGCACCAGATCCTGTTCGAGCGGATCGTCGCAGCGCGCCACGGGACGGCGCTCAGCCAGCGACATGGCCAGCCAGCGATATAGATCGCGATTGAGCTCAACCTCAGGCAGCAGCGCCAGTCGCTGCGGCAGCAGCAGGTGCTCGTCGTCACGCCGCGAGACCTCCAGCGCCTCCTCGTCGAAGCCCAGGCGCTGACGCAGTGACAGGCGATGGCGCGAGGCGCGCTTGCCGATCGCATCCAGGGTGACGCCGGGGTCTCCGCCGCTGGCGCGAAACAGCACCCCCAGCGAGCGCGACACCTCCTCGAGGGTCACCGCCGCCTCGGGATATTCAGGATAACTGGCGGCACGTGACGCCCAGCGGTGCCAGTGACGCCCGACGAACTCCTCGACCTCGAGAAACTCCAGCATGGTGGTGGCTATCCGAAGGTGGCGGTAACGACGTCCTCGATGCCCTTGAGCACGTCGGGATCGTCACTGAGAGGCTCGAGCAGGGCCGCCCGGGCGGCGTCGAGCACCGGCATGCCGGCCTGGATCAGGCTGGCGCAGTAGATCAGCAGGCGAGTGGACACCCCCTCTTCCAGGTCCTGGCCCTTCATCGCCCGCAGGCGTGCCGCCAGGTTGACCAGGGCCTCGCAGCGCCCACGCGAAAGGCCGCTTTCATGGGCGACGATGTCGACCTCTGTGTCGGCATCGGGGAAGTCCAGCGAGATCGCCACGAAGCGCTGGCGGGTGCTCGGTTTCAAGGTCTTGAGAATGTGCTGATAGCCAGGGTTGTAGGACACCACCAGCATGAAGTCGTCCGGCGCTTCGAGTCGCTCGCCGGTACGTTCCAGCGGCAGCAGACGGCGATCGTCGGTCAGCGGGTGCAGCACCACGGTCACGTCCTTGCGCGCCTCCACCACTTCGTCGAGGTAGCAGATGCCGCCTTCGCGCACGGCCCGGGTCAGGGGGCCGTCGGACCAGGCGGTATCACCGCCCTTCAACAGATAGCGTCCGGTCAGATCGGAGGCGGTCAGGTCGTCGTGGCAGGCCACGGTGTGCAACGGCAGCCCGAGACGTGCCGCCATATGGCGCACGAAACGGGTCTTGCCGCAGCCCGTCGGCCCCTTCAGCAGCAGCGGCAGACGCTGGCGGTAGGCGTGCTCGAACAGCGCGACCTCCTGGCCGGTCGGCTGGTAGAAGGGGATGTCGTCACGCACAGGGTCCTGGTGCAAGGCGCACCGAGACAGGGTTGCTTGGGTCATGAACAGGGTCCTCGAGACCATCGAGGCCGCCTGACGGCGGCCTCGATCGGGTTCAGCTGGCGGACATCGCCGGCTGGCCAGAGGCCGACCGACGGGCCGGACCGAACAGCGCGTAGAGCAGCAGCACCGCGCCCACCGTCACCGCGATGCCGGTGCCCAGACGCATGGTGTAGAACAGGCCGAGCTGGTCCTGCACCTCCATGTAGTTCATCCCCAGCACCCGCTGCAGATGGGTCTGCACCGCACCGGCGAAGGTCAGGGTGAAGGTCATGAAGCACATGGCCGAGGTCAGGATCCAGAAGCCCCACATGTTGAGCACCTGGTTGAACGGCTGGCTCCGACGCAGCTGCGGCATGGCGTAGGTGATCACGCCGAGGATCAGCATCACGTAGGCGCCGTAGAACGCCAGGTGGCCATGGGCGGCGGTGACCTGGGTGCCGTGGGAGTAGTAGTTGATGAACGACAGGGTGTGCATGAAGCCCCACACGCCGGCGCCGAAGAAGGCGACCGTCGGGCAGCCCATGGTCCACAGCATCGCGGCCTTGTTGGGGTGGTTGCGCGACCCCTTCCAGAACATCACGAAGGCGAACACCACCATGGCGAAGAACGGAATCACCTCAAGGGTAGAGAAGATGCTGCCGATGGCCTGCCAGTAGCCCGGCGTACCGATCCAGTAGTAGTGGTGGCCGGTGCCCAGCAGCCCGGAGAACAGCGACAGGCCGACGATGACGTAGAGCCACTTCTCGATCACTTCGCGGTCGACGCCGGACATCTTGATCAGCAGATAGCCGAGCAGCGACGCCATGATCAGCTCCCACACGCCTTCCACCCAGAGGTGAACGACCCACCACCAGTAGACCTTGTCTACCGCCAGGTTGCCGGGGTTGTAGAAGGCGAACAGCCAGAATACCGCCGCCAGCCACAGGCCCAGCATCAGCACCAGGTTGATGGTGGTCTTGCGGCCCTTGAGCAGGGTCATGCTGGTGTTGTAGAGGAAGATCAGGAAGGACACCGTGATCAGCACCTTGACGAAGAAGGGCTGCTCGAGGAATTCACGTCCCTCGTGGATGCCAAGCTGATAGCACACCAAGGCGGCGACCCCGGCCACCACAAAGATGCCCAGCTGCAGGTAGGCCAGCATCGGGCTATGAATCTCCCGTTCGGCCTCTTCCGGCATCAGGTAGTAGGTGCAGCCCATGAAGCCGATCAATAGCCACACGATCAGCAGATTGGTATGGCTGACGCGGATAATGTTGAAAGGCATCAACTGGGCCAGGAAGTCTGGAAAGACGTAGACCAGCGCAGCCATGATGCCAAACACCAGCTGAAGGGCAAAAAGCCCCATCGCCACCAGGAAGAAGGCGTAGGCCACCTTCTGTGTTTCATATTTCATTTTTCATGTTCCTCCACGGTTTCCCCTCACGCGACGGGTACGCCATTGCGATCTTGTCGATATGTCACGCGAACCCACCGACCTATCCCGATACGTGGGGCGGCCAGTTCTGATCATCGATAGCGTCGGTCCACTCGAGGAAATCGATCAGCGAGGTCATTTCCTCGTCGCTCAGATCGAACTGCGGCATCTTGCGCCGCCCTGGTACGGCCAGCGGCTGAGCGCGCATCCAGGCCGCCAGTCCCGCCCTTGCCGCCTCGGGATTTTCGCGCCCGTGATAGCGGGTCCAGACATTGGACAGTTCAGGCGCAAAATAGGCCCCCTCACCCATGATGCTGTGACAGTTGATACACATGTTCTTTTCCCACACATGCTTGCCTTCGCGTACCGAATCGGTCAGCGGAAGTGCGCTGGTGGACTCCGTCACGATGTACCAGTGACTGTGAGCAGTCAGCGCTACAAAGATCAGGAAAAAGAACAGTGAGCCCCCGTAGAAGATGTTGCGTGCTGCGGATTTTGTCAGACCCTCGGCCATGACCACGTCTCCTCATTGTTTGGCCCATGGTGCCGGAGAGTCAGACCTCCCTGGCCCCATTGACCATTGTATTGAGGAGCGCTCTTCTATACCTGAGTTAAACACTCGGAATATGACATGCATCACCAAAATTCTTGATTGATTCGCCCCATCAACCACTTAAACATTCGCCGGGACTGTCGGCGATAAACGATGAAATTGACGAGACAAGATGACGACAATGTCGCCGCTGTCAGGAGAAAAAATCAACGCCATTGAGGTAAATCAATGCATTGCAATAAAGAGGCTATCCCAGCCAGGACAGGACGCTGTGTCGGTGTGCGGCGCCAAGCATATAGACGAAGATCAGCAGCGCCAGGCAGGCCGACAGCGCCCGCGTTCGGACGCTGGCACCTCGTCGAAGCGCCAGACTGCCGAAGCCGATGTAGGCCAGCAGGGCGGTCAGCTTGGCGGCAAGCCATGGCGTCTGGTGAGGCCACTGGGCGGTGAGCACCATCAGCGACAGCCCCGCCGCCAGCAGCAGGGTGTCGAGCAGATGGGGAAGGACACGCACCCAGGAGCGTTCGAGCCAGGGCGACTCAGTCACCGACCACAGGGCGCGCAGGGCGAAGAGGGCACCGCTGACCAGCGCCAGCGACACATGCAGGGACTTGAGGGTGAGGTAGAGCGGTAACATCTGAGCCTAGCCGTCCTGACCGTCGACACGCGGACTGCCGAGAATCGGCACGTAGTGGGCCAGAAAGATGGCGTAGCCGAGACACCACAGGAGGATGCTCAGGCTGTAGACCCAGTGGGTGACCGAGGGCCACAGCGCCAGCACCAGCGAGCGCGACAGTCCCGCCGCCACCAGCAGGCCCAGAGCCACGCCGATGCCCGGCAGGCAGCACATGGGGCGGCCGGTATGGCCCAGCGACACCCGCGACATCATCGACAGCATCATGGTGCCCATGGCACCCACGGTGATGGCGTGGACACCCAGCTCTGCCCGGCCGACGCCCCACAGCCCCAGGGCCCACAGCAAAAGCCCCAGCGGCACGAAGGCGTAGCTCAGGTGAAGGCTCCACAGCAGGGGTTCACGTCCGGTGGCGCGGCCTTGCCAGCGTATCAGGCGCAGCGGGTGGGCCAGCGCCGCCACCAGCAGCGCCAGCGCCAGTACGCTGTCGGGCAGACCGCCACCCAGGGTGCGTGCAAGCTGCAGCACCACCGCCAGCGCCAGGCTGCCGAGCGCCAGCCCCTCGAGCCAGGGCAGCGCCGGGCGGCGCTTCAGGCCCAGCCGGTTGGCGGTGAACATCGGGATCACCCGACCGCCCAGCACCCCCATGATCAGCGTTACCAGCAGCACCGCCAGGTAGGACGACTGGCGCACCAGCTCAGGGTCACCCTGGAGCACGCCCAGATGGCTGCCCAGGTTGGCACCGGCGAGGATCGCCAGCACCGGCACGAAGATCAGGTTGCGCCAGCGCTTCGCCCGGATCACCATCACCGCCATCACGGCGCAGACGATCAGCAGAAAGCCGACGTCCAGGGCCATCACCAGCGCCTGTGGCAAGACGGGAAAGGCCAGCCCCAGCCGAGCCCCCAGCCACAGTGCGACGAGCCCCAGCAGCGGGGCGCCATGCAGCCCCCTGAGGCCGGTCCAGGTCTGCACTGCGGTCAGCAGAAACCCTGACACCACCGCGCCCACCACGCCGAACAGCATCTCGTGCTGGTGCCACCACAACATGCCCGCCCGGGGCGACAGCACGAAGATGCCGTGCCAGAAAGCGAGCCACACCAGCAGGGCCACCACGCTGAAGGCCGCCGCCAGCAGGAAGAAGGGACGAAAGGCGAGGCGCGCAAGAGGCAGACGAGCGGCGACGGATGACATGGCGAGTACCTGAGTAATTCACTTGGTCTTGTGAAGTCTGGCCCGCTTTGGACAACATCACCATGATGCACATCAAAGGCACTGCCGATGCCGCAAACCTGACTCACGCTGGCAAGCCCTCCATCTCCCACCCCAGCCCCAACCCCGCGACAGCCTCGCACGCCCTTGGCGATGACCAGGCCAGAATCAGGCCTTTAGTCCTAGCCGCCGCGCCAGGCGATGCAGATTGCCGGGGTCCAGCCCCAGCCGGCGAGCCGCCCCAGCCCAGTTGCCTTCAGTGTCCAGGGCCTGCCGGATGCGCTCGCGCTGAAAGGCCTCGGTGGCCTCCCGCAGCGAGGGCTCTCGATCCAGCGCCTCGCCCGCTGGCCGATCGGCCGGCGACACGGCGCTTCGAGACGTGTCGCCTTGCGCAGCGGGCGCGCCAGTTACCCGGGCTGTCGCCGGCGCCAGCCCCAGGTGGTCGACCTCGATGCGTACGCTACGGCGGCGAGCATCGGGCGTCCCGAGCACGTCCACCGAGGCCAATGCCAACAGCGAGGCACGTGCCAGCAGTGACTCCAGCTCACGTACGTTGCCGGGCCAGTGCCAGGCCGCCAGCGACACCCGCGCGGCCTCGCTCAGGCGCAGGTTGCCGACGCCGAGACGCACCCGGTTCTGCTCCAGGAAGTGTCCGACCAGCAGCGCCAGGTCCTCGGGACGCTGGCGCAGCGGGGGTACCTCCAGCGGAAAGGCGCTGAGCCGATGATAGAGATCCTCGCGAAAGCGCCCCTGGGCGACCTCCAGGGCAAGATCCCGGTTGGTCACCGCGACCACCCGAACGTCGACATGCTGAAGCCGATCGCTGCCCAGCGGCTGGACCTCGCCTTCCTGCAGCACCCGCAGCAGCTTCGGCTGCAGCTCCAGCGGCAGCTCCCCCACCTCGTCCAGCACCAGGGTGCCGCCGTCGGCCATCTGGAAGTGCCCGCGATGGTCGCTGGTTGCCCCGGAAAACGCCCCGCGCCGATGGCCGAACAGGGCGCTCTCGATCAACGAGGCTGGCAGCGCGGCGCAGTTCACCACCACCAGTGGCCCATCGGCACGTCGCGAGCCGTGATGGAGGGCATGGGCGATGCGCTCCTTGCCGACGCCGGTCTCGCCCAGCACCAGCACGCTCATGTCGGTGGCGGCGACCAGTTCCACCGAGGCCATCAGCTTGCGCATGGCGCCACTGCGCCAGCCGGTCAGCCGACGCGGCAACTGGCCGTGGTCATCGCGCTGCAGGGCGAGCTGCAGGCGGGCGCCGTCCAGACGCCGGGACAGCCGCAGGCAGGTGCCCAGCAACTCGGCCGCCGCCAGCAGGCCCTGATCGTCCAGCTCGGCCAGCGCCCCCGGGGTCAGGGCGTCAAGGGTGACCATGCCGATCAGCTCATCGCCGTCGCGCAACGCCACCCCCAGACAGTCATGGACAGGGCTAAGACCGTCATCCAGCAGCCCGTCGTAGGGATCTGGAAGGGGCGAGTCCGCGGCAAAGCGGCAGACCCCCGGCGCCTCGGCGATGGCGGCGAGGCGAGGATGCTCGCTCAAGGCGAAGGTCCTGCCGGCCAAGCCCTCGGGCAGGCCGATGGTGGCCACCGGCCTGAGACCGGAGCCCTGCGCCACCAGCAGCGCGCTGGCATCCGCCGCGGTGGGGGCCACCAGTGATTCGAGCACGCCCTGCCAGGCCTCGGCGAGCTCGGGGCCCTGCTCATCGCCCAGGCGCTGCAGCAGGGCACGCAGGCGTCGTAGAAAGCTGACCACCTCGAATGTCCTTTTGACTATCAATAGTGTCAAAACGATAGCACTTGTAGTGTCAGATCGACATGCAACCTCGATCTCGTTCACAAGAGGTACCGCTGTCCTGGGCGAATACCGGGACAGAATCGGGTCGGAAACGTGGCCGGGAACCGGGCCAGAAAAAGGGAGCCGGGTAGCGTGACCAGCGCTCTCGACACGCGCCCTGTGGATCCACACTGCCCGCTCATTACCCACTCTGGGTCACCCGCACTGTGGCAAGTTGGCGCACCTCAAGCGAAGCGGCATATCGCTTGCTCCATACAGGGTAAAGAAAGTCGACGAGCGATACGCCCCGACCCCGTGGAAGCACCGAAGGTGTCGAGGCATATCAACCGATGCTCTGTTCACAAGCTGTAGAGAAAAAGTAGGCCCAAACGAGCCAGGCCTCCGACGCGGTGAAGGTTTTTTGCCACAGTGGGAGCGCGCTGCGCCATATCCCTGACAGGAGACGCCATGACCACCGCTGCCCAAGACGCCATCATCGATGCCACCGCCCCTCTGGTCGCCGAACATCTGGACGCCATCACCGCCCGTTTCTATCCGCTGATGTTCGAGCGCTACCCGGAGGTCAAGGCGGTGTTCAACCAGGCCCACCAGGCCGACGGTGGCCAGCCGAAGGCGCTGGCGCGAGGGGTGCTGGCCTATGTCGGCCTGCGCCGCCAGCCCCAGGAGGTCATCGACTCGATGCAGACGGTGATCAGCAAGCACGTCTCGCTGGGCATCCAGCCCGAGCAGTACCCCATCGTCGGCGAATGCCTGATGGCCGCCATCGGCGAGGTGCTGGGCGAGGTGGTGACGCCGGAGATCGCCGACGCCTGGGCGGCCCTGTACAACGACCTGGCCGCGCTGTTGATCGCTGCCGAAGCCGAGCGCTACCAGGCCTTCGCCGATCGCCCCGGCGGCTGGCGTGGACTGCGCGAGTTCCGTGTCGCCCAGATCCAGCGCGAGTGCGAGGTGATTCGCTCCTTCACCCTGGAGCCGGTCGACGGCCAGCCGGTGGCCGACGCCGAGCCCGGCCAGTACATCGGCCTGCGTCTGGCGGTGGACGAGGCAATCGTGCATCGCCACTACAGCCTGTCCGGCAGCCCCAACGGCCGTAGCTATCGCATCTCGGTGAAACAGGAGCCGGGCGGTCTGGTCAGCAACTTCCTGCACCAGCAGATGCGCGTCGGCGACACCCTGGAACTGCTGCCCCCCGCCGGTGAGCTGACCCTGGACGATGGCAACGCGCCGGTGATGCTGATCAGCGGCGGTGTCGGCCAGACACCGATGCTGCCGCTGGCGCGCCAGGCCCTGGCCCAGGGACGCCGGGTCTGCTACGTCCACGCTGCCCGGAACATCGACCACCACGCCTTCCGTGGCGAGGTCGAGGCCCTTGCCCGAGACTATCCGCAACTGCTGACCCGGGTCTGCGCCTACGAGGAAGGCGACGGCGGCGACATCAAGGGCCGCCTCGAGCGTGAGCTGCTGGCCCGCCTGCTGCCCGGCGGCGACGCCCAGTGCTACTTCGTCGGCCCGCCGCCCTTCATGAGCGCCATCGACAGCCATCTGGCAGAACTGGGTATCCCCGAGCAGCGCCGTCACTACGAGCACTTCGGCCCCTCGCGTCCGCTCGACCATAGCAAGAGCGTCGCCTGACAAGCGCGTCTGACCGTCGCGTTCCACTCAACCCACCACGACAAGGCCGCGCCCGAGGGCGCGGCCTTGTCGTGTCTTGCGGCGGTCGCTCACTGGCCAGGACATCAGGCGTGCTGTCGCGCCTCGGGCTTTCTCACCACCATGAAGTAGTAGAACACCCCGGTCAGCGCCAGGAAGAACAGGCTGTCGGGACTGGTGAGGAAGATCAGCGGGTTGCCGTCGGACAGCGACAGCGAGCGTCGGCAGTATTCCTCCAGGCTCGGGCCGAGCACGAAGCCGAGCAGCAGGCAGGCCACCGGATAGCCCTGACGCCGCAGCAGGAAGGCGAGCACCCCGAACACCAGCGCCAGTCCCATCTGGAAGATCGAGTAGGTAGCCACGTAGCAGCCGACCAGCGCGATCACCGCGATGCTGGCGTAGAGCACATCGCGGCGGATCGAGACGATGCGCACGAACCAGGGCCCCAGCACGTAGAGCGTCAGCGGCACCATCACCAGGGCCGCCACCAGCAGTGCCATGAACATCGGTGCCACCAGCGCAAGCTGGCTGTCGAGGAACTGCGGCCCGGGCTGCAGGCCGTTGATCACCAGCACGCCCAGCACGATGGCGGTGGTGGGATCGCCGGGAATGCCGAAGGACAGCATCGGCACGAAGGCGCCGCTGCACATGGCGTTGTTGGCGCCCTCCGCCGCCGCGATGCCCTCCACCGACCCCTTGCCGTACTTC
Source organism: Halomonas sp. BN3-1 (assembly GCF_003056325.1). Classification (NCBI taxonomy): domain Bacteria; kingdom Pseudomonadati; phylum Pseudomonadota; class Gammaproteobacteria; order Oceanospirillales; family Halomonadaceae; genus Halomonas; species Halomonas sp. BN3-1. Next base: position 188,486 of record NZ_PYVV01000005.1, on the reverse strand, counting down.
TCCGGGTGGCGTGAGCTGCGCATGGACTCGGCGTAGGCGACAAAGGCCGCCATGGAGCCTCCGGCGCCCGGCAGCACGCCGACGCTGTAGCCGATGATGGCGGTCTTGACGTAGCGATAGACGCCGATTTCACGCACCTCGTGCCAGGGCGGAATAAAGTCCCGACGGCGAATGACGCTGGCCTTGATGGCGTCGACCTCGACGGTGCGCGAGGCGCGGTTCTGTGACTGCACCAGCAGCTCACTGACGGCGAAGGCGCCGATGACCAGCGGCATGATGTCGATGCCCTGCATCAGCACGCCGGTGCCGAAGGTGAAGCGGGTGACCGGCTGCATCACGTCGATACCGACGGTGGCCACCATCACCCCCAGGGTGGTGGCGACCAGGCCCTTGGAGATGGCCCCACGCTGGGAGATGACGATCACGATCAGGGCGAAGGCGATCAGCGAGAACTTGCCCGGCGTGCGAATCAGCAGCGCCGCCTCGGTGGCCAGCGGCGCCATCACCATCAGCATGATGGCGCCCAGGGCACCGCCGATCATCGACGCCAGGGCTGCGTGGCCAAGCGCCTTGGCGCCCTCGCCCCGCTGCTGCATGGGGTAGCCCTCGATGGCGGTCATCATCGAGGCCGGGGCACCGGGAATATTGATGGTGGTGGCGGTGATGCTGCCACTGCACATGCCGGCCATGAAGATGGCGGCGCAGGCGACCAGCGCCGCGGTGATGTCGAGGCTGTAGGTCAACGGCAACAGCAGGGCGATGGCCAGCATCGAGGTAAGCCCCGGCACGGCGCCAAAGAAGGTGCCGATCAGGTAGCCGCCGATCAGGTAGGGCAGGATGTCGGGCTGCATCAGCACGGCAAGGCCCTTGGAGAGTTCGATCAGATAGTCCATGGGTCAGATCCAGGGCGTCGGCAGGCGAACCTGGAACACCAGCTCGAAGAGCCCGTATCCCAGCAGGGTGATCACGCCGGCCACCAGCGCCTTGAACGCCAGCGCCTGCGGCGAGGGCCGCCCGGTGGCGAAGGCCAGCGTCATGCTGAAGGCGTAGAGGAAGGTGGCGATGAAGTAGCCAAGGTGGGCAAACAGGGCGATATAGACGGCGGTGAGCAGGGTGACCGCCACCGGCCCCCGCCACGCCGCCACCTTTGCATCGCCACGGTTGTCGCCGCCCTCGTCGCTTTCCCCGGCGCCGGCCTCATCACCTGCCTCGCCACTGGCCGCCTCGCGTCGATCGGCGAGGATCACGCCACCCAGCGCCAGCAGCATGACCACGGCGAGCGCTACCGGGAAGAAGGAGGCGGTCAGGGCCCCGTTCTTGATGGGCGGCGCGATCTTGAACGCCTCGAGCAGATAGATCAGGGTCAGGGCCAACAGGCAGACGACGACACCTGTCGGCCCCGTCAGCCAGGTCCCCAGGCGGGAGAGCGATTTCATCGGGAGTCCTCCGGAAAAGAGCCGCCACCGCGGTGGCGGCGCGGGCTTACTGGCCGATCAGGCCGGCTTCCTTCAGCTCGTCCATGCGCGCGAACAGCTCACCCTGGGTCTGTTCGGCCCAATCCCCGACCTCATCGGTGCCCAGCCAGTTGGGGGTGACACCGACGTCGACCAGCCAGTTCTGGAATTCCTCGCTGTCGTAGGCCTGCTGATAGGCCGCCTCGAGGGCCGTCACGGCGTCGTCCGGCGTATTGGCAGGCGCCGCCAGGATCACGAAACTGCCCGCCTGGATGTCGTAGCCCAGCTCGGTTGCCGGGGGCACATCGGGGAAGCTCTCGCTCTGGACGTCGGTGAACTCCACCAGGCCCCGGGCGTCACCCGCCGAGATCAACGATTCGAAATCACCGAGGCTGGTCAGCGCCAGGTCCACCTCGCCGTTGAGCAGGGCCTCCTTCTGGGGCGCCGCGCCACCGGGATAGGAGACGATCTTGAACTCCACCTCGGCCTGATCCTGCAACTGCAGCAGCGTCAGGTGGGTCCGCGAGCCCATGTTCTGGATACCGGCGCGGATCTCCCCGGGCGCGGCCTTGGCCGCCTCGATCAATGCCTCGAGGCTATCGAAGCGCGAATCCTCCGGCACCACGACGGCGTCCGGCTCGCTGGTGATCCGCGCGATCAGATCCAGCTTGTCGATATCGTAGCCGGCCAGCATCCCCTGCCACGGGATAGTGACGACGCTGTCGTAGGTCAGCGCGATCAGGGTGTAGCCATCGGGGCGCGCGCCCAGCGCCTGCACCAGGCCGTTGGCGCTCATGCCGCCTTCGATGTTCTCGACGTAGACGGTACCCCCCAGCGGCTCCTCGGCCAGGTTGGAGATCTTGCGCACGATACCGTCGGTACCGCCGCCGGCGCCCCAGGGCACGATCATGCGAACGTCGCGCTCCGGATAGTCCGCCGCGACCGAGGCACTGACGACCAGCGCCAGGCCACCCAGGGTCATGCTCATCGACTTGCGCATCTCTTCCACTCCTTGCCACCGTCAGGGCAGTGCTTGTTGTTGGCTTGCGGGGACGGCCGACGCAAGGCGGTGTGGCCGTTCCTGTGGGGACTGCTGCTCTTGTGGTTGCTGCTCTTGTGGTTGCTGCTCTTATGACGACTACTTCGGCTTTTGCACTTAAGGTATTACATCATACAAAGTATTCGTGTACCCAAGATAGCCAGAGCATGACGACTGCGAAATGCGACTTTAGTGAGGGATATCCGTCTGTCGGCGCGGAATCGGGCGCCATAAGCAGGCGCGGCACCGGGCGCCATAAGAAGGCGCAGCCCCGGGCGCCATAAGAAGGCGCTTCATCAACTGGGCGCCACAAGAAGGCGCTTCATCAACTGGGCGCCACAAGAAGGCGCTTCATCAACTGGGCGCCACAAGAAGGCGCTTCATCAACTGGGCGCCATAAGAAGGCGGCATTGATCGGGCGCCATGAAAAACGACAGCGGGGCCGATCGGCCCCGCTGTCGTTTGCGGTCGACTCTCTATCACCCTCGCCGCATCGTCTGCTCTATCCTCCCCGAAGGACTCAGCGCCTTAGCCCAGCCCCGGCGGGCTCAGCCGAGGCAGGCGCGACTGCAGCAGCGCGGCCGCCTGCATGACCCTGTCATCGCGGAATTTTGGCCCCACCAGATGCAGCCCCACCGGCAGCCCCTGGTCGTCCAGCCCACAGGGCAGCGACGCCGCCGGCTGCTGGGTCAGGTTGAACGGATAGGTGAAGGGGGTCCAGTCCATCCATTCCCGGTAGGGGCCGCCCGGCGGTACATTATGCCCGGCCTTGAAGGGCGAGATCGGCATCGTCGGGGTCACCAGCAGATCGAAGCGCCGATGAAAGTCGGCCATGCAAGCGGTCAGCTCGGCGCGCCGGCGGCGGGCGTCAAGATACTCGGCCAGGGGAATATCGGCGCCGCGACGGGCGATCTCGAGAAAGCCGGGATCCAGCAGCGCCTGCTGCTGTGGCGACAGCCTCGAAAGGGCCTGGGAGGCGCCGGAGAACCACAGCGTATTGAAGGTGTCGATGGGATCCGTGAAGCCCGGGTCGAGGCGCTCGACCTCTGCTCCCAGCGCCTCGAGTTCACTGGCGGCCTGCTCCACCCGGGCGCGGATATCCGGCGCCACCTGGACGTAGCCCAGATCCAGGCTCAGCGCGACGCGCCAGCCACGCAGGTCCTGCGGCGGCGGCGCGCGCCAGTCGATGGGACAGGGGCCGGCAAGGTAGCCATCGCGAGCGTCCGGCTGCGCCAGCAGGCTCATCATCAGGGCGCTGTCCTCGACACTGCGGGTCATCGGTCCCAGATGCGACAGGGTGCTCATGGCGCTGGCCGGCCACTGGGGCACCCAGCCGAAGGTCGGCTTGATGCCGAAGGTGCCGGTGAAGCTGCAGGGGATGCGGATGGAACCGCCGGCGTCGCTGCCCTGGTGCAGCATGCCGAGGTTGAGCGCCGCCGCCGCCCCGGCGCCCCCGGAGGAGCCCCCCGGGGTCAGCGCAGGATTCCAGGGATTGCGGGCGATGCCGTGGAGCGGATTGTCGGTCACCCCCTTCCAGCCAAACTCCGGCGACAGGGTCTTGCCGACGATGATCGCTCCGGCCTGGCGCAGAAAGCCGCTGACCGGGGCGTCCACCTCCATCGCGGCGTCCGGGTCGCTGGTGCGCGAGCCCATGCGGGTCGGCATGCCACGGGTCAGCGTCAAATCCTTGATGGTGACCGGGATGCCATCCAGCGGGCCGCATGGCGTGCCCTCGCGCCAGCGCCGGGTGGAGGCCTCGGCGGCACGCAGCGCCTCGTCGCCGGCGACATGGGCGAAGGCGTTGACCCTTGGGTTGTCCCGCGCGATCCGCGCAAGGCAGTCCTCGATCACCTGGCTCGGGGTCAATCGTCGCTTGCGAAAGGCCTCGAGCGCCTGGCAGGCGCCCAGCTCGGCCAGGGCCGGCTCGTCGCTGGCCTGGCGCCCAGGGGAGAGCGTTGCCTGACTCATCGCTGCCCTCCCTCTGCCCGAGCGGCGACGCCGGCGCTGTCCAGCACCGCGTGGAGCAGCACGTTGCAGCCGGCGTGCAGGTCCTCCGGCGTGGCGTACTCGATCTCGTTGTGACTGATGCCGCCTTCACAGGGCACGAAGATCATGGCGGTGGGCGCCACCCGGCCAAGGAAGATGGCGTCGTGACCGGCACCACTGACGATGTCCATGTGCGACAGGCCATGGGCCTCGGCGCCGGCACGCACCGCCTTGACGCAGGTCTCGTCGAAGGCCTCCGGCGGGAAGTCCGCGGTGGGCGTGAGTTCCGCCCGCAGACCGTGACGCTGGCTGACCTCGGCCACCACCTCGGCGAGCCGGGCGGCCATGTCCTCGAGGGCGTCCGATTCCAGATGCCGCAGGTCGACGGTCATCCGCACCTGGCCGGGAATCACATTGCGCGAGCCCGGGTGGGGCGTCAGCACGCCGACGGTGCCGCGCCCGTGGGGCGCCGCCTCGTTGGCCATGCGGTTGACCGCCAGGGTGATCTCGGCGGCGCCGACCAGGGCGTCCTTGCGCAGGTGCATGGGAGTGGGGCCTGCGTGGGCCTCGACGCCGGTCAGGGTGACATCGAACCACTTCTGCCCCAGCGCGCCGATCACCACGCCCAGGGTGGTGGCGGTATCCTCGAGCAGCGGCCCCTGCTCGATATGGGCCTCGAAGTAGGCCTTCACCTCGTCGAGGTCCACACGGTCGCTGCCGCGATAGCCGATGGCGTCCAGCGCCTCACCGACACTGACCCCTTCGTCGTCGCAGCGGGCCAGCATCTCATCGAGGCCAAGCTCGCCGGTGAACACCCCGGAGCCCATCATGCAGGGCGGAAAACGGCAGCCTTCCTCGTTGGTCCAGGCCACCACTTCGACCGGAGCCCGGGTGGTGATGGCGTGCTGGTTGAGGGTGCGGATGACCTCGAGCCCGGCCAGCACGCCGAAGCAACCGTCGTACTTGCCGCCGGTGGGCTGAGTGTCGATATGACTGCCGGTCATCACCGCCGGCATGCCGGGCTCGCTGCCCGCCCGTCGGGCGAAGATGTTGCCGATGGCGTCGATGCGGATCTGGCAACCCTCGGCCCGGCACCAGTCGATGAACAGGTCACGGGCCTGACGGTCGAGTTCGGTCAGCGCCTGGCGATTGACGCCACCCTTGGGGGTCGCGCCCAGCTCGGCCAGGGTCATCAAGGATTGCCACAGGCGCTCGCCGTCGCTCTTGAGCACGGCGTCGGCAGCCTCGGATGGGGTCACGGAAACGGTCATGGGTATCGTCCTTGCAAAAGAGTGGTCTCAGGCGCTCAGGGCCAGGTAGCGATCACGCACGCCGGGATCGTCGCGGAAGTCGTCGGCGCTGCCGGTGTAGACGATCTGGCCCTGCTCGAGGATGTAGTGGCGGTCGGCCACCGCCTCGCAGACCCGCAGGTTCTGCTCGACCAGCAGCACCGACAGGCCCTCCTCGCGGATCGCCTTCAGGATCTTGACGATCTCGTCGACGATGACCGGGGCCAGGCCCTCGGTGGGCTCGTCGAGCAGCAGGATCCGCGGGTCGTTGAGCAGCGCCCGGGCGATCGCCAGCATCTGCTGCTCGCCCCCGGACAGGGCGTTGCCGCGGTTGCGGCGGCGCTCCTCGAGGCGCGGAAACCAGCGATAGATGTCGGCCATCTGCCAGCGACTGCCGGCGCGTACCGCGATCTGCAGGTTTTCCTCCACGCTGAGGATGCTGAAGATGCCGCGGTGCTCCGGCACCAGCGCCACGCCCTGGCGGGCGATGCGAAATGGCGGCTGGCCAAGCAGTGACTGACCGTTGAGTTCGATGCTGCCGGCGGGGGTGTCGACCAGCCCCATGATGCTCTTCAGGGTGGTGGTCTTGCCGGCACCGTTACGCCCCAGCAGGGTCACCAGCTCGCCCTCGCCCACCGTCAAAGAGACGCCTTCGAGCACATGGCTCTTGCCGTAGTAGCTGTGGATATCCTTGATCTCGAGCATCAGGCGGCCTCCCCCAGATAGGCGTCACGCACGCGGGCATCACTGCGCACGGTCTCGGGGTCGCCCTCGACCAGCACCTGCCCGCGGTTCATCACGGTGATGGTGTCGCTGATCGACATCACGATGCTCATGTTGTGCTCGATCAGCAGGATGCTGTGGTCCTTGCCCAGCTCGCCAATCAGCGAGGTCATGCTGGGGATATCGTCGATGCCCATGCCCGAGGTGGGCTCGTCCAGCAGCAGCAGCTTGGGCCGCGGGCAGATCGCCATGCCCACCTCGAGGATGCGCTGCTGGCCGTGGGACAGCTCCCCTGCCGCCACCCCGGCGCGCTCGGCAAGACCGATGCGCTCGAGGATCTCGTCGGCCCGAGCCAGGTGCTCGCGGCGCTTGTTCAGGCGTTGCCAGAAGTTGAGCGCACGCCAGCCGTCGATGCCCTGGGCGGCCAGGCGCAGATTTTCGTGGACGCTGAGCTCCTGGAACAGGCTGGTGACCTGGAAGGAGCGAGACATGCCCAGGCCGACCCGGCCGTGGGGCGGCTCCCTGGTGATCTCGCGGCCATCGAGCAGGATGCGCCCGGCGGTGGGCCGACGCTCACCGGTGAGGCAATGGAACAAGCTGGTCTTGCCGGCGCCGTTGGGTCCGATCACGGTATGAATGCTGCCGCGGGCGATGCGCAGGCTGACTCCGTCCACCGCCCGAAAGGCACCGTAGGCCAGGGCCAGGTCGCGGGTTTCCAGCAGTACGTCAGTCATGGCTGGCCTCCTTGTGCGGTTCGGCGTGGTTGCCACGGCGTCGCTCCAGCAGGCTCGACAGCCCGCCCCACAGACCGCCGCGCATGAAGATCACCACCGCGATCAGCGCCACGCCCAGCAGCAGCATCCAGCGCGGCCAGATCGACGACAGCAGGTCGCCCAGCAGCACGATGGCGCCGGCGCCCAGCAGCGAACCGAACAGCGAGCCGGTCCCGCCGATGATGGTCATGATCAGGATCTGCTCGGACATCAACAGCTCGATATTCGACAGCGGCACAAAGTTCAGCAGCATGCCGTAGAGCGCCCCGGCCAGGGCGGTGATGCCGCCGGACAGCACGAACACCATGATCTTGAACAGGCGGGTGTCGTAGCCCAGCGCCGAGGCGCGCTGCTCGTTTTCGCGGATCGCCAGCAGGGTGCTGCCGAACGGCGAGTCGGTGATGCGCCGGGCCACCACGTAGATCAGTGCGAACAGGGTGGCCACCAGGGCATAGAAGGCCAGCGGCGAGGCGAAGCTGATCAAGGTCGTCTCGCCCACCGCCAGCGGCGGGCGCGGCACGTCGAGCAGGCCATTGTCGCCACCGGTCCAGTCGCTCAGGGTGTAGGCCAGGAAGTAGGCCATCTGGGTCAGCGCCAGGGTCAGCATCACGAAGTAGATGCCCTTGCGCCGGATGCACAGCATGCCCACGCCGAGTGCCAGCACACAGCCTGACACCACGGCGATCAGCAGCGCACCGATCAGTCCCGCGTCGAGATGGATCATCGCCAGGGCGCTGATGTAGGCACCGGCGCCGAAGAAGATCGCCTGGCCGAAGGACAAGAGTCCGGTGAAGCCCAGCAGCAGATTGCAGGCCAGTGCGGCCATGGCGAAGATCAGGATCTCGGTGGCCAGGGTAGCGGAGGGCAGCACCAGCGGCAGCAGCACCATCACCGCCAGCATCGCCAGGGTGGTGCCGGCGCCGAGACGCCCCTTGAAGCGGCGCCGGCCTGGGTTGGCAGCGGCGGTATCGAGTGTCTTGGTCATCATCTCATGCTCTCCCGAACAGTCCGTGGGGACGCAGCAGGATCACCACCGCCATGGCGGCGTAGATCATCAGGCTGGCGCCCTGGGGCCACAGCGAGGTCATCAGGCTCTGCACTACGCCGACGATCAGCCCCGCCACCAGGGCGCCGGTGAAGGACCCCATGCCACCGATCACCACCACCACGAAGGCCAGGCCCAGGACCTCCGGCCCGATGAAGGGGTGCGCCCCGCGCAGCGGCGCCGACAGCACCCCGGCAAGCCCCGCCAGGCCCACCCCGAGGGCAAAGGTGATGGAGAACAGGCGAAAGATGTTGGAACCCAGCAGCGATACCATCTCGGTGGACTCGCTGCCGGCGCGCACCAGCGCGCCGAAGCGGGTGCGTTCGAGCAGCAGCCACAGCACCACCGCCACCAGGGCGCTGAAGCCGATCAGAAACAGCCGGTAGTAGGGGTAGGCGAAGTTGCCGATGCGTACCACGCCCTGCAGTGCCTCCGGGGTGGGGATGCTCTTGCCCACCGGGCCCCAGATCATGATCGACAGCTCCTGGATGATCAGCGCGATGCCCAGGGTGACCAGAATCTGGAAGGTATGCGGCAGGTGGTAGATGCGCTGGATCAGGCTGCGCTCCAGCGCCCAGGCCAGCAGCGCCACCAGCAAGGGGCCTGCGATCAGCGCCAGCCAGAAGTTGCCGGTAAGGCTGACCAGGGTGTAGCAGAGGTAGGAGCCCACCAGAAAGAAGGCCCCGTGGGCGAAGTTGACGAAGTTCAACAGTCCGAAGATCAGCGTCAATCCCACCGAAATCAGGAAATAGATCATCCCGAGCCCCAGACCGTTGAGGATCTGGAACAGATAGACGTTAAGCATGGTCCCGACTCCTGTCGTGCCGGGGACGCCGTCCCCGGCAGATTGGCAAGCTGACAGCCTTACAGCTGGCAGGGCGAGTCCTCAGGGGTGACGAAGGAGCGCCCGGCGCTGATAACGTCGGCGTAGTCGTCGGGGTCTTCCATTTCGCCCTCGGCCTTGCCCTTGAGCAGGTAGTAGTCCTTGATCACCTGATGGTCGGAGGCGCGGATGGTCTCCTCACCGGTGGGGCCCTGGTAGGTGTAGCCTTCCAGCGCCTCGATCAGCGTCGGACCTTCGCTGGCCCCGCTGGCGTCGGCCACTTCAAGCATCACGCGGGTCATGGTGTAGTCGGCAGCCAGGGGATAGGTCGGAGTGATGTCGTAGGCCTCGCGTACCGAGGCCACCAGCTGCTGGTTGAAGGGGGTGTCAACCTCGTGCCAGTACTGGGCGCCGAAGTAGATGCCGTCGACGTTGGCAGCGCCGAGTTCCTCGAACTGGTCGAGGCCCGCCGACCACACCATCAGGATGTCCATCTGCTCGTTGAGGCCGAAGTTGCGCGCCTGGCGCAGGGCGTTGGAGGACTGGGAGCCGAAGTTCAACAGCACCAGCACGTCCGGCGCCGCCGACATGGCGTTGGTCAGGTAGCCGGAAAACTCCTGCTCCTGCAGCGAGTGATAGCTGTTGCCGACGTGCTCGACGCCGTACTCCTCGAACACCGCCTTGGCGTTGTCCAGCAGCGCCTCGCCGAACACGTACTCGGGGGTGATGGTGTAGAAGCGCTTGGCCTCGGGTAGCGCCTCGATCAGCGGCACCAGGGTCTCGCGGATGGCCCCGTAGGTCGGCACCGACCAGCGGAAGGTGGAGGCGTTGCACTCGCTGCCGGTCAGCTCGTCGGCGCCGGCGGGGGTCATGAACACGCCCTCGACGCCGGCGACTTCCTTGCCCACCGCCAGCGCCGTGGATGACAGGGTGGCACCGTTGAACAGTCGCCCGCCGTCCTGGTTGATCGCTTCCTGCACCTTGCGGATAGCGCGGCCGGCGTTGCCCTCGGTGTCCAGGCTGACGTACTCGATATCGCGGCCGAGGGTTTCTCGGGCCTCTTCCACCGCCAGCCGGGAGCCCATCTCGGCGTACTTGCCGTAGCTGGCGAAGGCACCGGAGAGGGACTTCACCCCATAGAAGGTGAGCGGCTGTTGATCCTGGGCCAGCAGCGGCTGGGTCGCCAGGCCAAGGGCCAGGGCGGAAAGCATCAGGGAGGTCTTGCGCACAGTCATTGTTGTTCCTCTTTTTTCGACATCATCGGAGTGGATGAGGGGTCGCTGGCGTGGGGTGGCAGTTGTTGTCATTGTTGGTTGGTTTGCCGCAGGTCGGGGGCCAGGAGGCTAGCCGCCCGCCTCGCCGAGGGCGTCAGGTGAGACCAGGAACTGCTTGGCCATCTCGCCCTCCAGTGCCGACATATGGTGCTCGGCGTCACACATGTGCTCGTACATCAGGCGGCGCACCGCCTCGCGGTCGCTGGCCTCGAAGGCCTCCAGCAGGGCGATGTGATAGCGGATGTTCGATTCGTCGAAGGCGTGGCGCTCTGGCTTGTAGGCCTTCTTGATGACGACCAGGTCGCGCAGCAGGTCGTTGAGGAAGGTGCTCATGAAGCGCAGCAGCGGATTGGGGCAGTACTCGGCCAGGATGTTGTGAAACTCGAGTTCCAGCATGCGGTGCTGGCGCTGGCTGAGTTCGTCCTCATGGGGCCGCTGGCACTGATCGATGTTGTCCCGCAGCCGGGTCAGCCCCGCCGCATCGAGCCGGTCCATGGCCGAGACCGCCACCTCGACCTCCACCATCCGCCGCAGCTGATAGACCTGGCTACCGTCCACGTGCTGGAAGTGCAGAAAATTGCGCAGCGCGCGGCAGGCCGGATCGACGGTCACCTCGCGGATGATGGCGCCGCCACCGGGGCCGGTCTTGAGCGCGACCAGGCCTTCCACCTCGAGCACCCGCAGCGCCTCGCGAATGGTGCCCTTGGCGCATTCATAGCGCTCCATCAGGGCCTTCTCGTTGGGCAGGCGGTCACCCGGCGACAGGTTCTCCATCACGATCTTCTGCTTGATGTCCTCGCAGATCAGGTCCGCGAGCTTCTGTCGGCGCTGGGGAAAGGAAGTCGGCACGGATCGCCTCGGTCATTTATTCGAATAAATATAAGGATTAGACCCGTTGCGTGAATTGGTCAAGAAAAGAAATCACCGTCACTAAACGTTTATCTTTACTCACGTGAACGACAACAAAGAGTGATTTTACAAACCTGAAGCCCTGTCCATGCTGAGTCCATGCCCGCCCTGCGGCCCCTGACTGGAGACTCGCCATGCTGACCTTCGACACCCTCGATACCCGTCCCGACGCCCACGCCGAGCGCGCTGCGGGGGCCGGGCTCAACCATCACTACTGGATGCCGTTCACCGCCCACCAGGACTTCCACCAGCATCCGCGGATGATTCAGGGCGCCGAGGGCCGCTACTTCATCGACGACCGCGGCCGCCGGGTATTCGATTCGCTGTCGGGTCTGTGGACCAGCGGCGCCGGCCACAACCGTGAAGAGATCCGCGAGGCGGTGGCCCGCCAGCTCGGCAGCCTCGACTTCGCGCCGAGCTTTCAGGTGTCCCATCCGCTGGCCTTCAAGCTGGCCGAGAAGGTCGCAAGCCTGACCCCGGCGGGGCTCGACCATGTGTTCTTTACCGACTCAGGTTCGGAGTCCGCCGATACCGCGCTGAAGATGGCCAAGGCCTACTGGCGGCTCAAGGGCCGTCCGGAAAAGACCCGCATGATCGGCCGCGCCAAGGGCTACCACGGGGTCAACATCGGCGGCACCAGCCTTGGCGGCATCGGCGGCAACCGCAAGCACTTCGGCCAGTTGCTGGACTCGAGCCACCTGCCCCACACCCTGCAGCCGAACCAGGCCTTCACCCGGGGCCAGGCCGAGACCGGGGCCGAGCTTGCCGATGCGCTGCTCGAACAGATCGCGCTGCACGACGCCTCCAACATCGCCGCGGTGATCGTCGAGCCGATGTCCGGCTCCGCCGGGGTCATCGTGCCGCCCAAAGGCTACCTTGAGCGGCTGCGCGAGATCTGCTCGGCCCACGACATCCTGTTGATCTTCGATGAGGTGATCACCGCCTTCGGCCGCAGCGGCGCGCGCACCGGCGCCGAGGCCTTCGGCGTCACCCCGGACCTGATGACGGTGGCCAAGCAGATCACCAACGGCTGCGTGCCGATGGGGGCGGTGATCGCCTCTGGCGAGATCCATGACACCTTCATGCACGCCGGTGGCCCGGGGCACGCCATCGAATTCCCCCACGGCTACACCTACAGCGGCCATCCGGTGGCCTGCGCCGCCGCCCTGGCCGCGCTGGACCTGCTCGAGCGCGAGGACTTCCCGGCCCAGGTCAGGGCCATCGCCCCAGCCTTCGAGGATCGCCTGCACGCCTTGAAAGGCCGCCCCCATGTGGTCGATATCCGCAACTTCGGCCTGGCCGGGGCGATCCAGCTGGCCCCGCGCGACGGCGACCCGGCCATCCGCCCACGCGACGCCCACCTGGCGCTGTGGGAGGCCGGCTTCTATGTGCGCTTCGGCGGCGATACCCTGCAGTTCGGCCCTCCCTTCGCCACCACCGAAGCTGAACTTGAGCGACTGTTCGACGCCGTCGCCGAGACCCTCGACCGGCTCGACTGAGGCCGCTCGCCGGTGCCGACGCCCGGCTTATCCACCTGAAACCGACAGCCTGTGGACAACCTTTGCACCCGCTATTCACAGCATTATCCACAGCGCGGACGGGCCATGCCCGTCCGCCCTTTCGACATTTGAGGACCCTCGATGGACAACGTCAATCACTGGATCAATGGTCAGGATCTCGAGGCCAGCCGCCATCTGCCGGTCACCAACCCGGCCACCGGCGAGACCATTCGCCAGGTCGCCGACGGCAATGCCGACACCGTCAAGGCCGCCATCGACGCCGCCCAGGCGGCCTTCCCGGCCTGGCGCGACACCCCGCCGGCCAAACGCGCCCAGGTGATGTACCGCTTCAAGGCGCTGCTGGAGCGTGACGCCGATCGCCTGGTGCAGCTGATCAGCGAGGAGCACGGCAAGACTCTCGAGGACGCCATGGGCGAGCTCAAGCGCGGCATCGAGAACGTCGAGTACGCCTGTGGCGTGCCGGAGCTGCTCAAGGGCGAGTACTCCCACAATGTGGGGCCGTCCATCGACGCCTTCTCCAACTTCCAGCCGCTGGGCGTGGTGGCCGGCATCACCCCGTTCAACTTCCCGGCGATGGTGCCGCTGTGGATGTACCCGATGGCCATCGCCTGCGGCAACGCCTTCGTGCTCAAGCCCTCCGAGAAGGACCCGTCCGCCGCCCTGGCGGTCGCCCGCCTGCTCGAGGAAGCCGGCCTGCCCCAGGGCATCATGAACGTGGTCCAGGGCGGCCGCGAGACCGTCGAGGCGCTGCTCGATGCCCCCGAGGTCAAGGCCGTGTCCTTCGTCGGCTCGACCCCCATCGCCGAGACCATCTACCGACGTGGCGCCGAGAGCGGCAAGCGGGTGCAGGCCCTCGGTGGCGCCAAGAACCACGCCGTGGTGCTGGCCGACGCCGATATCGACAACGCCGCCAACACCCTGATGGGGGCCGCCTACGGCAGCGCCGGCGAGCGCTGCATGGCGATCTCGGTGGCGGTGTGCGTCGGCGATGACACCGCCGACCGCCTGATCGAGGCCATGGACCCCAAGATCGCCGCGTTGAAGATCGGCCCCGGCACCGACAAGGGCCTGGACATGGGCGCCCTGGTCACCGCCCAGCATCGCGACAAGGTGCTCGGCTATATCGAGAAGGGCGTGCAGGAAGGGGCCACCCTGGTGGCCGACGGCCGCGACCTGGTGGTCCCGGGCCACGAGAACGGCTTCTTCGTCGGCGGCTGCCTGTTCGACCGGGTCACCCCGGAGATGACCATCTACCGCGAGGAGATCTTCGGTCCGGTGCTGTGCGTGGTGCGTGTCGACAGCCTCGATGAGGCCATCGCCCTGACCAACGCCCACGAGTACGGCAACGGCACCTGCCTGTTCACCCGCGACGGCGAGGCGGCGCGTCGCTTCACCGACGCCATCGAGGTCGGCATGGTGGGAATCAACGTGCCGCTGCCAGTGCCGGTGGCCAGCCACAGCTTCGGCGGCTGGAAGCGTTCGCTGTTCGGCGACCTGCACGCCTACGGCCCTGACGCGGTGCGCTTCTACACCCGCCGCAAGGCGGTGTCACAGCGCTGGCCCTCGCCCTTCGAGACCACCCAGGCGGAGTTCCACTTTCCCTCCGGCGGTCAATAGGCACAGGCAAGAAGACCACGGGCCCTGCGGGGCCCGTTTTCGTTTACGACAGCGAGCGAGCCGCTGATCCACCACTGACAGGCGACTTTTACACCGCAGTCCACAGCCCCTGCACCGCCTGCCCACCACTTTTCACAAGGTGCCACACAGGGTTATCCACAGAACGACTCACAAGCTCATCGCCACCTTTATCTGCACGCCTGACCCGCAAGTCGGATTCCCACCATCGCCAGGTTGTCCACACCCGGCCCCGGTGCGGCGCGTCATCCCTTCGCTCCATCCCCCACTTCATTGGCGGACACTGATACGCATCAAGCCGGCGGTGTCCGGGCGGGGCTAGCATGGCGCCTCTCTTCGCTCGGAGATCGACATGGAACTGGTCTGTCCCGCGGGTAGCCTGCCCGCTTTGAAGCGCGCCGTGGACGAGGGCGCCAACGCGGTCTACTTCGGCTTTCAGAATGCCACCAACGCCCGCCAGTTCGCCGGGCTGAACTTCACCGACAAGCGCGCCCGCGAGGGTATCGACTACGCCCACGCCCGGGGCTGCCGGGTGTTCTGCGCGATCAATACCTACCCGCAGCAGTCGAGCCTGGCTCAGTGGCGCGCGGCGGTGGACCAGGCGGCTTCGCTTCAGGTCGACGCCCTGATCCTGGCCGACCCGGGCCTCCTGGCCTACGCCGCCGAACGCCACCCGGACATCCCCCGCCACCTGTCGGTGCAAGGCTCCGCCACCAGCCACGAGGCGCTGGCCTTCTACCACCGCGAGTTCGGCATCCGCCGTGCGGTGCTGCCCAGGGTGCTGTCGATCCACCAGGTGCGCGACCTGGCCCGCCACAGCCCGGTGGAGCTCGAGGTGTTCGCCTTCGGCAGCCTGTGCATCATGGCCGAGGGCCGCTGCTATCTGTCGTCCTACCTGACCGGCGAGTCGCCCAACACCCACGGCGTGTGCTCGCCGGCGGCCCACGTGCGCTGGGAGGAGACCGCCAGCGGACGCGAATCGCGCCTGAACGGCGTGTTGATCGATCGCTACCGCGCCGACGAACAGGCCGGCTACCCGACCCTGTGCAAGGGACGCTTCAACGTCGAGGGCGATATCGGCCACGCCATCGAGGCGCCGACCAGCCTCAACACCCTGGATCTGCTGCCCCAGCTGGCGTCACTGGGCATCAAGGCGATCAAGATCGAGGGTCGCCAGCGCAGTCCGGCCTATGTGGCCAGCGTCACCCGAGTGTGGCGCCAGGCACTGGACCATCTGGACCGGGCCGGCGACGACTATCGCCCCCAGGCCGACTGGAGCGCCGCCCTGGCGCCGCTGGCCGAAGGCTCCACCCACACCCTCGGCGCCTACGAGCGCGACTGGAAATGACAGGAGGCGAGATGACCGCTGCTTCACTGGAATTGAGCCTTGGCCCGGTATCCTTCTACTGGACCCGCGAGCGCTACTTCGCCTTCTATGAACAGGCCTGCCACTGGCCGTTGACCAGCGTCACCCTGGGCGAGACCGTGTGCTCGCGGCGGCGCGACATGAAGCTCGCCGACTGGCTGGAGATCGGCCACCAGCTGGCCGCCGCCGGCAAGCAGGTGATCCTCGGTTCGCAGACCCTGATCGAGTCCAACGCCGACCTGCGCGACCTGACCAGGCTGTGCGACAACGGCGACTTCCTGGTCGAGGCCAACGACATGAGCGCGGTGCACCGGCTGTCCGAGGCGGGCCTGCCCTTCGTCGGCGGCCCGGCGCTCAACCTCTACAATGTGCCGACCCTGGAGATCCTCAAGCGCGCCGGCATGTTCCGCTTCGTCGCCCCGGTGGAGTTGCCCGGCGCCGACCTGGCCCGGCTGCTGTCTGACGCCCGCGAGGCGGGGCTGGCGCTGGACTGCGAGGTACTGGCCTACGGCCACCTGCCGCTGGCCTGGTCGTCACGCTGCTTTACCGCGCGCCACCACCAGCACCCCAAGGATCGCTGCCAGTTCGTCTGCCAGGACTATCCGGAAGGGCTGACGCTGACCACCCAGGACGACAGCCGTCGACTGTTCACCCTGAACGGTATCCAGACCCTGTCCGGGGCCTGTCAGGACCTGCGCCACGAGCTTGCCGAGATGGCCACAATGGGCGTCACCACGGCCCGGCTGAGTCCGCGTTCAGAGGGGATGGATAAAGTGGTGGCGGACTTCGACCTGGCCCGCCAGGGACGCTACCCGGCACCCTCGCCGCTGGCGCTGGTCGACGCCGAGCTGTGCAACGGCTACTGGCACGGCCAGGCAGGGATGGATCTGGCACCGGTGCTGGAAGACTAGGAGCCCCCGCCACCTCACTCAGGAGGCCGGTTCGCCGGCCTCCTGCGCTAGATGGTTCAACTTGTCAGCAAGGAGGCTAGGCCTCGCGAGGCAGCCAGCGCTGCAGCTGGCCCAGCGCCTCGAGCAGGTAGGGATGCAGCAGTTCCATTTCCTGGCCATCCAGCAGGTTCTTCACCGTCAGCCCCAGTTCGGTATCGCCTTCCAGGCACAGTCGGCGCTGGAAGAACAGGCTGTCCGGGTCTTCCTCGCGGCTGGCCAGGCAGGCGAACTCGCGCCAGCCCCCCGCCACCTTCACCTCCCAGGGCGCGTCGGTGACCTGCAGGCGCCCGTGGGTAAGCGTCAGGGTGACCGCCAGCGCCAGATCGTCAATGAACAGACACACCCGGCGCCCTTCGAGCACGTCGAACTCGCCGTCGGCCAGTGGCTCGGCCAGGGTGCGGTTGAGCCAGGGCTCGAGACTCGTGCGCAACAGCGGCAGGGGCAGCGGGCCGAGACGGCGCATCAGTGACAGATGCAGACGATGGGGCACCCGGGTCAAGGCGCCAGACGTCAAAGACGACGACAGCGAAGGAAGGGTGGGCAAGGCAGGAAGGGCAAGAGAAGGCAACGACAGCGAGCCGAGCGGCGACAGCGACATGACGGGTTCCTGGTCAAGCGGCACGACGCCGCCGGGTCATGCTAGCGATCCCGTCGCCCTCGGTTCATGACGCCCATCAAACCCTCTGGTAAAGCGCTCGTTGAACGCTCTGACACAGCCGGTCGCCGGGGTCGAAACGGGAACTCTGCTACACTGCGGACATCATGGGGTTCGGCCCCTTGGCTTCACCCAGGTTCCGCAGAGCATCGAGTTCACAAGCGGAAAAGGAGCAACGATGTCCATCGAAACCAGCTTCGAAGGCTACCTCAAGGCCAAAGAGGGTGGCCACCTGCGTAGCATGAAGATATCGCATCGCGGCGCCATCTCCGTGGACAGCGCCGAGCTGGTGCGGTCGCGCAAGGTCAAGAGCAACGTCAGAGCCCTTCGCCGCAGCCTCGATCGCAGGGACAGCAAGCCGGAATGAGCGGCATCAAGCTGCTGCCACCTTTCGTCCTGCTGGTGGCCGGCTTTCTGCTATGCCATTCGATCCCTTCCTGGCGACGCTACGTCATTCGTGCCAACGGACAACAGCTGACCTTGCGCAGCGCCATCGCCGGCTTTGGGGCCGCCCTCCCGGTCTTCGCTGTGCTTCACCTCCTGCACGCTTTCTCTGCCCCCTCCGCTTCTCCTTACGCCAACCCAGACACCCGGAGCGAGCCCTCTCCAGACACAACGATGGGCCCCGAAGGGCCCATCGTTGTGACGCTGGCTTATTCGCGCGCCAGCCGTGCTTTCTAGCCACGCATTCTAGTCGTGCTTTCCAACCAAACGTCGACTAGCCACACTTCGACCAGCCGCAGCCGGCGTAGCAGGTGGGGCAGCCGTCCATCATGATCAGCTCGCCGCGACACTCGGGGCAGTTGCCGACCACGGCGGGGCCGGCGCCTTCGGCGGCGGACTCGGCGGGCTTGCCGTCCAGCGGCTCGACCGCGCCGCTCGGGGTCTCGTCCTCGACCTCGGCGGGGTACCAGCCGTGGCCGGAGGCCTGGCGTCGGGCGTAACGGCTGACCAGGTCCTCCACCGGCACCTGGTTACCGTCGATGTCGAGGAAGCCGCGACGGTAGAGGATCTGCTGGATCGACCAGGCGATGGCGGCGACCTCGGAGTCGTGGAACATCGGCTTGTTCCAGCGGTTCATGCCGCAGCGCACCAGGCCCTTGTCCCAGGCCACCTTGCGCAGATCCGCCACCGCCTGGGTGACGTAGCCGCCGCGGGCGGCCAGCGACAGGCTGCGCATGGTGGCGGTGATCCACTGGTGCTCACTGGACAGCTGACCGGAGGGGAAGAAGAACTCCACCGGGCGCTCGATGATCACCCGCTGGCCGTTGAGCACGCCTTCCACCGGCATGAAGGACACCAGCAGGTAGACCTTCTTGCGGCCTTCGGCGCCGACGTAGGAGATCTTCTCGGACACCGCCTCCAGCGTTCCCTCGGGGCGCGAGGGGATGCGCATGGTCAGCGGGTTTTCCTCGGGCAGCGGGGCCGGCGCGGGGGCGGCCTCTTCGCTCTTGACGCGGTAGCCCACGATCTTGGAATTGATTTCGACAGCCATCAGCGGGCTCCTCCAGAAAGATGATGCGGGCGTGACACGCTCACGACCCAGGCATGATGTTGCGGCTCGCCGACTGGCTGGCCGGCTGGCTCGCCGCTGGTCCGATTACCACTTGCCATAGGTCCCCTCCTTCAAGCCGTCGTAGAGGTTGGCGGCGTTGTGTTCCTCGCCGTCGTAGATCACCGTCTCGTCGCCCTTGAGTTCGAGGGTCTCGCCGTTCTCCAGCTCGAAGATATAGGTGGTGTTCTTGAGGTCATCCTCGCGCACCAGCACGCCCTGGAAGGCCTCCGGGTTGAAGCGGAAGGTGGTGCAGCCCTTTAGACGGCTCTGGTAGGCGTCCAGGTACAGGTCCTTGAACGCCTCGAAGGCAAAGTCGGTGGGCACGTTGACGGTCTTGGAGATCGCCGAATCGACCCAGGCCTGGGCCGCGGCCTGCACCGCCACATGCTGCTTGGGGGTCACGGCGTCGGCGGTGATGAAGTACTCGGGCAGGTCGCTTTCCACCGCGTCGGCGTGCATGAAGTGACGGTAAGCGGCAAGCTCGAAGGACACCACCTCGACCTGCTCCTTGGTCTTCTTGCCGGCCTGGATCACGTTGCGGAAGTAGCGATGGGAGAACGACGGCTCGATCCCGTTGGAGGCGTTGTTGCCCAGCGACAGGCTGATCGTGCCGGTGGGGGCGATCGACGAGTGGTGGGTGAAGCGCGCGCCGTGCTCGGCCAGCTCCGCCACCAGTTGCGGCTCGACCTCGGCGATCTTCTGCATATAGCGGCTGTAGCGCGCGTGCAGGATACGCCCAGGCACCTTGTCGCCGACCTCGTAGCCGTCGCGGCCGAGCTCGGGACGCTCGCGCAGCATCTTCGGCGTCAGCTCGAACTCCTGCTCGAGGATCGGGGCCATGCCCTTCTCGCGGGACAGCTCCAGCGCCTGCTTCCAGCCCTCCACGGCCAGCACTCGGCTGACTTCCTCGGTGAAGCCCAGCGACTCGGCCGAGCCATAGGGCATCTTGAGCATGGTCATGGTCGAGCCGAGGCCCAGGAAACCCATGCCGTGGCGGCGCTTGGCCTCGATCTCGCGGCGCTGGCCGGACAGCGGCAGGCCGCTGATCTCGACCACGTTGTCGAGCATGCGGGTGAAGATCGCCACTACTTCGCGGTACTTGTCCCAGTCGAAGCGCGGCTTGTCGCCGAACGGATCGATCACGAAGCGGGTCAGGTTGACCGACCCCAGCAGGCAGGCGCCCTCCGGCGGCAGCGGCTGCTCGCCGCAGGGGTTGGTGGCACGGATCTCTTCGCAGAACCAGTTGTTGTTCATGCGATTGACCTGGTCGATCAGGATGAACC
Source organism: Halomonas sp. BN3-1 (assembly GCF_003056325.1). NCBI lineage: Bacteria > Pseudomonadati > Pseudomonadota > Gammaproteobacteria > Oceanospirillales > Halomonadaceae > Halomonas > Halomonas sp. BN3-1. The sequence goes on along the minus strand of NZ_PYVV01000005.1, from coordinate 168,207 downwards.
CGGGCTCGGCGTAGTCATAGGTGGAGCGCATGATGGTGTCCCACAGCTCGCGGGCCTTGATCACCTCGACCACGCGGCAGGCCACGCGACCTTCAGCGTCCTGGGTGTAGCCGTCCTCGATCACCGGCCAGTCGCGGTAGATCAGCTCGCTGTCATCGACGTCGCCCTTCTCGCCCTCGTGCAGCGGGAAGGCCAGCGGCCAGTCGGCGTCCTGCTTCACCGCTTCCATGAACTCGTCGGTGATCAGCAGGCTCAGGTTGAACTGGCGCAGGCGACCGGCCTCGCGCTTGGCCTCGATAAAGTCGCGCACGTCGGGATGGCCGACGTCGAAGGTGCCCATCTGGGCGCCACGACGGCCGCCGGCGGAGGCCACCGTAAAGCACATCTTGTCGTAGATATCCATGAACGCCAGGGGGCCGTTGGTGCCGGCACCGGCGCCGAACACGAAGGCGCCCTTGTGGCGCAGGGTCGAGAACTCGTAGCCGATGCCGCAGCCGGCCTTGAGGGTCATGCCCGCATCCACCACGCTGTCGAGGATGTCGTGCATGGAGTCGCGAATGGTCCGCGATACCGTGCAGTTGATCAGGCTGACCGCGGGCTTGTAGCCCTCGGCTCCGGCGTTGGAGGTGATCCGGCCTGCCGGCACGGCGCCGTTTTCCAGCGCCCAGCGAAACTTCGGCAGCCACTTGTCGGCGGCGTCGCCCTCGACGGCGGCCAGCGCCTTGGCCACGCGGTCCCAGGTGGCCTGAAGGTCGGCGTCGACGGGCTGGCCGTGGCGGTCCTTCAAGCGATACTTGGCGTCCCAGATGTCATACGAGGGGCCCTGCATGGGAACCTCCTGCGACAGGGCGGCGGCCTTGGCGGATGTGGTCATGAAAGCTTGTCTCCGATGAAGTTACCGGCAAATAAACGGGGTCGTAAAGGGGCGGATGCGCGCTCCGGATAAGCTCGGGCACCCTACCAGATATAGTAAAACTTTCGACCGGCGGCACAATATAAACGAAAAATCGGGCCATGGAAGACCCGATCGTTAATTCGGCTTTGGCGCATGAAAGGTAGCGCGGGCTACCCCGGGCGTCTCGCCCCGGGGCAGCCGCGATAGAGCCGGCTAGACGGTGCGCGAGAAGCGCCCGCTGCCGGGGACCAGGTAGGCATCGAAGGCCATGGCCACGTTGCGCATCATCAGGCGTCCTGCCGGCAGTACCCTGAGCGCTTGCTGCTTGATCTCGATCAAGCCGTCGACCTGCATCTCGTCGAGCTGGTCGAGGGCGCTGGCGAAATGCGTGCGGAAGTCGATAGCGTGACGGGCCTCGAACTCGGCGAAGCGCACCTCGCCGTGACACATCAGCGAGGTGATCAGCTCGGCACGCAGCTGGTCCTCGTCGCTCAACCGATAGCCCCGCAACACCGGCAGCCGCCCGGCCTCGAGGTGCTCGGCGTACTCGGCGGTGGTCTTGACGTTCTGGCTGTAGGCGTCGCCGACCTTGCCGATGGAGGTGACCCCGAGCCCGATCATGTCGCACTGGGCGTGGGTCGAGTAGCCCTGGAAATTGCGCTGCAGGGTACCGTCGTGACGGGCTCGGCTGAGCTCGTCCTCGGGCAGGGCGAAGTGGTCCATGCCGATATAGACGTAGCCCGCCTGGGTCAGCCGCTCGATGGTCAGCTCGAGCAACTCGAGCTTGCGCCCGGGCGGCGGCATGTCCTCGTCGCGGATCAGACGCTGGGCCTTGAACAGCGACGGCAGGTGGGCGTAGCTGTAGGCGGCGATGCGGTCGGGTCTCAGCGCCACCACCTTGGCCAGGGTGGCGTCGAAGCTGTCGCGGGTCTGCAGCGGCAGCCCATAGATCAGGTCCACCGACACCGAGGCGAAGCCGGCGTCCCGGGCGGCGTCCACCAGGGCCGCCACCTGGGCCTCGCTCTGCACGCGGTTGACCGCCTTCTGCACCAGCGGATCGAAGTCCTGGACGCCGAAGCTCAGACGGTTGAAGCCCATCTCACGCAGTTCATGGATCTGGGCAGGCGTCACCGTACGCGGATCCACCTCCAGCGAGAATTCCCGGCGCTGCTCAGGGGCGAAGCGGAAGTGGCGCGCCAGGGCGTCGATCAGCCCCTTTAGCTGGTCGTTGGACAGAAAGGTCGGGGTGCCCCCCCCCAGGTGCAGCTGGTTGAGCTCCCGGGACTCGTCGAACAGCGCCGCCTGCAGGGCGATCTCGCGCTTGAGCAGCGCCAGGTAGTCGGCGGCACGCTCGCGATTGTGGGTAATGATCTTGGAGCAGGCACAGTAGTAGCAGAGGCTTTCGCAGAAGGGCACATGGACGTAGACCGACAGCGGCTTCGGCTCCCCCTGCTGGCTGCGCTCGACCGCCTGGCGATAGTCGGCGACACCGAAGCCGTCGTGGAAGTGCGGCGCGGTGGGATAGGAGGTGTAGCGCGGCCCTGGACGGTCGTACTTCTCGACCAGCGCACGCTGAAACGGCAAAACATCGGATGACATCGACAAGGCCCCTCGTGACACGACCGCCCGACGGCGGCATCTGTCGGCATTGTCGCACGTCGAATCAGCACGTCCCGGCAAGACGAAGCCAGACATGACCTGCATCAAATCACGGCAGCGGCATCACGGCGCTTGCCCCTGTGGCGTGTTCTCGCCCGAGGTAGTGCAAACGCGAGCCGACCACAATGATGCCCCTACCATTCCAGTGATCCCGATCAAGCATAGTACGGAAGACGTACCTCTCCCCGCCTAAAGTTGACCAACGTCATAGGGTATTGTCGCTGAGCGCTCCAATACTCGAGAGTCCCAAGGGACATCCCGCACAGACCGTGATGCCTGACCCAAGCAGCACGCCGCTTGCGTCAGGCATCACGCCCCAAGACCGAGGAGCGCTCATCATGAAATGGATCCCCCTGGCCGCGCTTGGCGCCGCCTGTCTGTTCAGTCTCAACGCCCAGGCCGCCGGCGACGCCGCCGCCGGTGAAACCAAGATCGGCGCCTGCGCCGCCTGCCATGGCACCGACGGCAAGGCCACCGGACCGATCTATCCCAACCTGGCGGGTCAGAACGCTCCGTACCTGGAAAGCGCGCTCAAGGCCTATCGCGAGGGTCAGCGCGGTGGTGGCATGTCCGCCATCATGGCGCCCCAGGCGGCGGCCCTGTCGGATCAGGATATCGCCGACATCGCCGCCTACTTCTCGTCGCTGACGCCCTGATCCCACCCTGGTGCGCGAAGCGTCCTCGGGGCGCTTTGCGCCTCGAGGTCATGCCATGACCCAAGCCCCCCGCCAATTTCCCCGCCACTGGTCTTCTCTCCTGCGCCTGCTTGTCGTGCTGTTGGCGATGTGGTTGAGCCTGCCCGCCCTGGCGCTGGAATTCGATCAGTATCCCGGAGACCTTGGCAGCGCCAAGGGTGACATCGCGCTGTTTCAGCAGGCCTTTCCCGGTACCGACAGAATAGAGCCGGTGGCTGACCTGCCGTGGCCGGTCAATGCGCTCTACCGAGGCGACGAACTGGTCGGCTACGCCTTCGAGAGCGCCGAGGTCGCGCCAATCCCCGCCTACTCGGGCAAGCCGGTCAACCTGCTGATCGCCATCGATCCTTCCGCCAGCCTGCGCCTGGCCAAGGTGCTCAATCATTCCGAGCCGATCATGCTGGTCGGCATCCCGTCAGAGCGCCTGGACGACTTCGCCGGCCAGCACCTGGGTACCTCGGTGACGTCGCGCCTGGAGGTGGGAGAGGACGTCGATGCCATCTCCGGCGCCACCGTGACCGTCATCGTGGTCAACGACACCATCATGCGGGCAGGACGCCTGGTCGCCGCCGCCCTTGGGCTGATCGAAGACCCCGCGGCAGCGCCAATCGCCCGTGTGCGCGACGAGGTGTTCGCGCCCGCCGACTGGCAGGGCCTGCTCGACCAGGGGGCACTGGGTCACCTGACTCTGAGCCAGGGAGAGGTCGACGACGCCTTCGTCGGCACCCCGGCGGAGCACTACCTGAGCGGCCAGCGTCCGCCCCGCGACGCCACCTTCATCGATCTTTACCTGGGCTACCTCAATGCCCCGAGCGTGGGCCGCAATCTGCTCGGCGAGCGAGGCTACGACCAGTTGATGGCGAGCCTCGCCCCCGGAGAACACGCCGTTGCCCTGCTCGCCGATGGCAGCTTTTCCTACAAGGGGTCGGGCTACGTGCGCGGCGGCATCTTCGATCGTATCGAGCTGGTCCAGGGCAACGCCTCGATCAGCTTCCATGACAGCGACCAGCGCCGCCTGCCGCGTCTGGCCATCGACGGAGCCCCCGCACTCAGCGAACGCGACATCTTCGTGATCCACGAGGACGCCCACTTCGACCCGGGCACGCCCTGGCGGCTGAACCTGCTGGTGCGTCGGGCCTCGGGGCCGCTGACCCAGGAGTTCACCCGCTTTCATCTCGATCAGACGCTGCCCGAGGCCTTTATCGAGCGTCCCGAGCCGGTGGAGCCCGCCCCGCTGTGGCTCGAGATGTGGCAGCAGAGTCGGCTAGAGCTGATCGGGCTTGGCGCCGGGCTGGTAACGCTGTCACTGATCCTGGCGTTCCAGGACGCCCTGGCGCGTCGCCCGCGCCTGCTGCGCCCGCTGCGCAAGGCCTTCCTGCTCTACACCCTGGTCTATATCGGCTGGGTGTCGCTGGCCCAGTTCTCGGTGGTCAATGTGCTGGCGCTGATCCATGCCGTCATCCCTGCCGTCGCCAATTCCGCCAGCCATGGCTTCAGCTGGTCGGCCTTCCTGATCGACCCGCTGATGTTCGTGCTGTGGGTCTTCGTGGCGGTCACCCTGGTGCTGTGGGGCCGCAGCATCTTCTGCGGCTGGCTATGTCCCTTCGGCGCGCTGCAGGACCTGGTCAACCAGCTCGCCCGTCACCTGAAGGTTCCGCAACTGACGCTGCCCTTCGCCGTGCACCGGCGGCTGTGGGTGGTGAAGTATCTGATCCTGTTTGGCCTAGTCGGGGTGTCCTTTTACGACCTGGGTCAGGCGGAGCGGCTGGCCGAGGTCGAGCCGTTCAAGACCGCCATCACCCTGCACTTCCTGCGCGACTGGGGCTATGTGCTCTACGCCGTGGCACTGATCGCAAGCTCGGCCTTCATGCACAAGGCCTACTGCCGCTACGTCTGCCCGCTGGGTGCGAGCCTGGCCATCGCCGGTCGCCTGCGCCTTTTCGACTGGCTCAGGCGGCACCGTGGCCAGTGCGGCACGCCCTGCCAGATCTGCGCCAACGACTGCGAGCTGGTGGCCATCCATCCCGACGGCCGTATCGAGGCCTCGGAGTGCCACTACTGCCTGGACTGCCAGATCACCTACGACGACGACCGTCGCTGTCCGCCCCGGGTCAAGCGCAGAAAGCGCCTGGAACGGAATGCGGCGAGGACGCACGGCGACGTGGGTGACGCAGAACCCCGCGGATCAAGCCAGGACGGCGACCCGCGGCGTATACCCTGCCTTGAGGAGAACTGAAGTGAGTGACGATTCCCGCAGTATCCAGAATCTGGCCCGACGCCACTTTCTACGCAACAGTGCGGTGACCGGCGTCGCCGGCGCCGGCCTTGCCAGCGGAGTGGTCGGCGGTGTTGGCACCAGCGCCCTGCTCGGCAGCCGCAGCGCCCGCGCCAGTGAAGGCGATGCCATGGTGGCCCCCGGTGAACTCGACGAATACTACGGCTTCTGGAGCGGCGGCCACTCCGGCGAAGTGAGGGTGCTGGGCATCCCCTCCATGCGCGAGTTGATGCGCATTCCGGTGTTCAACACCGAGAGCGCCACCGGCTGGGGCATCACCAACGAGTCCAAGCACATCCTCGGCGAGTCCGCGCGTTTCCACAACGGCGACGCCCACCACCCCCACGCCTCGCTCACCGACGGTCGTTATGACGGCAAGTACCTGTTCATCAACGACAAGGCCAATACCCGGGTGGCGCGGATCCGCCTCGACATCATGAAGACCGACAAGGTCACCACTATTCCCAACGTCCAGGCCATCCACGGCCTGCGTCTGCAGAAGGTGCCCTATACCAAGTACGTCTTCGCCAACGCCGAGTTCCCGATCCCCCAGGTCAACGACGGTCGCGACCTGGAGCATCCCGAGAATTACTACACCATGTTCAACGCCATCGACGCCGAGACCATGGAGGTGGCCTGGCAGGTGATCGTCGATGGCAACCTGGACAACACCGACGCCGACTACACCGGCCGCTTCGTTGCCTCGACCTGCTACAACTCCGAGAAGGGCATGACCCTGGCCGACAGCATGCGTGCCGAGCGTGACTGGGTGGTGGTGTACGACGTCGAAGCCATCGAGGCCGCCGTCGAGAAAGGCCAGTTCGAGACCCTGGGCGACTCCCCGGTGCCGGTGCTGGACGGACGCAAGGGCTCACCGCTGACGCGCTACATTCCGGTGCCCAAGAATCCCCACGGCCTGAATACCTCACCCGACGGCAAGTACTTCATCGCCAACGGCAAGCTGTCGCCGACGGTGTCGATCATCGCCATCGACAAGCTGCCGGCGCTGTTCGCCGACGAGATCGAGCCCCGCGACAGCGTGGTCGCCGAGCCGGAGCTGGGCCTGGGGCCGCTGCACACCACCTTCGACGGTCGCGGCTTCGCCTACACCACCCTGTTCATCGACAGCCAGGTGGCCAAGTGGAACATCGTGGAGGCGATCCGCGCCTACAACGGCGAGGACGTCAACTACATCCACCAGAAGCTCGACGTGCACTATCAGCCGGGCCACAACCACGCCAGCCTGTGCGAGACACGCGATGCCGACGGCAAGTGGCTGGTGGTGCTGTGCAAGTTCTCCAAGGACCGCTTCCTGCCGGTGGGACCGCTGCACCCGGAAAACGATCAGCTGATCGACATCTCCGGCGACACCATGAAGCTGGTGCATGACGGCCCGACCTACGCCGAGCCCCATGACGCCATCATGATGCGCGCCGACCAGCTCAACCCGATCCAGGTGTGGGACCGCCAGGATCCGTTCTTCGCGCCCACCCGCGCTATGGCCGAGGCCGACGGCATCACCCTGGAGAGCGACAACAAGGTCATCCGCGACGGCAACAAGGTGCGCGTCTACATGACCTCTGTCGCGCCCCAGTACGGCATCACCGAATTCAAGGTGAAGCAGGGCGACGAGGTCACGGTGGTGATCACCAACCTGGACACCGTCGAAGACCTGACCCACGGCTTCTGCATGGTCAACCACGGCGTTTCCATGGAGATCGGCCCGCAGCAGACGTCCAGCGTCACCTTCACCGCCGACCGCGCCGGGGTGCACTGGTACTACTGCAACTGGTTCTGCCACGCGATGCACATGGAAATGTTCGGTCGCATGCTGGTGGAGAAAGCCTGAGGAGCGGCCGGGCCGGGCGCCGATGGCGCTCGGCCCGGCCCAGGCGACATCACCATGTTTCGAGCTCTCTCCTTTCCTGCAGGTTGCTCGGCATCCGGCCGAGCAACACCGATGGCGCTGGCCCTGACCGCAGGGTTGGCGCTACTGGCGATACTGAGTCCCAGCGAGGTGCTGGGCGCTGAGCTGAAGGTGACCGCGGGCACACCGCTCAAGCGCTGGGTCGAGCAGGCCGAGCCCAACGATATCCTGCGGCTCGCACCGGGCCACTACACGACAGGCCCGGTGATCATCGACAAACCGCTTAGCCTGGTCGCCGACGGTGCCGGTGTGGTGATCGATGGCGGCGGCAGCGGGACCCTGCTGACCTTGCGCTCACCGGGTATTTCCCTGTCCGGGCTGACCCTTCAGCACTGGGGGGGCGACCTGACCGCCATGGATGCGGGCGTTCACGTGGAAAGGACCGCCCATGGCGCCAGCATCGAGCGCTGCCGGCTGTCCGGCCCTGGCTTCGGTATCTGGCTCGATGGCGTCGACGACGCCCGGGTCCTCGACAATCAGATTCGCGGCGATACCCGGGTACGCTCCCAGGATCGCGGTAACGGCGTGCAGCTGTTCAACGCGCGTCGGGCGCTGGTCTCCGGCAACGATATCCGCCAGGTGCGCGACGGCGTCTATATCGACACCAGCAGCGACAGCGTGATCGACGGCAACCTGCTCGAAGACCTTCGCTACGGCGTCCACTACATGTACGCCCACGACAACAGCGTGACCAACAACCTGACCCGTCACACCCGCACCGGCTACGCCCTGATGCAGTCCCGTGGGCTGACGGTGAGGGCCAATCGCTCCATCGAGGATCGCAACTACGGCATCCTGATGAACAACATCACCGATAGCCGGATCATCGACAACGACATCATCGGCGTGCGTCAGGCACGCGACGCCCATGACCAGGGCCTGGTCAGCGGTGGCGATGGCAAGGCCATCTTCGTCTACAACGCCCAGTTCAACGTGATTCGTGGCAACCGCCTCGAGGACAGCGACATCGGGCTTCACCTGACCGCAGGCTCCGAGGACAACCGCATCAGCGGCAACGCCCTGATCCACAATCGCCGCCAGGTGAAGTACGTGGCCACTCGACAGCAGGAGTGGTCCGAGCACGGTCGCGGCAACTACTGGAGCGACTACCTGGGCTGGGACCTGGACGAGGACGGCATCGGCGACACTCGCTACCAGCCCAATGACGCCATGGACCAGCTGCTGTGGCGACACCCGGAGGCCAAGGTGCTGATGGCCAGCCCGGCGGTGCTGGCGCTGCGTTGGGTACAGCGCGCCTTTCCGGTATTTCGTCCCGCCGGCGTCAGCGACAGCGCACCCCTGATGACGCCTTCGAGACCTCGTTCCGCCACACGGACATCCTATCCATGACCCGCGCCACGACCTGCGCCACGACCTGCGCTATCGCCTTTGACGACGTCAGCCTGGAACACGGCGGCGTGACCCGCCTGTCGCACCTCAGCCTCGAGGTGAACAGGGGCGAGGTGCTCGGCCTGCTCGGCCACAACGGCGCCGGCAAGACCACCAGCATGAAACTGATGCTGGGACTGCTGTCGCCCACCCAGGGAAGTCTCAGCGTGCTTGGGCAACGGCCGGACCGAGCCGGCGACCGTGCCTTTCGCCAGCACCTGGGCTACCTGCCCGAAAATGTCCGCTTCTACCCCAACCTGAGCGGGCGAGAGACCCTCAACTACCTGGCCCGACTCAAGGGGCGGCCCACGGCAGAGGTGGACGAGCTGCTGGTGCAGGTGGGGCTGGGTGAGGCCGCCGACCGACGCCTGGCGACCTGGTCCAAGGGCATGCGCCAGCGCCTGGGGCTGGCCCAGGCGTTGCTTGGCGAGCCTCGGCTGCTGCTGCTCGACGAGCCCACCAGCGGGCTCGACCCCGCCGCCACCGAGGCGGTCTACGCCACCATCGGAATGCTGAAGGCGCGTGGCGTGACGGTGGTGCTGTCTTCCCACCTGTTGCCGGGGGTCGAGCCGGTGATCGATCGTGCGCTGATCCTCGGCGAGGGCAAGTGCCTGGCGCTGGGCGACCTGGCCAGCCTGCGCGAACGCTTTGCGCTGCCCTACGTGATCGAGATGCGGGGTGCTCCCCAGGATCTGGCACTAAGGCTGATTCGCGAGGGCATCCCCGCCCGCTCTTCGTTGGCGGACGGTGGTCGACTGCGACTGGAAGTGGCCCCGGAGCACCGCATGAATGCCTTGAGGCTGTGCACTGCCTTTCAGGGGCTCAAGGACCTGGAAATTCGCCCCCCCAGCCTCGAGGCACTGTACCGACGTGTCCAGGACCCCAGCGGCCGCGATCCAGGCAATGGCAGTCAAGGGAGCAGCGAGAGCGACGCTAGCGACCGCTACCAGGTGATCGACGAGTCCGACCACACCACCGTCTCACCATCCGCCGAGGACACGCCCTGATGCGCCTTTTGCTGACCATCGCCCACAAGGAATTCCGTGACGGCCTGCGCCACCGCTGGGTGCTCGGGATCGCCGTGCTGCTGGGGGTACTGGCGCTGGGTATCGCCGCCTTCGGTGCTGCCGCCAGTGGTGGTACCGGCTTTACCGGCCTGTCCACCACCCTGATCAGCCTGTCGACGCTGTCCATGCTGCTGATCCCGCTGATCGCCCTGATGCTGGCCTACGACGCCATCGTCGGCGAAGACGAGGGCGGCACCCTGCTGCTGCTGGCCACCTACCCCATGTCGCGACGTACCTGGCTGCTCGGCAAGTTCATGGGCCACGCCTGGGTGCTGGGCCTGGCCACCCTGTGCGGCTTTGCGGTCGCTGGCGTGGTCATCGCTTTCGCCACACCTGAAGCCGCGCTGGCCGAGGTCGCCGCAGGGCTCACTACCCTGATCGTCTCCAGTGTGCTGCTGGGCTGGTCGTTTCTGGCCCTGGCGTACTGGATCAGCGCCCGTGCAGGCAGCAAGCAGGCTGCTGCCAGCCAGGCCCTGATCACCTGGTTCGTGTTCGTGCTGGTACTGGACCTGGCGCTGCTCGCCCTGCTGGTAGGCGTGCGCCAGGGAGGGGCCTGGCTGCCCTGGCTGATGCTGGCCAACCCGGCCGAGTGCTTCCGACTGCTGGTGCTCTCGGCGGTCGAGCCTCATCAGGCCTCCGCGATCACCGCCCTGGCCAGCGCCACCCCCAGGTCGCCCTTGCTGCTGGCGCTGCTGCAGGTCGTCTGGGTGCTGCTACCTCTGTGTCTGGCGATCAAGCGATTCGAGCATCGAGCGCTGTAACCCGCGCGCCTAGCTCATCGGAAAGCCGGCGCTGCCTGCCAACCATTACTGCGGGTTATTGCTGCTGGCTTTTGCTGCCAGCGGCCCCCCCACTCCGTCCGCCAGGACGCTCGCCTGGAGAACTCCCATGTCCCTTCCTTCTATGCTGCAACGCTTTGCCATCGGTGGCCTGATGCTGTTGTTGATCGGCTGCAACGACGGCACCTCTGACACGACTATCGGACCCGCCCCCATCGGTGATGACGACATCTGCCATGTATGCGGGATGTTGATCGAGGCCATGCCAGGTCCCAAGGGAGAGCTGGTGCTCGATGGTGACAGCGAGGTCACCAAGTTCTGCTCGGCGGCGGAAATGCTGGTCTTTCTTCTTCAACCCGAAAACGTCGAACGGCTTGCCCATGCCTGGGTTCATGACATGGCTCGCACCGACTGGGACCACCCCGGAAACGATGCCTTTATCAGTGCACAGGAGGCCTGGTACGTATCTGGTCATTCGCGGCCCGGCGGCATGGGACATCCGCTGGCGACCTTTGCCACAAGAAGCGATGCGGAGGCTTTTCAGCGCGAACATGGCGGCATCATCGAGCGCTTTGATGAGCTTGAAATCGACCAGTTAACCCATATGAGCCGAGCAAACCACCCTTGAATAGGTATAGAAAATCCCGCAAATATGCAGCGACAAAAGCCGACCAAAAAAATTGCTAAATTTATGGATTTACCATGCTACATTCAAGAGACAATAAGATGGATGGAACATCCATGACAAGGAGTTAAACCGCGCATGTTATCTCATTGATATAGGTCATCTGGCGTAGGAATAATCGCACATCACTACGCTTTAATGCGCCAAGCCTGCGTGAGATTTCTCGTCCCTTGCTAGAGTCGAAAGCATGAGCGAAAGCCTCCCTTCTCTTTACCAAGTCGCCCAAGGGGCGCCGGGGCACGACCAATGCATCTGACACGATTTACCGACTACTCATTGCGCGTTCTGATGTACCTTGCCGAATCCGGCAACGAACGCACCACGATCGCCGAGATCGCCTCACGCTTCGAGGTCTCACGCAACCATCTGATGAAGGTGGTTCAGGAGCTCAGTCGCCTTGGCTATGTCTCCGCCGTCCGTGGCAAGCACGGGGGACTGTCGCTCAAGCAGGCGCCGGGCAGCATCCACCTCGGCGCCCTGGTCAGGGATACCGAACATAGCCTCGCCCTGGTGGAGTGCGAAGGGGACGACAGCGCCTGCTACATCGCGCCCATCTGCCGCTTCAAGCAGATCGCCAACGAAGGGTTGACCGCATTTCTGGAGGTCCTGGATCGCTACACCCTGGATGACCTGATGACCCCTCAGTGCCGCCAGCGCCTGCACACCCTCAAGCTGATCGAGCTCGAGCCGGAGCCTGAAGCCGAGCCCGCCTGACGCGACGAGGCAAGACAGGGTAACGCCACGACAGCGTACTCCGAGAATGCTAGCCTCCTGACCTCTGAGTTCTCTCGGTCGTCAGGAGCCAGCATGCCGATTGCGCCATTGTTTTCACCTCGCCGCGCCCGCCTTCTTCGCCTGAGTGTCGCCGCCGCACTGGTCTCCGTACTCGGCCTGACAGGCGTCAGCAGCCAAGCCATGGCGGTGGATTTCGACACCTCGGCCCACCAGACCCACCAGGACTGGCAGACCTTGATCGCGACCCTCGGCGACGAGTCCCATGTGCGAGCGGTCCAAAGGACCAGCTACAGCGACGCCATGCTCAGCGTCAACGCCACGCCAGGGCATTGCCGCACGCCCTGGATCGAGGTCAGAAGTGACCTTGGCCAGCGCCAGGCCGTGAGCGAAGTGGTCAATCGCGTTCCCATCGACCTGCTGGTAGACGAGCAACGTGCCCAGACCGGCACGGCGGTGCTGTCCACCCAACGCGGTGACGACGGCCTCTACGTGCGCGTGAATGGCATCGATATGGACCTGCTGGCCTCGCGTCTCGCCACCGGTGAGCAGCTGCATCTGCGCCTGCGCATGACGCCCGATACCAGCGACTACTGGTTCATGAGCTTTTCACTGAATGGCGCCTTTACGGCATGGCAGCGGATGCAGACCCTGTGCAGGGCTTCCTGATCCGGCAGCAATTCCAGAGGCCATATAGAGGTGCGGGCGTCATGATCCCTGCGAGGGCTAGCGGCGCGCCTGCTTCGGGGACCTATTCGGGGACCTTCCCCGAATAGGTCCCCTGAAGCCGCTCAGGCGGGCCGCTCCATCGCCTGCAAGGTATCTCCCAGACCATCTTGCCGCTGCCCATCGCGACTCAACCAGCGCCGCGCGAAGTCATCACCGCTCAAGGGCCGTGACAGCAGATACCCCTGGCCAAGATCGCAACCCAGGGCACGTAGTGCCTCGAACTGCGCCGGTGTCTCGATGCCCTCCGCCACCACCGTCAGTCCCAGACGATCGGCCATGGCGATGATGGTGGCGACGATGGCGTGATCGTTGCTGTCGGTCAGCATGTCGCTGACGAAGGACATATCGATCTTGACCGCCTGTACGGAAAAGCGCTTGAGGTAGGCCAGCGAGGAATAGCCGGTCCCGAAATCGTCGATGGCCAGGGCGAATCCCTGCTGGCGCAGGGTGTCGGTGATGCGTATCGCCTGCTCTGGGTCTTTCATGAAGCCGCTTTCGGTGATTTCCAGCCCCAGCAGCGAGGGGGAAACGCCAGCCCGGGCGGCGATCTCGCAAAGCTTGATTGCCAGCTCGGGATCCTCGAACTGGGCCGCCGCCAGATTGACGTAGAGTCGCTCGGGGAGCCGGTCCAGCGATGCCTGCTGCCACTGCTTCAGCTGGCGACAGGTCTGCTCCATGACCCAACTGCCGAGGGCCTCTATCATCCCCTGTTCCTCGGCCACGGCGACAAATTCCATCGGGCTTATCCATCCCAGTTCTGTGTCGTGCCAACGACACAGAACCTCGGCGCCAATCAGGTCCCCGCTCTTGAGGTCGACGCAAGGTTGAAAGCGGAGCTCGAGACATTTCGTGTCCAGCGCCTCACCCAGACGAGAGGCAAGCACCAGTCGGCGCCGCAGATCACGTCCCATCTCAGGTGCGTAGAAGCGATAGCCGCTGCGGCTTTCCTTGGCATGGTACATGGCGATGTCGGTGTGCTTGAGCAGTTCCCGGGAACTATCGCCATCGTCGGGGAAGAAGGCGACGCCGATGCTGACGTCGACGTTGAATCGATGCCCCTCATGCACCACCGGGTCATTCAAGGCGCTGAGCAGACGCCCCACGACCTGGGCGGCTCCGATCTCGTCGGTCTGCTCCACCATGACGACGAACTCATCGCCCCCCATCCGCGCCAGGCTTTCGAGCCTGCCAAGGCAACCGCTGAAGCGAGCGGCCACCTCCTTGAGCACTTGATCACCGACGTCGTGGCCCTGACCGTCGTTAATCTCCTTGAAGCGGTTGAGGTCGAGGAACATCAGTGCCACCCGATATTGCTCGGTGCGAGCCCGGACAATGGCCGCCTGCAGACGCTCCATGAAGTGGACCCGGTTGGGTAGACCGGTCCCGGGATCGAAGAAGGCCAGATGCCGTATATGGGCGTCGCTGCGGCGCCGTTCGAGCTCCGCCGAGGCGCCTGCGGCAAAGATCCGCAACAGATGACAGATGGGTTCAGGATCATGCAGCGGCTGGCGATACAGCGCAAACAGGATACCGACGGCGTCGCCGTTGGCGTCTTCCAGGCGTCGGCCGACGTAGGCTTCCACGGCGAAGCCGACCATCTCCTCGGCGCGGGGATAGCGTTGGCTCATGCCTCGAGCAATCACATGCTCGCTGTCGCGAAAGGACCTCTCGCAGGGTAGCCCTTCGAAACTGTAGTGAAAGGGCTCCACCGGCTGGCCCGATACCAGGCCGGCGATCAGCGTCGCCTGCAACGGGACGCTTTCCTCGACGCGTGACACGAACACGGCGTCCGCGCCTAGGGCGTCGGTCAGACGTCGCACCAGCAGGGTAAAGAAAGCGTCGTCGCTGCGCGCCGTCACCAGTTCGGCCATGTCCAGCACCGCCTGCTGGGTGTTCTGCTGATGCTGGTGGGCGCGCATGGCCTGCAAGCCAAACGACAGGTTGTCCGCAAGCTCCCTCAGCAGCGCCAGTTCGTCGGCGCCAGCGTGGTAGGGCTGATCCATCAACAGCACCAGCACGCCCCGTCGCTCGCTTCCTAGACTCAGCGGCAAGGCCACCTCCGCCACGACCCCGAATCGCTCGGCCCAGGGCGGAGGCGCTACCGTACCTGTCGTGTAGTCGGCTACCCGTTGCTCCTTGCCTTCATGCACCGCTTGCCCGCTGGGGCCCTGGCCCTCAGGCGTGGTCACATCCCAACTGAAACGCGCGTGACGCAACAATTCATCGGCGCCACCGGCGCTGACCAGCGGCAGGATGCTGCGCTCGGGGTCGTCCTGGGCCAGCCCCGCCCAGGCGTAGCGGTAGCCGCCCTGCTCCACCGCGAGCCGACAGGCCTCCTGGAAGATTGCCATCTCGTCGGAGAGCCGAATCACCGCACGGTTGACCAGTCGTAGCAGAGTCAAGGCGCGGTGGGCGCGCTTGAGCTGTCGGTTGGTCGTGTCCAGCTGAGTGGCGGTCTTCTCCAGCGCCTGCTCGGTGCGCCGATTGGACAGTTCGGCCCCGCAGCGCGCCGCGGCAATTCTCAGCACCTCCTCGACCAGGCGACGCTGGTGCAGTCGATGGCGGTGCAAGGCAACCAGAACACCATGCAACTCACCTTCGGGCCCTCGCATCGCCACTCCGGCATAGGCTTCTGCACCAAAATCTCGCAGCAGGACATCGTCCGGAAAGGCACTGCAGACGTTCTCCGGATAGATGCAGGCTCCGCCGTCCAGGGCATCGCGACAGGGGGTGCCGGCAGTCTCGTACTCGATGTCTGGCTGATGCTTGCCATCTGCCATCAGCACCATGGACCGCAGGCGTGAGCCGTCCGTGACAGGGGTCGCTATCATCATGGCGTCAGCGTTGAGGATTACCGCCAGCCGATCGACCAGGTGCATGAAGAAGTCATCACCGATATCCCGCGACAGGCTGTCGGCTAGGCTTTGAAAGGCTCTGCGGGCATCCATCTTCATAGGCCGGGCGACGATCCACTGAATAAGGTAATCAATGGTATCGAGGATAGCTTAACTTCGGGGCACCCCGCCGCCTCGTCCTGGCATTCTGTGCCGTTTCTCCCAGAGCCAGACATCATCTTGCACCAGCAAACGGCGACATCTCCGAGACAACTGTCCCAGAAAACAGAACGTTAGTACTAAGTCGCAAGCATCAACGGTTCATGCCGGTAATCGCACAGATTCGTACATCCTTCCGTCGTACGAGCCTAGGCGCTGTCCGAAAAGTCGACGAGCGAAGGTTAGACAAGGCAAAAATCGGTGAGAAAGCGCAGTTTACGGGGTGTAAATGAGCATTTTGATCCGATTTTTAACGCCGTATTACCGAGCGCAGGCACTTTTCAGACAAGCCCTAAAGCACCCGGCTTCTCAACCATCCGGTCAACACCTCTCCCAGCAACACCAGAATGACGATGCCACAGAGAATGGTGGCCACCGTCGGCCAGGCAAAGGTATCGATGGCCCCCTGGAGGATGACGCCGATACCGCCGGCCCCGACCAGCCCCAGCACGGTGGACTCGCGAATATTGATGTCCCAGCGCAGGATGATCACGGCAAAGAAAGCCGGAACGACCTGAGGCACCACCGCGTAGAGGATGACCTTGGGCCGGCTGGCGCCCACCGCTTCCATCGCTTCGACCGGCCGTCGGTCGATTTCCTCGATGGCCTCGCCCATCAGCTTGCCGACGAAACCGATGGAGCGACACATGATCGCGAGGATGCCCGCCAGCACGCCGGGGCCGAAGATCGCCACGAACAGCAGCGCCCAGATGATGGTATTGACCGAACGACTGGCCACCAGCACGAAACGGGCAAACCACAGGCAGGCACGATTGGGCGTGGTGTTCTGGGCCGCCAGGTAGGCGACGGGCAGGGCCACAAAGATCGTCGAGAACGTGGCCAGGGTGGCGATATGGACGGTCTCGACCAATGCCTCGACGATCTCGCCGAGGCGCCGCGGGTCAGGTGGCCACATGCGGTCGGCCAGGCTGTAGATCTGCGCAGGCGCATCCCACACCCAGGGCCAGAAGATATCGACATCCCTGGCCGCCCAGCTCAACACCGCCACGACCAGCAACAGCAGCACGAAGCGCGTCCAGCGCTCCCGTCGGCTGTAGCGCTGCCATACCCGTTGTTCTGTCGGCGTCGCTACCATAGTCGTCTCCTGACCCAGCCACTGATGCCCTCACTGACCAGAATCACCGCGATGATCACCAGCAGGATCGCGAAGGCAAAGTCATAGTCGTAGCGCCCGAAGGCGTTCATCAGGGTGCCACCGATACCACCGGCGCCGACGATACCGACCACCGCCGAGGCGCGCAGATTGCTGTCCAGCTGGTACATGGAAAGCCCCAGCTGGCGTGGCAGGATCTGGGGGAAGACGGCGTACAGCAACGTGGACATGAACCCTGCACCGACCGACCGCATGGCCTCCACCTGTCCCCAGTCGATCTCCTCGATCTCTTCGGCCAGCAGTTTTCCGACAAAGCCGATGGAATAAAGCGTCAGGGTCAGGATCCCGGCCAGGGGTCCGAACCCCACCGCCTTGACGAACAGGATCGCCACGATGACCGGGTGAAAACTGCGCGACACGATGATCACCGCTCGCCCCACCAGATAGACCGGACGCGGGGCGATATTGCGCGCCGCCATCACCGCAAAGGGGATCGACAGTGCCACCCCCAGCAGGGTCGCCAGCAGGGCAATCTGGAAGCTTTCCTTGAAGCCGGTCAGCAGCAGTTCGAAGCGCTCGAAGCTGGGCGGAAAGCCGCCGCCGAAGATGCGCGCGGCCCGCGGCAGCCCATCGCTGATCCGCTCCCAGTCGAACGGCAGGGTGGCCAGCGCCCAGCCCAGGTAACCCAGCACGCCCAGCGCCAGCAGCAGGCGCACCACAGGACTGGCGATAAAGGGCGGCTTGCGCCAGGTCCGAGCCTTGTCGTTGACCATCAGCGCTCCCCTTCCGCGACAGTCGATACGGAGGTCTCGTCCGGGGACTCGATGCCACCGTAGATCTCCTCCAGCGCTGCGGCATCAAAGCGCTCCGGCGTGCCATCGAAGATCATGCGACCGTGGCGCAAGCCGACGATACGCTCGGTGTAGGCCCTGGCCTGGGCCACATTGTGAATGTTGATCAGCACCGGCAATGACAGCTCGCTGGCGAGGGCTCTCATCAGCTTCATGATCTGCTCGCTGGTGACGGGGTCCAGCGAGGCGGTCGGCTCGTCGGCCAGCAGAATGTCCGGCTCCTGCATCAAGGCTCGGACGACCCCGACGCGCTGGCGTTCGCCGCCGGACAGTTCGTCCGCGCGCTTGTTGGCGTACTGGGCGATACCCACTCGCTCCATCAGGTGGAAGGCGCGTTCGATATCCTCCGGCGGGAAGCGGCGCCGCCATGCCTGAAAGAAGCCGACGTAGCCAAGCCGACCGGCCAGCACGTTCTCCATCACCGTCAAGCGGTCGATCAGGTTGAAGCCCTGGAAGACCATGCCGATGCGCCGCCTGGCCTGGCGCAGTGGTGCGCCCTTGAGGCTGGACAGCTCCTGGCCGTTGAGCCTGATCGACCCCGAGGTGGGTTCGATCAGCCGATTGATGCAGCGAAGCAAGGTGCTCTTGCCCGCCCCGGACGCCCCCACGATGGACACCACGGAGTTGCCTTCCACGCGCAGATCCAGCCCCTTGAGCACGGGGTCATCGTGGCCATATCGCTTGACCAGCTGGCTAATCTCGAGCATTGCACGTCCTCGTTCCCCGGGAAGGCCGAGCGCCGTGCGCCGGCCCTCCTGTCCCTGGGATACCCTGTCGTCACTCCAGATTGTCGGCGGTGTAGCTGACGCCGTTCGAGGCCTGGATGGTGCGAATGACCTCCCACTGGTCCTGGTAGGTGATCGGGATGAACTTCTCGACGCCTTCGAATTCCTCACCCAGCGCGGTACCGGCGAAATCGAAGCTGAAGAAGGCTTCCTCGATGCGCTCGACCAGATCCGGCGCCAGGTCATGGGCGTAGGTGTAGGAGGTGGTGGGGAAGGGCTGGGACTCGAAGATCATGCGCACGCTGTCTTCGTCATACAGCCCCCGTGCGGCCATGCGCTCCACTACCTCGGACGCCACCGGTGCAGCGTCGTAGTCACCCGCTACCACGCCCAGCATCGACTGGTCGTGACTGCCGGAATACACCACCTCGTAGTCCTCGTCCGGCACCACGCCTTCCTCGGGGAACAGCGCACGCGGCGCCTGATTGCCCGAGTTCGAGGTGGGTGAGGTGTGGGCGACCCGCTTGCCGGCCAGGTCGGACAGCGACTGGATATCCGAATCGGCCTGGGTGTAGACCTGCAGGGTATAGCCGAAGCGTCCATCGTCGGAGCCCATCAAGGCAAAGGGAACGGCGCCGGCCAGGTTGACGGCGAAGGGCGTGGGTCCGGTGGAAAAACCTGCAATATGCAAACGCCCGCTGCGCATGGCCTCGACCTGGGCCGAGTTCGACTGGACCGCGAAGAAACGAACGTCCTTGCCGGTCACCTCCCGGAGGTGATCGATGAAGGGCTCCCAGATATCGGCATAGATGGCGGGGTCTTCCACCGGGGTGTAGGCGAAGATGAGGGTGTCGGGGTCGACCAGTTCGTCCTGATTGGCGGGCGGGTCGGCCACCAGATCGCCATTGCGGTCGCAGTAGAGCGCATCCAGATCACCTCGGGGGCAATCCTCCGCGACAGCGACGGATGCAACAGCGCCGAAAGTGAGCAGGAGACCTGCGTTGAGGACCTGGCGTCCCCGGCTTGAGCGTTGTGTCATGGCGTGGCTCACCTATGCTGAGTCTTGTTATAGGGTGGGAATCGACCCCGGCCTCTCGCGCCGACATCGCGGGTTCCGGCGGCAGCGGACAGCCTGGCGGTCGACTACTGGCGACCCGGGGATGGCTCTGTCAGATGGGCAGAAGGCTTCACTCGTTACGCTGAAGGCTCTGCCACAAGGGCTGAAGGCTCTGCCAAGTGCGAAGACGAGCGCCAGCGACGCAGCGATGTTCGAAAACAAACATCGTTGAGTTCAATCTAGGAGGTGACACTTTTATGTCAAACGTTGAGGCCAACGACTTTCCACGCTGCCGCAATCACTACCTGCTGATGCGCCACGGCCATAGCCAGGCCAACGCCATGGGCCTGATCGTTTCCTCCCCCGAGCAGGGACTCGAGGGCTACGGTCTTTCGCCCAAGGGGCAGGAACAGCTGCACGAACGGCTGGCCGGCTGGCACCTGGCCGCGCCTGACCAGGTCTTCCATTCGGACTTTCTGCGCACCACCGAAACCGCAGCACTGGTCGGGCAACACTTCAACGTCACCCCACACCCTGAACCGCGCCTGCGAGAACGCTATTTCGGTGACTACGACCAGGGGCCGGACCCGGCCTACGCGGACGTCTGGGCAATGGATAGCGAGAATGCCGAACACCGCACCCACGGCGTCGAAAGCGTCGGCGACGTCTCCCGCCGACTCATCGACCTGATCATCTCGCTGGAACAGCGCTTCGACGACGCCACCATCCTGCTGGTCGGCCATGGTGACCCCCTGCAGATCCTGCTGACCGCAGCCTGCGGTGAACCCTTGAGCGAGCATCGAAGCCAACCACCGCTGGCACCGGCAGATGTCCGGCCGCTGATCTTCGCTCGCTGATCACCGCTCGCAGCCCCTCTCTTGCAGCCGCCCCTGGCTGCACTGTGAACAACTCGGTGGAAAAGTTCTCCACCCGCTGTGGATAGGCTCTTGACAAGCCGCCGCTCCCCCCATGAACCGTGGCGCTGTGCCGCTACATGCCACCGGTAATGACTGTGGGCAAGTTTTCCATTTTCCCGGCTCGACGCTGCGAAGTTCGTCAGCCGGACTCGGCGGGGCACGTGCTATGTTCCTCGTAACCCCTGAAAGACCCATTCAACTAATGCCTGGAAAATGATCTTGAGCGGTGCTTGAGAACGATCATTTCCCATGCTCTTCATTGCCACAGGAACCCACCCGTCCGCATGATGGCTTCTTCATTTCTTTTCCTGAGTCGACGCCCGGCGTCTCTTGTGCATGGGCGCGAGGTCTGAACATGGCCCCGCTCAAGGCGCGTCAGTTTCTGCTGCTTCAGGGGCCATGCTCTCCCTTCTTCACGCAACTGGCTCGCACCCTTGCTGACCAGGGACACGGTGTTCATGTGCTCGACCTGTGTGGTGGAGACCTGCTCTATCGTTGGCGCCTCGGGAGTCAACGCTACCGTGGCGACGCCGCAGGCTTTGGCGAGCTGATCGATGACTTTCTCGGTCAACGGGGTATTTCCGACCTGGTGGTCTTCGGCGACCAGCGCCCTCTGCATCGGCTCGCTGTTCAGGCCGCAGAGCGTCAACGGCTGCGGGTCCATGTATTCGAGGAAGGCTACCTGCGTCCCCACTGGATCACCCTGGAGCCCCAGGGTGTCAACGGATGTTCCCGTTTTCCCAGGGACCCGGCCTGGGTCTTCGAGGCCGCCCATTGTCTTGGGCCGGCAGAGCCTCCCGTTCCTTGCATCAGTCCCTTCTTGACCCGTGCCACCCACGACGTGATCTACCATTTGGCAGGCGTCCTCAACCCTCTGCTGTTCCCGGGCTATCGCGGCCACGCCCCGGTCAGCGCTCCCCGGGAGTACGCCGCCTATGCGCAGCAACTGACGCGAAAACGCCTGCTGGCTGGCCTTGAAGCTAACCGCATCAAGGAATTTCTTTCGGCGCCAGCGCCCTACTTCGTGTTGTTGCTGCAACTGGACAGCGACGCCCAGATCCGCTGCCACTCGCCCTTTCCCGACATGGCCCGGGTACTCGAAGAGACCATGGCGTCCTTTGCTCGTGACGCACCGGCCCGGACACGTCTGTTGATCAAGAACCACCCTCTCGACCCCGGCCTCAGCGCACACCATCGTCGCGCTCGCCGACTGGCTCGGGAATTGGGTATCGACCGGCGGGTACTGTTCATCGAGGGCGGTGACCTCAATCACCTCCTGCCGAGCGCCACTGGCGCCATCACCGTCAACAGTACTTCCGGTTTCGTGGCCCTGGAGCACGGCTGTCCGTTGCTGACCCTGGGCGAAGCCATTTACACCATGCCCGGACTGGCGACAGGCCGGCAACGGGTCCCCGCGGGCTTCTGGCACGATCCACCGGCACCGAACGCCGCCCTGTATCAGGCGCTCAGGACCACCCTGCTGCGAACCGTTCAGCTCAACGGCAGCTTCTACTGCCGCCTCGGTATTCGCCTCGGTGTGCACCACAGCGCCAGGCGACTCGTCGCCGAACGCTCGCCCCTGGAGGAGTTACTGTCATGCCTGCCCGCCGCCGCCTGACCCTTGTTTTTCCCGTGCCAGATACGGCTTTGGCGGATTCAGGGGCCGACTCGCGGCACGTCGTAGCTGCTCGGCTCGCTGGCCCGCTTCTTTCTGACCGCCGATGCTGACGTGGATCGCGTCCCGAGACCTGGCGTTCATCCTGTGCGTACTGGGACTCCCCCTCGGCACGGGACTCAGCTTCGCCATGGACGCTGTAGGCTGTCGAGGCCTGGGCAACTGGCGCGACCGCCCTCTGGCCCCCTGGCTGGTCCATGCGGGCACCTGGGGGCTGTGCTACTTACTAGCCGTAGCGGTGCTGCAACGAGGTGCGCTGGCCCTGGCCACGGTGCTTACCCTGCAATGGGTGGTGCAGCGCAGCCATCAAGCGAAGTGGCAGAGCCTGAAGGAGCCCTTCCTGGTGCAGGACTTCGAGTACTTCCTCGATGCCATCCGACATCCAAGGCTCTACCTGCCGTTCTTCGGTATCGGCCTGGCCCTGGGTGCCAGCCTCGCCGCCCTGATGGCGGTGTCGGCCTTCGTCTTCCTCGAACCCTGGCTGCTGGATCAGCTCTCCCTATCCTCCATGGCGCTGCTGCTGGGCGGCCTGGCACTGGGGCCAGCCATTGCTCTGGGGCTTGGCCTGCGGCGCCTCCCGGCGGCCTCCCTAGTTCCGTGCCGAGACCACCACCACCTGGGACTGTGGAGCTGCTTCTGGGCCTACGCTCGCTTCCCCGATACCCCCATCGATACCGCACAGGCTCCAGCGCTCCTGCGCCAACCGCTATTACCGGTCGCCCAGGAGTCGCTGCCACACCTGGTGATTGTCCAGGGCGAGTCGTTCTTCGATCCACGCCCCTGGTACGACCAGATACCCCGGGATGTGCTCGCCCACTGGGATCGCCTGAACGAACAGTCCATCACCCACGGCTACCTCAAGGTGCCGGCCTGGGGCGCCAACACCATACGCAGCGAAACGGCCTTTCTGTGCGGGCTGGACGAGGATGCTCTGGGCATGCATCGCTTCAATCCCTATCGTCAGCTGTCCCGCCAGCCGGTTCCCAGTCTGGCCAGTGCCTGCGCCCACATGGGTTACCGCACACTGGTGCTGCACCCCTACCCCGCTGACTTCTACCAGCGCGACCAGGTCATGCCTCGGCTGGGATTTCAGGCATTCGAGGACATCGAAAGCTTCAGGCATTGCCGTCGAGATGGCCCCTTCATCGCCGACGTCGAGCTCGCCAGGCGCGTCACACAAGCCCTGGATGATCCAGACCCGCGCCCACTGATGGTGTTCGTGATCACCATGGAAAGCCATGGCCCCTTTCTGCTGGAGCCAGCGCCCGATCCACTGCGCTGGCTCGCTGCCGACGCCTCGCGCCCCATGGCCGTGACCCACGAACTCGATATCTATCTCCATCACCTGGCCAATACCGACGCCATGCTCGGCGCCCTGGCGGCGACCCTCACCAGGCAATCGCGCCCGGGCCTGTTGTGCGCCTATGGCGACCACGTCCCTATCCTGTCTCCCAGCTATCGCTGGCACGGAGAGCCCGATGGAACAACGCCTTTCATGATCTGGAGCAACCGCCCCCAGACCACACGACGGCCGGAGCCACCGTCCGACCTGTCGCAACTGGCCGAAGCACTGCTCCACACCATCGGGTGCCAGACCACGACCGTCGCCACAGGCTCCCTCGGGCGCTCCCTCCACCGCCATTGCAAGGAACCGCTATGACCAGGCGCGTCGCCATCATCGGAAACGCTACCCGCTTTCCTGGAGTCCCCGGAGAAACCCTGTGGCAGAGCCTGCTGGCGGGGCGGGATCTGGTCACAGAGGTGCATGCATCGCGCTGGGACTGGCGCCGGTTCTATCATCCAGACCGTCGTTCGCCCGGTACCAGCGTGACCTTCGCCGCCGGGTCACTCGGCGACATCGGCGGCTTCGACGCCGACTTCTTCGGAATTTCTCCCAGGGAAGCGGCGACCATGGATCCCCAGCAGCGCCTGCTGCTGGAGCTGACCTGGGAAGCGCTCGAGCACGCGGGCGTCCCCCCCTCGCGCCTGCGCGGCAGCCGCTGCGGGGTCTATATCGGCATCTCCAGTCCTGACTTCGCCTATCGGCATACCGCCGACCTGGCCTCTCTGGGCAATCTGTTCGCCACCGGCAACACCTTCAGCATCGCCGCCAATCGGTTGTCTTACGTGTTCGATCTCAAGGGACCCAGCATGGCCATCGACACGGCCTGCTCGTCTTCCCTGGTAGCCTTTCATCAGGCCTGTCAGGCCATTCGCGCCGGTGAATGCGACACCGCCCTGACCGGCGGCGTCAGCCTGCACCTGCATCCCTTCGGCTTCGTCGCCTTCTCCAAGGCCGGCATGCTGTCGCCGCGAGGCCGTTGTCGCGTGTTCAGCGAAGACGCGGACGGCTACGTGCGCTCGGAAGGGGCCGGCATTTTCGTGCTCAAGGCGCTCGACCAGGCGCTCGCGGACGGCGATCCCATCCTCGCCGAAGTCGCCGCCAGCGGCACCAATACCGACGGGCACAAGTCAGGACTCACGGTACCCAGCGCTCAGGTTCAGGCCCAACTGTTGACCGAGGTCTACGCCCGGGCGGGGATCGATCCCGACGGACTGGACTACCTGGAAGCCCATGGGACCGGCACCGCCGTCGGAGATCCCATCGAAGTCACCGCCATCGGCCAGGCCCTTGGGCGACATCGTCACCACCCATTGCCGATCGGCTCGGTCAAGAGCAACATCGGCCACCTGGAGACAGCGGCCGGCATCGCCGGACTCTACAAGGCGCTGGGTTGCCTGACCCAGCGCTTCGTCCCCGCCACCATAGGTGTCGACCGCCTCAACCCTGAGCTGCACCTCGACGAGGCCAATGTGGACGTGGTGCTGACACCGCGGACGCTCCCCGAAAGCGGCCCCTTGACCGTCGGTATCAACAGCTTCGGTTTCGGGGGGGCCAACGCCCACGTAGTGCTGACCACGCCGCCGCCACCGTCACTGGTGCGATCGCGACCGACGCCACGAGTCTCTTTCGAGCAGCCGCTACCGCTGCTTGTCTCGGCCCACGACGAGGAAGCGCTGGCAGCACTGGCAAGTCGGCTAAGCGACCACCTCGAGACGCACCAGCCAGCCCTCGATGCCCTGACCTGGACCCTGGTTCACCACCGCGAGCGCCTAAACGAACAGGCGCTGACCCTGGTGCGGGACCATGACGAGGCCAAGGCGGCCCTGGACTCGCTGAAGGACGCGACGACCGCTCCCCACAGCAGCGCCCCCTGGGTGTGGCGCCAGCGACGCCTGGATGCGCCCCGGGGGCCGGTATTCGTCTACACCGGCAATGGATGCCAATGGTTTGGCATGGGGCGTGACCTGCTCTCGACCAGTCCCACCTTCGCCGATACCGTCGCGCGGGTGGATGAGCACTTCCTGCCCATCGCCGGCTTCTCGTTGCTCGACGTACTGGCCCGCAGCGATGATCCGGCCCTGCTCGAAGACACCGTGGTGGCCCAACCGGCACTGTTTGCGATTCAGGTAGGGATCACCGCCTGGCTTGACGAGGCAGGGGTCACCCCCACCGCGGTGGTCGGTCACAGCGTCGGTGAGGTCGCGGCGGGCTGGGCCTGCGGCGCACTATCACTGGCTGAGGCGGTGACCGTGATTGCCCACCGCAGCCGTCTGCAGGGCAAGATCCGTCATCAGGGAGGCATGACCGCGGTGTCCTGCTCCGCTGACACCATCGCTACCTGGCTCGCACAGCCACGCTTCGCCGAGATTTCCCTGGCCGGGGACAACAGCGACGGGAATGTCACGCTGGCGGGACCGCTGCCGGCGCTGGCCGAACTGGAAGACGCCTTGCGGGCCACGGGCCATCGATACCTTCGCCTGGCGTTGGACTACCCATTCCACAGCCCACTGCTGGATGGCTTGAAGACCCCGCTACTCGAGGCGCTTGCCGATCTGGACGGATCATCTCCGCGCTTGCCGATGATCTCCACCGTCGAGGGTGGCGAGACCCACCGCCCCCTCGGCGCTGACTACTGGTGGCAAAACCTGCGGGCGCCGGTGCGCTTTCGCCAGGCCATCGAGTCGCTGATCGATCGCGGCGACTCGGTGCTGGTGGAAATCGGCGCCCATCCGCTGTTGAAGCGATACATCGAGGAGCAGTGTCGCCTGCGGGGGCATCAGGTCCTGCATATCGCTACCCTGACACGCCAGGGCCAGGGCCAGGACGAACTCTCCGAAGCTCGGGCACGCCTGTGGCTCAGTGGAGCCCTGGATGGCTTTTCCCCCTGGTTCGAGCGGCCCCTTGCCCCCATCGAACTCCCCGCCTACCCCTGGCAACGTCGCCACCACTGGACCCGCCCAAGTGGCCTGGGTCACAACCCGCTTGAGCAGCGTGACGAACATCCCCTGCTGGGGGCTCGCCAGGCCCCGGGCGAGTCGACGTGGGTCCAGCGCCTGAGTGTTGCCACGCAGCCCGCTCTCGCGGACCACCGGGTCGGGGAGACCCCGGTGCTGGCTGCAGCGGCGCAGGTCGAGATGGTACTGGCCGCCGCCATCACTTCGTCGCCAGACACCATCTTCGAAATCAACGACCTGGAGATCCTGGCGCCGTTGGTGCTGGACGCCTCTGTGGGCAAGCTGGCGCGGCTCACCCTGGCCGACCAAGGGCGTGTCCAGTTGACGGTACGCGACCTCGACCCGGCAGCCGCCTGGCAGTTACACCTCAGCGCCCGCCTGGCCCCTGCCTGCCAGGGCAGTCTGCTGCGTTCGGCCCCTCCGCTTGTGCCGGCCAGTGAGGAGCACCTGGATGGCGAGACCTGGCTGGATAACAAGGCCTGCATAAACAGCGACGCCCACCTGGCGCTCGCCAGGTCGATGGGGCTCGACTACCGCGGCGAGTACCGTAGCCTGGGCCGGATCTGGTGCCAGGACGATGAAGCCATCGGCGAGTTCACCGTCAGTGAAGACACTCCTTGCTGGTGGTTGCCACCCGGTCTGCTGGATGGCGCCCTGCAACTGTGCCTGCCACTGATGAACAACGATCAGACGCCGCCGACGCAGGGCTACCTGCCCGTGCGCCTGTCGCGCATGCAGTTCGACAAGGACGCCGGTCGACCGACCCACGCCCGCGCCGTCATTACGCGACGCTCGCCACACTCCTTCACCGCGGACCTTTGGCTGTACCGCAACCATCGTTGCGTTGCTGCCCTCGAGGAAGTCCGCTTCGCGACAACGCCACTGG
Source organism: Halomonas sp. BN3-1 (assembly GCF_003056325.1). Classification (NCBI taxonomy): domain Bacteria; kingdom Pseudomonadati; phylum Pseudomonadota; class Gammaproteobacteria; order Oceanospirillales; family Halomonadaceae; genus Halomonas; species Halomonas sp. BN3-1. The sequence continues at coordinate 140,798 of NZ_PYVV01000005.1, read as the reverse complement.
CCCTGCCAACCTCCTCGTCCACCGAGTGGCTGACCACCCGCCTGACCCCGGCGCCACTGGTACCTACCCCCTTGGCCGAAGAAGGCAGGCGACTGGCCAATGCCCTTGCCGGCATCATGTCAGGCCCAGTGGGGCGCGACCTCGAGGAGTTCAGCCTGCTGTTCGAGCGTCTCAACGTTGCCTGGCTCGAGGAGGCCTTCGTCGCCGCTCGGCCCGATATCGAAGGCGAAGGCCGGGGCAACAATGAACTCTACCGTCGACTTCTGGCTCAGTACCCGACAGGCGCGACAGAGACCTCCTCGGAGGTGCTAGCGTCTCCTGCGGCGGTCGATATCTGGCGCCTGCTGCTGGCGGAGTACCCTCGGCAGTTCCCTCTACTTGGCTCACTCGGGCGTTTTGGCCTGCATCTTCCCGGCCTGCTGGAGGGCTCGGTCGAGCACATCGAAGGACTAACCCTCGACGCCGCTTCGCTGATCCCGGAAGCGTTGTGGCAGGCCCTGCACGACGAGGTTCTCGCCAGCGTTTCCCGGATCCTGTCGACGCTACCCTCGGCACAACGGCTGCACCTGGTCGAGGCAGGATGCGCGGCGCCTCGGTTGGGCGAGGCGTTGAGCCAGACACTGGACCCCGATCGCCTCATGGTGGACATCCTGCCCCCAGATGATGGCTCCCGCCAACGCACCCAACCGCTGATCGAAGCGTCCAACGGTGCCGCATCGCTGCCCCCCTTCCATACCGCCCCCGGCGCCCAGCTGGCCTGGGTGGTGAGCACACCGACGGATCTCGAAGTCAGCATCGAGGCAATCGACAAGGCCACGGCGCGCCTGGCTCCGCACGGGCAACTGCTGATACTGGTCCTGCCCCCTACAGGCTGGTGGCGAGCGCTGGGCTCCCTGCGTCCTGACGCCAGACCGGCCACTGTCGAGGCGATCTCCCGCCACCTGAGCCAGGCCGGGTTCAGCGTCGAGGCGCGCCCCCCGACAGAGGCCTCCCATCTTCCGTCTCTGCTGAGTGCCGTGCCCTCGGCAAGCGCTCGCCCCACCACCGAGACCGGTTCGGCCGAGCCTCTTGCACAGCGCGACGCAGCCACCTTGCTGGTGGTGGATGCTGCCAGTCGTGCTCTGGGTGAGCGGCTTGTGCAACACATGTCCTCGGGTGCTGCCCGCTGCGTAACATACGATGATCTCGAGTTGACGCTTGCCGCCCCGTCCTCGTTTGCGGAGGTCACCTCAGCGCGCGCCTCGAACGCGCAGCAAGCGCCGAGTGCCCGGAAAGTCGTCGCCCCGCAAGTTGTCGACCTGCGAGCCGCCGTACCCTCTCGGCAGACAGGCGGTGACCTCGAGACCCACCAGGCGGGCCTGGATGCCCTTGAGCGACTGGGTGACTGGGCAAGGACATTGGCGGATCGCCACGGGACGCTGGTCGTGGTGACTCGCGATGTCGCCGCGCTGTTCGGCGCTGATACCCCCGATATCGACCTGTACCAGGCTGGCTTGTGGGGGGGCTGTCGCTCCCTCGACAACGAACTGCCGAATACCCGTGTGCGGCTGGTCGACCTGGCCTCGGGAGAAGCGGCGTTGGTGGCCTTGGCGCAGGATCTGCATCACGACGATGGCGAGGATGAGGTGGTCATCGACCACCACGGACATCGCCGGGCACTGCGCGTGCGTCCTGTCGCCGACACACCGCCAGCGCTCACACCCCCCCCCACGCCAGACCGAGTAGCGTCCAGGGTGACCCTGGAAATCGCTCATCCCGGTCAGCTCTCGCGCCTGCAGTGGCGAGCCCACCCGGCACGGTCGACGCTCGCCAAGGACCAGGTCCGAGTAAGGGTCCTGGGCACGGGTCTGAACTTCCGTGACGTCATGTATGCTCTCGGCGTGCTCACCGATGAGGCGCTCGAGCAGGGCTTTTCCGGCGCCACCCTGGGGCTCGAGTTCTCCGGTATCGTCGAGGCGCTGGGCGAAGGGGTCACCCAGTTCGATCTTGGTGACCCGGTGGTCGGGCTGGGGTCGGCCTGTTTCTCTAACCACCTGGTGGTCGAGGCCGACTCGCTGGCCAGGGTGCCGTCAGGTCTCGACCCGGTGGCCGCTGCCGGGTTGCCCACGGCGTTTCTCACCGCCTGGTACAGCCTCGAGCATCTGGCTCGGCTATCGCCCGGGGAACGGGTGCTGATACACGGCGCTGCCGGCGGTGTCGGTCTGGCTGCCGCACAGTTGGCCCGGTGGCGAGGGGCTGAAGTGCTGGCCACCGCCGGCAGCCCGCACAAGCGTGATCTGCTGACACTGCTGGGTGCCGAGCGCTGCTACGACTCACGCAGCCTGGCCTTCGCCGAACAGATCCTCGCAGACACCGATGGCCAGGGTGTCGATGTGGTGCTCAACTCCCTGTCCGGCGACGCCATCCACCAGAACCTGCGTGTGCTGGCGCCTTTCGGGCGCTTTCTCGAGCTTGGCAAGCGAGACTTCTACCAGGATACCCCGATGGGGCTGCGCCCCTTCCGTCACAACCTGAGCTACTTCGGCATCGACTCCGATCAACTGCTGTCACATCGTCCCGCGCTCGCCCGCCAACTGTTCCGACAGGTCATGGACCGTTTTGCCGAGGGCGCCTTCAGCGCCCTGCCCTATACCACCTTCACGACCACCAGAGTGGTCGAGGCCTTCCGCCATATGCAGCAGGCGCGGCATATCGGCAAGATCATCGTGACGCACCCTTCAGCCGCTGCCAGTCCTTCTCCTGACACACCCCGCACAGGCTCAGCCTCCAAGACCACTATGCACCCGCATGGCGGTCCGAGAAACACCATCAATAGCTCTACCAATCCGACTTGCATGGCACTGGATACCGAAGGCTGTTACCTGGTGAGCGGTGGGTTGTCCGGCCTGGGCCTGGCCAGCGCAGAGCGACTGGTGAGGCGCGGCGCTCGCCATCTGCTGCTGCTGAGTCGCTCGGGCGTCAGCAGCCCGGAGGCCAGTGCCGCTATCGCCGCCATGCAAAGACAGGGCGTCACGGTAGAAGCGCCAGCGCTGGACGTCACCGATGAGCAGGCGCTGGCTGGACTGATCGAGGAATGCGGTTCCCGGCGCCCACCGCTGCGTGGCGTCATTCACGCCGCCGCCGTCATCGAAGACGGCCTCGCGCGACAGCTGACTCGCGAGCAGCTGGACGCGGTACTGGGCCCCAAGCTGTTGGGCGCCATCCTGCTGGACCGCCTGACCCGCCATCACGACCTGCAGCACTTTGTGCTCTACTCCTCGGCCACCACCCTGTTCGGAAGCCCCGGGCAGTCCGCCTATGTGGCGGCCAACCTGGGCTTGGAAGCGCTGGCCGTGCGGCGCCGTCAGGCGGGGAAACCCGCCACCTGCCTGAGCCTGGGCATCATCGAGGACACCGGCTTTCTGGCTCGTCACCAGACCAAGCGTCAGGCCCTGTCCCAGCGTATGGGAGGCGGGCAGCTGAGCGCAGAGCAGGTGCTGGACGCGCTGGAACGAGCACTCGCGGCAGGCATCAGCAACGCCGCCGTCATCGGTGCCATCGACCATGGCTTCATCCAGCGGCGCTTTATCGAGTTGCGCCAGAACTCCAATGAAGCGGACCGCCAGGCAAGTAGCAACGACGACCTCGATCTATCGGCGCTCGATGAATCGTCCCGCCGCAAGGCCGTCGAAGCCATCCTGCGTCGACAGTTGGCGAGCATCCTGATGCTGGACCCGGAACGCATCGACAGTGGGCGCAGGCTCTCCGAGTTCGGCTTCGATTCGCTGATGGCCGTCGAGCTGGTATCGGCCATCGAGACCCGGCTTGGCGTGAAGGTGTCCGCATTGGCCCTCGCCGACGCCGCGACCCTGCATCGCACTACCCAGTTGATCTGCGACCTGCTGGAAAGCCCCGAGCTCGATGCAACCGACGACCATGCTGCGCTGGCCTACCGCCACGCAGTCTCCCCTCCTGCTCCTGCACGGGAGGTGACATGAATCCCGACGACCGGAAGGCATTGAAAGACCGCCTGCTCAATCAGGCCAGGGCGATCGACAGCGCTCGTCATGCCCAGGCAACGCCCATCGACTGCGCTATTTCAACCTCAGAGCACTACCCGCTGACCGAAACACTCGTCACAACCACCGACTTCCGCAGCCTCGAAGGCTATCGCCGCATCGCCATGATGAGGACGCTAGGGGACTCCCTGGGTATCACCAGCCCCTTCTTTCGCTGTCATCAGCGTAGGGCGGGGGCTACCAGCCGACTCGGCGATCAGGACGTCATCAACTTTGCAAACTACGACTATCTCGGCCTGGCCGGCGATCGACGTGTCCTGGACGCCACCCATCAGGCGATCGAGTACTACGGCACCTCGGTATCGGCCAGTCGCATTGTCGCCGGCGAACGCCCCTTCCACGGGGCCCTGGAGCGTGAGCTGGCGCACTGCTACCAAAGTGATGATGCGCTCGCCTTCGTCAGCGGCCACGCTACCAATGTCTCCACCATCGCCATGCTGGTGGGCACCAGGGACCTGATCATCCACGACAGCCTGATCCACAACAGTGTGGTGGTGGGCGCCAGCGTATCCGGCGCCACTCGCATGAGTTTCCCCCACAACGATGCCCAAGCCCTGGATCGTCTGCTGTTCGACCATCGCGATCGCTTCGAGCGCGTACTGGTGGTAATCGAAGGCCACTACAGCATGGACGGTGACACCCCGGACCTGGCACGTTTCGTTGAGGTGAAGCGCAGGCACCACTGCTGGCTGATGGTGGATGAAGCCCACTCGCTTGGCGTGTTGGGGGCAACCGGGTTAGGTCTTCACCAGCATTGCCGAGTGGCTCCGGGAGATGTAGACATCTGGATGGGCACCCTGAGCAAATCCCTTGCCTCCTGCGGAGGCTATATCGCCGGGTGCCAAGCACTGGTGGATACGCTGCGCTACCTTGCGCCAGGGTTTCTCTACAGCGTCGGGCTGGCACCGCAACTGGCCGCACCAGCACGCCGCGCTCTGCAAGTGCTGCAGGAAGAGCCCTGGCGAACCGCCAGACTGACGCAGAACGCTCGACGTCTGCTGGACGGTATCCAGTCCCTGGGGCTGAATACCGGCAGCAGCGAGGGACATGCCATCGTGCCACTTATTCTCGGCAGCTCCGCCAGGGCAGCCAAGCTGTCCCATACGTTGCTGGCGGCGGGTATCAATGTGCAACCCATCCTGCACCCTGCAGTGCCAGAACGTAGCGCTCGGCTGCGCTTCTTTGTCAGCTGCGAGCACCAGCCGGACCAGATCGATCAGACCCTGTCGGCCCTGGAAAGGCTGATCAACTCAGATTAACGCTACGGCTCGTCTGAAAAGTGCCTGCGCTCGGTAATACGGCGTTAAAAATCGGATCAAAATGCTCATTTACACCCCGTAAACTGTGCTTTCTCACCGATTTTTGCCTTGTCTAACCTTCGCTCGTCGACTTTTCGGACAGAGCCTAGACTCCCTTGCAGGCAGTCCAACCTCCAAGGCGGATAGCGAGCGGCGGCCAAGGATGCGGAGAGGGAATAGGGATAGGGATAGGGATAGGGATAGGGATAGGGATAGGGATAGGGATACTTCAATGAAAGAACAGGAAGCAGGGCAAGATAAGGAAGAGAGAGGAAGAGAGAGGAAGAGAGAGGAAGAGAGAGGAAGTAAGGAAGGAAGGAGGTTAGAAAGGAAGGGGGGAGGAAGGAGAGATGGAGAGAAGAAAGCACCAATCACTGTTGTCTATACAGCATCTGCTCCCTTGGAAACTGTTGTCTGTTTCAGCACTGACGCTCACTCCAGAAGGCATGGTGGTGGGCCGCACTGCCGATATCCCGGGCCTTTTCCAGCGCCCGTTGGGCCATGCGATGGGTTTCCTGTGGAGACTCCAGCAACCGGACGAGGCAGCGCTGCCAATCCGCGGGATCATCATCGACCAGCAGTCCATCCTCCCCGTCGCACACGATATTGCTGTAGGGGGCACGCCTGCTGAAGAGACCCACACCACCCATGGCGGCAATCTCCAGAAACTTGATATGGGACTTGGCAGTGTTGAACGTTGTCGGCCACAAGGGAGCCAGCCCCAGATGCAACCGCGATCCTTTCAAGTGCCTCAGATAGGTATGCCAGGCCATGGGGGCGAGCGCGCCCACACGATCATGCTGACGCAAGGATTGCGGAGTGTAGCGCCCCATTGCCACTTCCAGCATCAGTCCAGAGTGGGCCTCGAGAACGCTGATCAGTGCCGAGCTGATTTGCTCCAGATCCCGCCGGTGGGCCCGCGTACCGTGGTAACCCAATCGCCATCCCGTCGATGTTGCCTCGGGGGTGGCCATCTCCGGGGAAAAAAGCAGCGCAGGTGCCAGCGTCACCACCCGGGAGTGGCGCGGCCTGATTCGTGCCGCCAGCTCCTCGTTTGGTACGACGACTTCGTCGGCCAGGGCCAGCAGCCTGGGCATAATCCGGCGCGACACCCACCCCATACGCTCACGATAGTCCATCGGTAAGCCAGGATCCCTGGCGGCAGCATCAAGATCATCATCCAGCAGGTAATGCACGCTGGCGACCTGAGCTCGTCGCGTCTCGAGCAGATCGATCCAGGCTTCGGACAGGCTTCGACAAACGATGATCTGTGCCCCGGCCAAGGTGCGATCCAGCCAGGGCCAGCACAGCAGAGGAGACGCCCACCGACGGGTATCAAGGCGAGTCACTGTCGCACCTGCATAGCGAAGCCAGGGCGCAGCCGTCGCCATGAAGTAGATGTCCTCGGTGGGCAGAGCCCCATCACTCAGCAACAGCCAGCGAGAACCGCAAATGCCAGAACCCCTGGCCATGATGATCGCCTCTCAACGCAGAGAAAAATCCTCGTGAACCAGCGTCAGATTGGGGTTGTAGGCCGGGTCCCGATCAAGCTGCTCACCCCAGGTGTGGCGCATGTAGAGTACCTCTCCGATGGCCCTGGCTCGCTTGCTGGCATTGTCATCGGCACCACGCGACTCGGATTCGTGGTGATAGAGTTCGGCGTCGGGCGTCCATACATTTCGATAACCCGCCTCCCGAACCTTCAGGCACAGGTCCACATCATTGAAAGCGATCGGCAAATCTCGCGCGTTGAGGCCGCCCACCTGCCGATAGAGCGCCTTGCGTATCAACAGGCATGCACCGGTCACCGCAGAGTAATTCTGCGCTAGCGCCAGGCGAGAAAAATACCCGTTGGCATGGCGGCTGAAGTACTTGTGAGCGTGGCCCGCAACGCCCCCGATACCCAACACGACACCGGCGTGCTGGATGGTATCGTTGGGATAATAGAGCTTGGCGCCGACACAACCGATATCCGGCCGTACGACGTGCCGCACCATTTCCTCGAGCCACTCTTCGTTGATGGGTTCAATATCGTTATTGACAAGCCCGAGCACATCCCCACGTGCGTGATACGCTCCAAAATTATTGATGCCGGAATAGTTGAAGCGATGGTTCCAGGCCAGAATCCTGACTCGGGAGTCTCCCTTGCCGATCTCGGCCAGATAAGCCAATGTCTCCTCGCATCGCGTACCGTTGTCCAGGATCAGCACCTCAAGCCTGGAATAGCGGGTACGGGACAGGATTGCATCGACGCATGGTGCCAACAGATCGACACGATCACGCGTAGGGATCATCAGACTGACCAGCGGGAGCGGATCCGGCAGTGGCCAGCGGACACGATAGGTATTGGGCAGGCGCCCAAGCTCGACGGTGGCGCCGGGGCTGCTTCGTGCCAGATGGTCGGCGACCGCTCGCAGTCCTGCACGGGACGTATAATCCTTGGCGTTGCTGGTCATCGCCGTGGAGCCGGGACTGACACGCCAATGATAGAGAATCCTGGGAATATGGACGATGCGATCAGGCTCTGTGTGGGCACAGACTCTCAGGGCCAGATCGTGGTCCTGGCTCCCCTCCAGCCCCTTGCGGAAGCCTCCCAGTTGCCTTACCAGCGCGGTGTCGAAGACACTCAAGTGCGCCATGTAGTTCTGGGCGAGCAGCAGATCAGGATTGAAGCAGGGCTTGAAGTGAGGTTCGCAGCGCACACCACGCTGATCCACCTTGTCTTCATCGCTGTACACCAGAACCGGTCGTGGTGACCGGTTCAAGGCTTCAACCACATAGCTCAGGGCGCAGGGTGACAAGAGGTCATCATGGTCGAGCAAGGCAATATAGGCGCCAGAAGCCATTCCAAGGGCAGTGTTGCTGGCCTCACAGATGTGCCCGTTGCGTTCGTGGCGACGTCGCTGAACCCTAGGGTCACACGCCTCGAATCGCTCCAGCATATCGATGATCTCGGGGTCTCGGGAGGCATCATCGACGATGCACAGCTGCCAACGATCATATTCCTGGCACAGTACCGACTCGAGACATTCCTGAAGGTGTTCCGGTGCGGGGTCATGGACCGGCAACAGGATCGATACGACAGGTTTAAAGTCCATCCTGGGAGCGCCAACCTCGGCGATAACTCCTGCCTCGGCTGACTCGATGCCGTCATTGACAGCAGCACTTCGTCGTTGAAGCGCCAGGCGTCGACGACGTTCATCCTTGCCTCGCCATCCATCCAGCCCACCACGAATCTCGTCCAGCTCAGCTCTTCTATCCCTCGAACGCCACCCACCTTCGAGCGTCGAGACCCGTGAGTTCTTATCACCACCATTCGAACTATCATCCCACCCACGCTCACGTAGCCATTGCACATAGCTACGTCCCGAGCAGAATCGTTCGAACGTTTCCTCGTAGTCCGACAGGGCAAGGTTGCGCCAACAGGTGCCATCCTGGAGGGCGCGGTGGCGAAGCACTCCCAGCACTTCCTGCTTCGACACATCACGCCAGCGATGATGCATATTGACCAGACGCTGGCTCAGGCGATCATGCGCGAACCAGGGGGAGAGCCACACGACGCGAAAGTGGCGAATCGCAAAGTATCCCGGCGACTCCATCGGGTCGAATCTCAACCGGCGCAGTCGCCGCTTCACGTAGATCAACCGCTTGGTGATACGGCCACCCTTGAGCGGCAGGGTCAGAGACTCGCTTTCACTGAATCCTTCCCCCGTATCGAAGTAAAGCCTGACAGCAACGCTATGCTGGTCGTGGTCCAGGTCCAGCTCCACCATATGCCAGCCAGGCAACGGTAGGTGCCGACACAGCAGGAACTGGGGGTCTTCATCCAGCGACTCCCACTCCCAATCGACCTCGTCATACAGTTTGGCAACACCACGCAAAGGACTCCAATGGCGCTGGGGCTGCACGACGAGGCGGACACTCTCGAGTAGTCGCTGCGCCCATGCTCCCTCTTCGACCACCGAGCCTTCTACCCGCGGATTCCCTACCGGCGGGATACTCCCGGGTCTGTCGCCGCTGGAGGAAGACACCACCAGGCGCGGTACCTGCTCGTCTTCCTGACGGATGATCTCAGCGTACTCGGCAACAGCGAGCACACGCCAATGGCACCCATCGCGTCGCCCTCGACGTTTGAGCAACTTGACCACGTGATGCGGGTCCACTTCGCGCCACCGAGGATGCCATCTGACCAGCTGTTGGCTCAGGAGGTCACGGGCAAACCAGGGGGTCAGCCAGACAATGCGAAAGTGGCGAATCGCAAAGTGTCCTGGCGACTCCATGGGGTCAAACCGAAGTCGCTTGAGCCGGCCATCCACATGAATCAAACGTCTGGTGACACCACCGCTCCTGTGCTCCAGAGCCAGTGACTGGTCCTCGCTGAAACCATCTCCGGTATCGAAGTAAAGCCTGACAGCAACACTGTGCTGATCGTGCTCCAGATCCAGCTCCACCATATGCCAGCCAGGCAACGGTAGGTGCCGACACAGCAGGAACTGGGGGTCTTCATCAAGCGACTCCCACTCCCAATCCCCTCCACTCGCCTGCTGTCTCAGACCATGATGAGGCTGCCAGTATCGATGAGGCTGGACGACCAGATGGCACACATCGAGAAGACCTTTCATCCACGATCGTGTTCCGCCACCTCGGTTGACGCCTTCCATATCCGCCGCTCAGTTGCTGGCCGCAGCGACTCGACGCGGCCCAGGCGGGAACCATTGCCCGGTCTCGGCAACACGGCACTGGACCCTGTCTCCCGCAGACAGATTCATCTTCAGCTGGAAGCCGACATAGCCGCCACGGGGAAGCTTCAATCGAGCCATGGACGGACGGAGCTGGGTGGCCGGCACCGTGTCGCGATGTTCATCGTTGATCCAGACTTCGACGTCCACCGGAGTATCAGCGCCGACTTCCCACCAGGCCCACCCCCCTACCCGCTCGGTATCGAACTGCGTTAGTCGAGCGTGTGCAAAGGGGAGATTGTCGCGATAGAGCTGGATGCGCGATTCGAATAACTTGCGACAACGCTCGTAGAGCGCCTGATCAAGCGGGTTGAGTTTGCGGAACTCCTCTTCATCTTCTGGCGCGATATCATGCAATTCGCCTACCTGCGGCTTCCCCCGATTGTCCTCGCGCTGGGCGATATCGATGCCAAAGCGAGCATTGATCAACTCCAGACTCTCAGAGTAACGTTCGGTCAAGCCGACCATCCCGATCGCCTCGACATCGACCCCCTTGAAGATGCTCGACTGGCGATCAAGCATTAGGGGAATCTTCATGAAGTCGCGGAAGCTGCCCTTGTACTGATGAATCCGCTGAAAGTGCGAATACTCGGAAGCCGCCCGCTGCAACGGCTCACGAACAAAGGTCACCGCACGACCGACGCCGCACAGCGGGACATACTTGGCCGCGGTGACGTGTCCTGCCAGCATCATCGCCTGGTTGTCCAGGCTCCTGCGATACAGACGCCAAGGGTCGGGGGACTCGCCATACATGCACTCACGTGTCAGGGCGCTGGTCTGTGATGCATCCTGGCCGTAGTCATAGACGATCTTGTCGAAGCCGAAGGCACGCTCAGCACCGTGACGAAAACTGGTACCCGCAGTCTTGGGTATATGAACAAAAAACAAGGGTTTCATGGTGGAGTCTCCTGACAAAAGCGCCGCAGGACTGACTCCTGCGGCGCGGCGTGACAAAAGGAATAGGGGAAGACGACACGGGATCCGGTGGCGAAGCCAACTCCACACTCCAGAGGCGTCACGATGTGCCGACAACACGATCATTCCCCCCCACCAGCGCCGAATCATTGGCATGGAGAGAAACGGTCACCTGATCGCCTTCTTTCAAGGGCGCAGGATGCAGCCAGCGAAACCCGCAATAGCCATCCACGGATTTGCCGGAACGTCGTAGATCGGGTCGATAAAAGCCCACCTCTGTACGCCCTGCGTGCACACCATTGATGAAGATATTCACCGCCAGATCATCGGCCTTGCCGCTACGATCCGTCACCCAACCACAGACTGCGTTGGCGTCAAAATGATCGATGGCTCCCACCAAGGAGCGATCAAGCGCAGTGTGCTTTGTCAGCCGCTGTTTCAGCGCCGACATCTCCCGAGCCAGACGGGCAAGCTTGCCGGCCTGGAACTCATGAGAGACGTCGTTGATGTCATAGCGTCCGAAATAGGCCTCGCCCTTGTCGAAGTTGGCGCCACGCGTAGCACTCCCCCTCAATCGCTTGCGCGAGAACTCCTCTCGCGACTTCACCGCATAATGATGAACACGAAGCGGTCCCTGGTGGATCGACCGCGTGCGCCCACCACGTGGGTCCGACTCACCGCTGCTGTCCGGCGAGCCCACGAAGTCCTCGATCACGTCTCCTGCGGCATCGACGTATTTCCAGGCCGATACCAAGGTTGAGGAATGACAATAGGGCGCCTTGACATGGTCGACGCGTACCAGGCTCTTGATATGACAATCTGCGCTGGCGCCTGGTGCAGCGCCACAACGGGTGAAACGTTGCAGTACCGGCTCAGACCCCGCTTCCTCAAGCCCTGCGGAGCCGAAGCATTTCCAGTTCACGCTGACGCTGCCTACATCTCCCGACGCCACCAACCGCGACAACTCGCGACATTCCTCACCGTGGCGCTGGCTTTCGTGCACCAGGAACTCATCGGCATCGAGAAACATGACATACTCATGCTTTCCCAGCGCCTGCCCAAGAATTCGTCGATAGGCCTGCTGCTGCGACCTGCGCTCAAGCACCGGCTGGTACAGCAGGCTGACCACTCCCAGATCCGCCAGCGCTTCAAGTAGAGAGCGGGTGCCATCGTCGGAACCATTGTCGGCCAGAATGACGTGCCCAAATCCGGCAAGCCGATGCCAAGCTACCCACTCGACAAGGTAATCCACCTCATTGCGGACGATACCGGCAACACAGAACTTCGCCATCTCTAGCCCACCCTGACCGGAGAGTTGCCAAGATCGACCACGTCGTTCACCACCCTGGCCCTGACACTGGCGTCCTCCCTCAAGTTTTCACCGGCAGGAAGGGTGAAGGTGAAGCCACATGGCTCGTTAGCGGGAGCGCCGCCGCCGGGGTTTGGTTCGTTCGCCACCACCACGCCCACCGACCTGTCATCAACAAATATTTCTACGTCAGCATGCTGTTTCTTGTGTACGTAGCGCGCCCAACCGCTGACACGTCGTCCATCAAATGAAAGAAGCTTTCCCTGTGACTTGGTGATCCGGGTTGCCTCTATATAGTCTTCTGGTTCAGGATCAATAAAGGCTAGTGCCATCTGGTGCTCCTCTTGCGAGGGAGAAATACCGCAAAAGGACTCGAGAGTGGAAAGAAAGGCCTCGGGGTAAGCACTGGCCTTCTCATAGGAAACAAGCATGGCACGAGGAGACTTCTGTCTCACGAAACGGAGTGTCTTTCGATATTGAGACAGCGCTCTGTCCATGCCCTCGGTAATTTCGGCCAACATGGAAATCGAATTCCGCTGCGCTATTGAAAGAATATCCTTGTAGATAAACACATACCTGGCATTCGGCAATAGAGCGTCGACTTCATCCAGATGGTCAATGATGGAAGGTCGCTTCCAACCCCAACGGTCGTACCTGGCCTGGTACTCCTTCACAATCACGGCTGCCTGAGCCATGTCCTGCTGTTCGAAGGCCTCGGAAAGTCGGACGTCTTCATATACAGGATGTGAGGCACGGTCTCCCATGAAGACACCAAGCTTGGCCAGCACTCCTGCGACCATGGAGGTTCCGCCCCGAGCGGTTCCAATGACGATGATAGGAGATGGAGTCTTGTCATTCTGGTCTCCTATGACCACGACTCCCTTGTTGATCAAGGCATCATTCTTGGGCATGTCCCCTCCTGGGATACGTAGTTACTCCGAATACGACAACGCATCAAGAAAGCCATCAACGGCCTCCGATGGAGAAGTCCTCTCGACTTCTTGTGAGGCAAGGGCTATAGCTTGGGTCGTGTTCGATAATTTTGCCCCATGCCTTCTGCATGTAATCTATCTCGGCATTGAATCTGGACACTTTCTCTGGATTATCTTCTGCTCCACGACTGATGGATTCGTGGTGATACAATTCAGCGTAGGGCGTCCAGATATTACGATAACCGGCATTGAGCACCTTGAGGCAGAAGTCGACGTCGTTGAAAGCGACCTTGAGGTCCTGCTCGTTTAGTCCCTGGACTTCGTCATAGACGGACTTCCTCACGAGCAGACAAGCAGCCGTCACAGCAGATACAGACTGGACCACCTTCAAACGGTTGAAATAACCACCGGACTCTCGAGGAAAGTGCTTGTGAGAATGACCTGCAACTCCGCCAAGGCCCACGATGACGCCAGCGTGCTGGATGGTGTCATTCCCATAGTATAATTTGGCGCCCACACAGCCAACGTCTTCACGACAAACATGGGACACCATCTCCACAAGCCAGTCTTCATTGATCACTTCAACGTCATTATTAACCAGACCAATAATGCTTCCCTTCGCGTGCTCGGCGCCAAAATTATTGATAGCTGAGTAGTTGAAAGGGTGGTCGTATCGAAGAACGCTGACCCTGGAATCTTCAGCCTGAATCTGCTCAAAAAATTCATGTGTCTCAGGCTCGACACTGCCATTATCAAGGAGAATGATTTCGTAATTGGTATAACTTGACTTCTCCAGGATGCTGCGCACCGCCAACTCCGTGACATCCTTCTTGTCTCTCGTAGGAATCAACATGCTCACCAACGGTGCTGGCTCGGGAATAGGCCAACGCACACGATAGGTATTTCCCACAATACCCTGCTCTACAATCGCACGCCCATCTGCTATTCCTTCAATATGGTCTTTCAGCGCCTTTACACCAGCAGAGGTCGTGTAATCCTTGCCCTCTTCAGCCAGTGCTGTCGAACCCTCGATAGCGCGCCAGTGATAGAGAATTCTGGGAACGTGGGAAATTGAACCAGCGGTCAAATGTGGTATGCAACGCAGCACCAGATCATAGTCTTGCGATCCCTCTACCCCGACACGAAAACCACCAATTTTCTCGATCAACGAGCGTCGATATACGCCCAGATGAGAAACATAATTTTGCGAATAGAGGAGATCAATGTTCCAGTCCGGCTTGAAGTGAGGCTCGCAGCGCATTCCCTGAACATCGATCTTGTCTTCATCACTGTAGATCAACTGGGCATCGGGATTCTTTTCCAGCTCTTTCGCAATAAAGTACAACGCATCTCTGGCCAATTCATCATCGTGATCGAGCAATGCCAGATAGTCACCAGTGGCCATCGACAGGGCGTCATTAGTTGTCTTGGAGATATGCCCATTATCCGGCCGAAAATGTATCTTTACGCGTTTATCCTTGCTGGCATAGTGCCTGAGGACTTTTTCGACATGTGGTGATGGAGAGGCATCATCCACAAGGCAAAGCTCCCAGTGGGGGTAAGACTGTGCGATAACCGAGTCGATACAAGCTTTCAAAAGCGTTTCATCGGTATTGTAAACCGGCACCAACACCGATATTACTACTGGATTCTCAAGACCCTCAAGGTAGCTTCGAATGGTTTCAGAGCTCGGCAGGCCATTGACCTCAACTTCATCTATCCATTTCTGGTAAGAGAGTTCGGCCTCGTTGACGATGAAGGTTTCAGCGTACTCTTCGAGGAGACGGGTTTCGCGTGCGGATTCGTCCTCCACATTTTCGTATTCGGTACCCTTTGTTGCCCCGTCGCCGTCATCTTTTTCTGGAGCAGACCGACCCACACCTGCAAGAACCTCGGCCTTTTTCAAGTCCGTGTACTCAGGAGTAGCCTCAACAAGACGGCCGGCGATCGTATTCCAGGCCTCTTCGGCATCGACATTGTCGATGCATAGTCGCTCCAGACGGAAGCTTCCTTCCCGCTCCCATGGGTCAAAACGTATGTTGACAATACTTCGATCGAGCTGAATCACCCTTGTCGCCAATTTCCCTGATTGGAAGGGTATGGGGTAGGCGTGAGTTTCACTGAATCCTTCACCGTGATCGATGTAGAGCTTGGCAACCTGATGCTGATACTCGCCACTCAGAACAAACTCGATACGACACCAGCCAGGCTCGATGACGCGACCACGGCGATGGCGAACGACGAAGGCAGGATCGGTACCATGGGATCGCCAATGGAACTCTCCTTCCAGACGGCGCTCGAGCTGCTGGGCAGCGGAAAGCGTAAATTCACAGCCTTCACAGCACTTCAGATACCCGTCCAGCCCCGACCAAGGGTGAGGAATCTGTGGCGTCTCGATCTTCTTCAGCACCGGATCCTCCAACCGGAACTCTCCAGGTCGAGTCATCGGATCTAGTCGCAACGCCTGTGTTCCCATCGGCAAGTAGATGACCAGGCTCTGGTGGCCGCTCTTTTCCACATGTCGTGTCCACACGACATCTGCCTGGAAACCGTCGCCATAATCAATATAGAGACACTGATCTACTGGCTGATTCGCCGAAAAGTCGTATTCGAGACTGAACCATCCACCTTGGCGAAGCACGGCGGGGTTGATCGGGGTGAGCAGAAATTGTGGATCACCACCGCGAGACACCCAGACCACCTTGTTGTTGCGGGTCATCAGTTCCAGTTCATGGATCGGCAGCAAGTCGAGGCGCGAGCACTTCTTTATGTACTTGTGATATAACCCACCCAGATCACGCAGTGGTTTGGTCGCTCGCCAACTGAAGGAAGTCTGCATTCGCCTCAGGCGTGCCGACAACGCCAGCGTAGCCAACTGTGGAGATTGCGAAGAGGGAGGGCCGCTTCTTGGTTCATGTTCTACCACGTCTACTTCCTCAGGCAATTACTAGTAGCCAGGAGCCTCCACAAACGACATCCCCCGAGCATCCTTATCGGAAACTCGGGGCTCCATATTGTCCAATGGCCAGTCGATCGACAGGATAGTATCTGCCCAATGCACCGACATTTCGTCTGAAGGTGCGTAATAGTCAGTACACTTGTATACAAACTCAGCGTCATCACTGGTGACATAGAAACCATGTGCAAAACCGGGTGGAACCCAGAGCATCTGCCGGTTGTCCTCGTTGAGGAAGACGCCTACCCACTTGCCATAGGTAGCGCTGGAAGTACGCATATCGACGGCCACGTCGAACACCTCTCCTCTGACCACTCTCACCAGCTTTCCCTGGGGATTCTTCAGCTGATAATGCAGCCCCCTGAGTATCGATCGACTTGACCTACTGTGGTTATCCTGAACAAACTTGTGTTCGCCACAAACCTCATCAAATGTTTCCTGACGAAACGTTTCCATAAAGAAACCTCTTTCGTCACCGAATACTTTCGGCGTAAACAGCACGACATCAGGAATAGCCAGCCTTTCAACTTTCATGTACGTCCCCTCCACCATCAGGTAGCCTTGTTACTGACCGACAGCCTTCGCGGCCAGAAGCTGTAGCAGGTATGCCCCGTACCCCGTCTTGGAAAGGCCATTTGCCTGGGAAAGCAGAAACTCGTCGCTGATCCAGCCTTGAGTCCAGGCAATCTCTTCCAGACAGGCAATTTTCAAGCCCTGGCGGTGCTCGACTGTCTGCACGTACTGCGCTGCCTCAAGCAAGCTGTCATGGGTGCCTGTGTCCAGCCAGGCGAATCCTCGTCCAAGCCGCTCCACATGGAGATCACCGCGGCGTAGATATTCATTGTTGATCGAGGTGATTTCCAACTCCCCCCGATCCGATGGCTTGACGTTCTTGGCGACGTCTACCACCGAGTTATCATAAAAATACAACCCCGTCACCGCATAGGATGACTTTGGTTTCTTGGGCTTTTCCTCGATAGATACTGCACGTCCTTTCTCATCAAACTCGACAACACCAAAGCGTTCCGGGTCTTTGACAAAGTAGCCGAATACCGTGGCACCTCGAGCCTGGTCGGACGCTCTCAGAAGTTGCTCGGAAAAGTGTTGGCCGTGGAAGATATTGTCGCCAAGAACGAGACAGACAGGAGAATCACCAATAAACTTCTCCCCGATAATAAAGGCCTGTGCCAGACCTTCGGGCCTGGGCTGTACCGCGTAGGACAAGGAAACACCAAATTGGTCACCGGTACCTAGCAACTGGCGGTAGACAGGTAGATCATCCGGTGTAGATATCACCAATATTTCTCTTATTCCCGCCAACATCAGTACCGAGAGCGGATAGTAGATCATTGGCTTGTCATAGACAGGGAGAAGCTGTTTTGAGACCCCATGGGTTATGGGGTGAAGTCTCGTACCGGAGCCTCCGGCAAGGATGATTCCTTTCCGATTCATGGCGGTAACCTCTAGTTTTCGGACAACGCCTTGCGGCGGCAGGCCTACCTTAGGTAGTCCTTCATGGTGAGAGACAACTGTCCCCTCCAGTCAGGGAGCGAGATGTCGAAGGCGTTCTCAAGACGAGAGACCGACAGCCGGGAGTTGGATGGACGCTTTGCTGGTGTGGGATAGTCCTTCGTCGCCAGGCGAGACAGCTGGTCGTCGCAGAGCATGAGAGGAAGTCCGTGCAGACGAGCGAGGCGAAAAATCTCTCGAGCAAAGTCATACCAGGAGACGAAGCCCCGGGGCGCCAGATGGTAGAGCCCGGTCAGTTCGGGACGAGAGCGGTAGACTTGCCACGCATGCAAGGTGACGTCAGCAATCAGGCGTGCGGGTGTCGGTGCCCCCACCTGGTCGTCGACGATTGCCAGGGACGACCGCTCCCGTCCCAGACGCAGCATGGTCTTCATGAAGTTGCCGCCTCTGGCGCTATAGACCCAACTGGTCCGGAAGATTTGTGCCGCGCATCTGCTCTCAAGCACCGCCTCGTCGCCTGCAAGCTTGGACTGGCCGTAGCAAGACAGGGGATCGGTTGGGCTATCTTCCGTCCAGGGCCGAATGCCATCACCCGGATAGACGTAGTCGCTGGAGTAGTGGGTCAACAGTGCACCGTGATCGGCACAATAGCGTGCGAGGCAGCCGGGCAGCTCCGCATTGAGTCGAAATGCTGTCGCCGTATCGGTCTCTGCCTGGTCCACCGCGGTGTAGGCAGCGGCATTGATCACCCATTGGGGACGATAGTGGTCCAGACAGCGTTTCACTGCATCAAGGTCAGTCAGATCCAAGATCCCGCGGTCTGGTGCATGAAGATCCAGATGAATGGCTAGCGCCTTGCGAAGCTCATGGCCCACCTGGCCCGAGGCTCCCAACAAGAGACCACTCATGACAATACCCCCAGGCGCTCGGCCCGGTAGCTACCGTCCTGCACCGCTTTCCACCATGACTCGTTGGCCAGATACCAGGCCACTGTCTTGCGAAGGCCTGACTCGAAGGTCTCTCGTGGTTCCCAGGCCAACGTGTGCTGAATGTAGGATGCATCGATGGCATAGCGACGGTCGTGGCCTGGCCTGTCGGTGACGTAGGTGATCAAATCACGATATTCACTCTTGTCCGGAGCCATTTCCGTCAACAGGTCACAGATGGTGTGTACCACTTCGAGGTTGGTTTTCTCGTTATGGCCACCAATGTTGTAGGTATCTCCAACCTTTCCCTCGCTGGCAACCAGCACAAGGGCGCGCGCATGGTCCTCGACATAGAGCCAGTCTCGTACCTGCCCACCATCACCGTAGACAGGAAGAGCCTCTCCATGCAGCGCATTGAGGATCATCAGAGGAATCAGTTTTTCAGGAAAGTGAAACGGACCATAGTTGTTTGAACAATTGGTCACCAGGCAAGGCAAGCCATAGGTGCGCGTCCACGCCCGTACCAGGTGATCCGACCCTGCCTTGCTGGCAGAGTAGGGCGAACTAGGCGCGTAGGGTGTCTGTTCGGTGAACAGGCTGCCATCGTTCTCGAGGTCTCCGTAGACTTCGTCGGTGGAGATGTGGTGGAACCGAAAGCCATCGGCCTTGTCGCTGTCCTGTTGCCTTATTCCTTCCCAGTACCCGCGTACCGCCTCGAGCAATACCAGAGTGCCCACCACATTGGTCTGGATAAAGGCGCGAGGCCCGTCGATGGAGCGATCAACGTGGCTTTCTGCGGCCAGATGCATCACTACATCGGGACGGTACTTTTCCAGGATTCTGGTCATTGCCGCGCCGTCACAGATGTCCGCTCTCTCGAAGACATAACGAGGGTCGGAGGCGACAGACGCTACCGATGCCAGATTGCCTGCATAGGTCAGCTTGTCCACATTGACGACGCGATGAGGGGTGTGGGTAATCAACTCCCTCACCACGGCCGAACCGATAAAACCGGCGCCACCGGTCACGAGAAACGTCTTGATCATGAAAGAACCCCGAGAGGACTGGAAATTCTGCCCGCCCCGCCAGGGGGGACGCTAGAAATGGCATACGGACGGGAAGGAGGAAAAGATGACAGGAAGCGAGAGCCTTGAGCTCTTCAACATGAAGGGCTTTATTGAGGCCGCCGTCTCGACGACAGCTGCCGGTAGTGCTATCAGGAAGAGCGTCAGGCCTTGTCCGAAGATCGACGAGCGCAAGCACTTTTCGGACAAACTCTAGTCTCGGTGGTCCTGGACGATCAGCCACAGCATGCTGGCAATGAAGGCAAGGAACAGAGTGACGATCACAAAGATGGTCAGGTTATAGAGACGCTCTGGGCGCGTGGCATACTCGGGTAGTAAAGGGCTCTGCAAGATACTGATCTGCTTAAGCTTGCGAGCCGCCTCGATGCGCGTGCCCTCCAACGCCCCGAGAGCGCTGGCATAGGTCTCCTGGGCAAAGCGAGCCCGCAGCTCAAGGCGCTGATACTCGGAGGACAGGCGGTTGAGAGAGTCCCCTGTGGCCTTTGCCAGTCGCTCACGTTCCTGATCGATCTGACGGCGCAACGCAGCGATCTCACTCTCGACTCTCACCATGTCCGATGAACGCTGGCTGGAAAAGCTGGCCAAGGCACTACGCCGGGCTTCCAGTCTTGCCAGTTCACCTTCAAGACTCGCCACAACCTGGTTGAGGCTGTCCACCGTCGAGGTAGGAGACACCAGGCCATGCTCGTTCTGATAGTCCAGCAGATCCGTGCGTGTCTGATCCAACCGATCGGACAGGCGCTCTACCTGAACCTCGAGGAATCGTACCTGATCCTGAGCCAGACGCTGTCCCATGGCATTCATGTGAGCTTCACCTTCCGCCAGCAACAGCGAGGTCAATTGCTGAGCAAACTCGGGAGAGAAGCCCTGGACCTCCAGCTTCAGCACCCCTGCATAGTCATCAAGCGTCACCTGTACACGGCTAAGGTAATACTCGTGAAGGTCCTCGATGGGAGCCTCGGCGTCCCACAGACGAGCAGGAAAGTCACCGTTCTCACTGTAGTGAGACCTCAGGTCGAGCCGTTCATCAGCCTTCTTGAGCATATCCACAGAAAGCAGATACTCCCGCAGAAGCAACATATCGCTGTCGACGCTGGCACCGGACAGCAGGCTCGAGAAGTCGAAGGTTGGGGCAGCGATCTGTGGGCTTTCCAGCACCACGACGGCCTCGGATACGTATCGATCCTCAGCCCAGACTAGCCAGTAGAAGGACATGGCCAATATCGACAGGCAGGCCAATGCCCAATGGGGCTGCCGAGCAATCCATCGCAACATTATCTTGGCTTCCTTGCTGGAGCGACGTCGCGGGGCATCCGGACGCCTCTGAATGCGAGCACCGACGGCAGGATCTAGGGCTTGTCTGAAAAGTGCCTGCGCTCGGTAATACGGCGTTAAAAATCGGATCAAAATGCTCATTTACACCCCGTAAACTGCGCTTTCTCACCGATTTTTGCCTTGTCTAACCTTCGCTCGTCGACTTTTCGGACAGCGCCTAGTGCTCAGGGAGCGACGCCTAGCCATCACCTGGTGGCTACCGGTCTTTCTTCTCGGAACCCTTCTCCGAATCCTTCCCAGAATCGTCCTTGCCACTGGCGGGTGTGGCCCGCTTTTTCGTCTGTACCGCGCGACGAACCTCATGCAAACGCTGCTTCGCCAGATGAAGGCGAGCGATGAGCTCCTGGCGGCCCCTTGGGTCGACCAGTTCGTCGGCGTTCTCACGCCCCATCTCCAGAGCATCGAGGCGCTTCTGGATACGCTCCAACTGCTGTCTTCGCTTGCCCAGCAATGCCTTGAGCGTATCCAGCGTCATCGTATCGATGCCCGGTGTCGGCGCAGGTGATTGATACCGGGGGGGTTGCGGCTCGCTATCGTGACGCGACCCAGTGCCGGGACCGATGGTGGCCTTGGCCTTGCTGTCACTGTCCTGATGGTAAGCGCGAATGGCGTCCTTGATATCGTCAAACCAGTACGCCTCACCGTGCTTCAGGTAGATACCTGCCTGGCATAGTTCGCGCAAAATCCCTTCGCTGTGGGAGACCATGACCAGGCTTGCGCGGTTGACCCTCTCCTTGAACGCACGGGTCGCCTTGGCCTTGAATACCCGGTCACCCACCGAGGTCGCCTCGTCAGACAGATAGACATCAAAATCAAACGCCAGCGACAGACCAAAATTGAGTCGCGCACGCATTCCGGAGGAGTAAGTACGAATCGGGTCGTCGAAGGCCGGACCAAGCTCTGCAAATTCCTGAACCTTGTCGATGATGGCTCCGACGTCACGACCACCACCATGGACACGGGCAACAAACTTGACGTTCTGACGGCCACTCAAGGCCCCCTGAAAACCTCCGGCCAGTCCCATCGGCCAGGAGACCCGAGCATCGCGCCGGATAGAGCCCCTTTCCGCCGTGTCCATGCCGGCAATCAATCGCAGCAGAGTCGACTTTCCCGCGCCATTTCTCCCCAACACTCCAACGCTCACGCCGTGAGGGATAGTCAGGTTGATATCCTTCAGCACCCAGTCCCTGACCTTGTGATGGTGATAGCGCTTGTAGAGGTGTTCTATCTGGATCATTGCGCCATCAGCCGATGTCGAAACCGAAGGTGCAGCATCAATCCTAGTGACAGCAGCGCCAGCGTCACCATCCAGTAATAGGCGGCACTAGTACCAGGGACCTGCCAATACCCTTCGAAGAAGCCGCCACGTAGCCGCTCCAGACCATGAACAACCGGGTTGAGCAACAGGTACTCACGCATCCAGTGGGGCATGTGATGAATCGGGAAGATGACACCAGAAAGGATCAACAATGGCATGATCATCATCCGCAGCACGATCGCCACCTCGGCGATGAGCGTGGCGAGCACGGAGACGATCAGCCCGAGCGCCAGGCCCAGCAGCCAGAGCGAGAGCCACCACGCCAGTGCCAACAGGGCGTCGTCAGGTGCCAGCGCCTCGACCTTGAGCAGCAAGCCGCCGAAGATGAACAAGAGAAACACCAGTGATCGCAGAAGCCCCTCCAGGGCGTTGCGCACCAACACCGGATCCACGGGCCTGACCTGCCGATAGGCGAACAACGCCTGGTTGGCCTTGACGGCTCCCAGCCCTCTCATCATCCCTTCGCGAACCAGGAAAAAGCCCATCAGTCCGACCACCATCCATGGGATGAAAGGTGCCCCGACGATAAGGGCGTCTCCTCGGATGAAGCTGCGGATGGCCACCATGATCAGTGTGAAGAACACAGGTTCGGCGACCATCCAGAACCAGCCCAGGCGATCCGACATGGTGCGTGCCACAGCCTCACGCAGAAACATGGCGTACCAGACGCTACGCGTCACCGCCCAGGGGTGGCGTTGCACGGAGTTGCCAATCATCGACATGCTGGCCCCCTCTAGAGATCGATCGCCACCTTGGTGGCCACCGCAATCTGATAAAGGATCTGGGTCAGGCTGGTTGCCAACTGAAGATTCTTGGTGGGAACAGCCGGCATTACCAGGATCTCGTCTCCAGCACGCAGGTCGACATCGTCGGCACTACGCACCGCGCCGTTCTGGCGAACCACCAGGATGTTGTCCTCATCGCCACGCTGGGTAAGACCACCAGCGGCATCAAGATAGTGGTCGAGACCTGAACCCGGCTGATAAACCACCGCCTGTGGCACGACCACCTCTCCGCTGATGAGCACCGAATCCATGGCCTCCGGCAATGTGATGACGTCACCGTCCTGCAACCGAATGTCGGCAACCCCTTGATCACTGGCGACCACCAGCCGACCGCTGGGTTCGAGCTGTCGCGCCCGCGCCACAAACATCTGAATCAGCTCGGCCTCGCGAATCCTGATTCTCGCCTCCTCATCGGTGGATGACGATGTTCCCAGATAGGTCGTCTCCAGACGGCGGAGACTATCCTCGAGCGCCTCTTTCTGCTGCCGTGCTACGCTTTCTCGGCGAATCGACACATTGTGGCTGGCCGACATGTCGGACAAGATGGCGACGGCGTCCAGCAACTCTCCGAGCCGGGCATCCCGCGGCAGGGCAAACCTCGACGGCCCCAGAAAACTCCCCTCCAGGGCAACCACGATGGTGCCTTCCTGATGATCTGCATTGAAGATCACCTCATCACCAGGCTGGACCTGTCGCGCGAGAAATTCGTCGAGCGTCAGGTAGGTGGCAACCGGGCCGGTTGCCCGCTCTCCACGCAGCAATACGTGAGACACGCCACTCTTCAGGCGGGCCAGGCTCACCAGATCGCTGCCACTCAACTGGCCAGACTGCAGTTCGTATCGGTAGGCGCGTTCCACATCACCGGTCACCGCAATGGAGGGGCCTCGTTCTCCCACCACGATAGTATCGCCATCACGCAACTGAGGCCGAGCGATACTGCCGTCCAGCAAAAAGTCGTAGAGATCGAAGCTGGCCAGGCGTTGCCCCTGACGCATCAAGCTGATGCTGCGATAGCTGCCAAGGGCGTTGTCGATCCCCCCGGCCTGATCGAGAAAGTACAGAATCGAATCCGAGGGGGTGCCCGCGTAACGACCAGGGCTGTGGACATAGCCGGTGACATAGATACCGACGGGCTGTACGCCCTGCAGGTTCGTGTACACCTGCACGTTCTCGGGATAGATGCTCTGGATCGCTTCTCGAACACGAGCGTCCAACTGGCCATGGCTCATTCCCTGCACGGCGAGGGGGCCGATCGACGGAAGAAAGATATTGCCCTGGGCATCCACGGGCACCACTCGATCGAACTCCACCGCCCCCCATGCTCTCAGGGTGACCTGATCGCCAGGTTTGATGCGATAGTCACGGTTGAGCCCGTCTGCCATGGTGCCTCGAAACCCACCGGTAAAGAGGTTTGCGCCAAAGGGAGGAAGCAGTTCCACATCGATCGGTGACGGTATCGAGGGCGGCCCATAGCGATCGTTGTTCCAGTTGGCGCGAGGCGAGTCATTGATCGTCCCCTCATCCGTCTGCTCCCGAGCCTGAGGCAAGATATCGTCCGGCAGGGCAATACCCTGCGCAGCGACCGAGTTCGCCATCGACCAGCTCAGCATCAGCAACAACACCGGCAACGACAGCCTTCTTGCCAGACGCAGCACCGCCCTGCCGAGCCGTTCGTCCATGATTGTCATCACCAGGTCTCCGCTCCGTTGTACAGCGCCGTTACCAGGCGACTGGTAAACCAGGCGCCTTCTCCCGACTTGCAGGCGACGGCCGCCAGTCGATCCCCGTTGCTCCGGCGAGTCACTGTCAAGTGACGGCATATGCGCCTGCTGGCGGAGAAGTAGGGGGAGTCAGCCACCACCTCCACATTCGCTCCCCAGGGGCTACTCGATAGTGTGGTGGCACTCCCGGCGGGGGTTTGGGCAAGAAACTGCGACAAGTCACCGGAGGCAGGGATGCCGGCAGGCTCGCTCATGATCCCCTGGGCGCTGTTCGGCTGGGTAAGCGGACGCTGAACACAGCCAGTGATCAGCACCGTAGCAAGGAGAAGCGTAACCGTGGCACCCCGGAGAAAGACGCTTTTCCTCGGAACACCCGAGGCCCTTACAGACGTCCGCCTCTCGACGACAACCGGCTCTGAAAACGTGCAATATCGAAGCATAATCATAGCGAAATTCCCAACGTCGTCATGCGAAAAACGACGAATAACTGTTACAGATTTTTTAGCAATTTCGCAATAATATCTTGCTCGCTCATTATCTCGGTATTGACAGAAACCTCTGGGTTCACAGGCGCCTCATAAGGGCTATTGATGCCAGTAAAATCAAGGATCTTGCCTTCTCTTGCCTTCTGATACAGCCCCTTAGGGTCTCTCTCTTCACAGACATCCAGGGGCGTATCGACAAACACCTCGATAAAATCATCGCTAAGAAACAGCGCCCTGGCCGCCTCTCTATCTGCTCGGAACGGCGAAATAAATGCGGTAATAACGATCACCCCAGCCTCTGCGAACAGCCGAGCAACCTCACCGACTCGTCGAATATTTTCCGCCCTGTCCTGCTCCCCCATGCCAAGGTCCTTGCAGAGCCCATGCCGGACATTGTCGCCATCCAGCAGCATGGTGTGATACCCGCGTCGATTGAGCTCCACCTCCAGAGCATTGGCCAGGGTCGACTTGCCGGAGCCCGATAACCCGGTAAACCAGACGCAGCAGCCACGGTGGCCATTGATCCTCTCTCGCATGGTCTGGGTTACTGTGGTGCGGTTCCACACCACGCTGGCCTTGCTGTCGTGTTTGCGGAATTCGTAGGGCAGCTCCGCATCCGACGGACTGTGGATCATCCCGGCACCGACGGTAAGATTGGTCAATCGATCGATCAGAATGAAGCAGCCCGTGCCAGGGTGGGTACGATAGTCGTCGACAGGTATCGCGGTGGTGAGCTCGACACGGCAACGCGCGATAGCATTGAGATCCAGCTGCTCCCCGTGCCGTTGCTCCAGGGTGTTGACGTCCACCAGGTAGTCGATGGCGACAACCTTTCCCGCAAGGTCCCGAGTGGCCAGCTTGATGTCATACAATTTTCCGGGTTCCAACGGGGACTCGTGCATCCACACAATATCGGCCTCGAATTCCGACCGAAGCGGCACCTGATCATCGACCCCGACGATCCAGTCTCCGCGCGATGCATCGATCTCGTCGCTCAAGGTGATGGTCACCGCTTGTCCGGGAAACGCCGCATCGAGATCGCCATCCATGGTAACGATGCGCTTCACCTGACTGGTGGTACCGCTCGGCAACACCTTGACCGCCAGTCCGGGAGTCAAGACACCGGAGCTGAGGGTGCCCGCGTATCCCCGGAAATCCAGATTGGGCCGGTTGACGAACTGAACCGGCAAGCGCACATCTCGCAAATTCTGGTCGTGCCTGATCTCGACCTCTTCCAGCAGCGTGAGCAGGCTGGGACCGTCGTACCAAGGCATCTCGCTGCTGGGCTCGACCACGTTGTCGCCTTTCAGCGCAGACAGCGGGACAAAATGTATATCCCGGGCCTCGAGTCGATCCATGACGTGCCGATACTCGTCGACGATCTGCAGATAACGATCTTCGTCATACGCCACGAGATCCATCTTGTTGACCGCTACCACAAGGTGCTCTATGCCCAGCAGGTCGCAGATGAAGCTATGACGACGCGTCTGGGTCTGCACACCGTGTCGAGCATCAATCAGGATGATCGCAAGACTGGCCGTGGAAGCGCCGGTCGCCATGTTGCGGGTGTACTGCTCATGCCCCGGCGTGTCGGCAATGATGAACTTGCGTCTCTCGGTGGAGAAGAATCGATAGGCCACATCGATGGTGATTCCCTGCTCACGCTCTGATTGCAGGCCATCCACCAGCAGCGCGAGATCCACCTCGTCACCGGTGGTGCCGCTAGTGCGAGACGCCTGGGTGATGGCGGCCAGCTGATCCTCGTAGATCATCTTGGAATCATGCAGCAGGCGCCCGATCAGAGTGGACTTGCCATCATCGACACTGCCGCAGGTAATGAAGCGCAGCAGGTCCTTGTTCTCGTGTTCCTTCAGGTAGCGTTCGATGTCGCTGGCGATCAGCTCGGATTGATGGGACATGACGAATTCCTGGTAGAGGCGCAAGCCACAGCACCCGGACAAGGATGCCGAGGAGACTAGGGCTGAACCGAAGTGCAATCTGGAGATTGGAAGAGCGGAGCGTGGAGAAATGCGGCGAGCACGTAGTCGCGGTCTTTGCCGTCTGGTGGAATGATGGGTGTCGCCACCTTCAGGGGAGCACCCCCACCGTCAATTCGCGAGTTCAGTACAAGACGGCAGGAGAACAGCTGTTCCGGCTAGTCTAGAAATAACCCTCGCGCTTCTTCTTTTCCATCGACCCCGCCTGATCGTGATCGATGGCTCGACCGCTGCGCTCGCTGGTCCGCGTCAGCAGCATTTCCTGGATGATTTCGGGGAGGGTCGCGGCTCGAGATTCCACCGCACCGGTCAGGGGATAGCAGCCGAGGGTACGGAATCTTACCCAACGCTCCTGGGGCGTCTCGCCCTCCCGCAGCGGTAGCCGGTCGTCGTCGACCATGATCGTCATGCCATCTCGCTCCACCACGGGCCGTGGTGCGGCGTAGTACAACGGCACAATGGGGATTCCCTCGAGATAGATGTATTGCCAGATATCCAGTTCCGTCCAGTTGGAGAGAGGAAAGACGCGAATCGACTCCCCCTTGTTCACCTTGGCGTTATACAGGCTCCACAACTCGGGGCGCTGGCTCTTCGGCTCCCACCGATGATGCCTGTCACGGAAGGAGAAGATGCGCTCCTTGGCACGACTCGCCTCCTCATCCCTGCGGGCACCCCCAAAGGCTGCGTCGAATCCGTGGTGGTCAAGTGCCTGCTTGAGAGCGGCGGTCTTCATCACGTCGGTATACTTGGCGCTACCGTGATCAAAGGGATTGATATCGGCCGCGACACCCTCCTGATTGATATGCTCGATCAGCTCCATGCCGGACTGCTTCGCCATGAGATCGCGAAAGGCGATCATCTCGCGGAACTTCCAGGTGGTGTTCACGTGCATCAACGGAAAGGGGGGCGTGCCGGGAAAGAATGCCTTGCGCGCCAGATGCAGCATTACCGATGAATCTTTGCCGATCGAGTACATCATGACCGGAGAACGGAACTCGGCTGCGACTTCTCTGATGATATGGATCGATTCGGCCTCCAGCTGTCGGAGGTGTGTCTGGCGATCGGGTAGTAGTTCCATGACGGATCGAAGTCCTCGGAAAGGGAAACACTCGCCGGCGGGATGTGTGGAGCTCGGCCGACTCGACCCGCGTGACGTAGCCGCAGCCGTTGGCCCGAATAGCCCACAGCAGCACCAAGGCTTCAAGCGCCGGTGAGTGGGCGCGGCATGTGATCCGCGAGTTGGTGCAGAAGAGGGTCACTGGGACTGGTGGCGATGAAGCACGCTACCGCCCCGGGATGTCACGGACGCCTTCCCCTGCCCTGCTTCAACGAATTTTGCCCTCGACCGTGGTAGCAAACAGACGAGTAACATTGATAACGGTTCATTAACACTTGATCACAATCATCGATACTAATGTTTTTGTACTTCTCCATCCAGACACGGGCGAGGTTATTGGCGGGCAATAAACGGTTACTGCATAGAGAGTAATCCGCCTCCCTTTAACTATGCTGCAATACAAAAAACATATAAAAAGCAACAAGCACGCCGCTTCACATAAAAATCCAAAAACTCTACAAAAAGCAACAACATATGTAATTATAGTGGATAAAAAAAGGCATTCTAACTGCGTATTTTTCGTTACAGCACAAAAACAATCTTCGCGCCTAATCCTTAGGTACAATAAAAGGAATATGCCTTGGCGAATTTAGGTTAGATATAGGCAGATAACTGCACAGAATTTTATCAATCAACTTCGACGGTATTGTTTTTCAATTAAAGTTCACCATCTTGGCGAAAAACATTTCTGGATCGTCAGAAGTGCCAACATCCGATAAATGTAAGCTTCTAGCGTCTCCCCTCGTAGCCAAGGCCATGAGGGGGCGCCCAGAGAGCCGCTTTCGTGAGGAAATCGCCATTGAGCAGGGCAACTAACTGTGCCGAACTTTAGCTCCCAGGCCGCTCCAGGCGCGTGCTTCCTCCAGTCTGATCCGTCTCAAGGAGGTCCTCCTGGTCCCCCAGGGCCACCATGTCGGTCGACGGTCCGCCGTCACCGGGCACGTGATGACAGGCGCCCTGCAGGGCGCGGAGGAACACAAGAATCAGGAGGCAGAGAGGCAGAGAGGCAGAGAGGGACAGAGGGGCAGAGGGACAGAGGGACAGAGGGACAGAGGGACAGAGGGACAGAGGGACAGAGGGACAGAGGGACAGAGAAAGGTAGAGGCAGAGAGAGGTAGAAAGTAGATAGCGTGGGGCCGGTCATGGGAGAGGGAGCACCACGGCACACCGCGCGCCCAGGCATCCCACGTCGAGAAGTCCCAAGATGAAGAGGCGTGCTGGCGTGGGGTGACAAGCAGAGCAGGGAACAGCTCAGGCTCTGCGCCGCCAGGGGGCAGAGCCTGAGCCTGAGCTTGAACGGGAAGGTTGAAGTGGAAGGTTGAAGCGGGGGCCTGAAAGACCCGGCCCCCGGCTCACTATCAGGACATCAAGCGGGGGTTGGCGCGGCAACCCGCTCGGGGTGATTGGCCGGCGCTGAGGCAGAGCTGGCAGCCTCACTCAGGGTAAATCCTGCCACCATCCGCCCCAGTCGGTCGGCCTGTTCCAGCAGGTGCTCGGTGGCAGCAGAGGACTCTTCGACCAGACTCGCGTTCTGCTGCGACATGCGGTCCAGCTCCGCCACCGCGATATTGACCTGTGCGATACCTTCGCTCTGCTCTTCCGCCGCCACGCTGATCTCGTCCAGGCTCAACGTGACGCGCCCGACCTGTTGAACGATCTCGCCCATGGTCTCGCCCGCCCGGCGCACCAGCTCGGTACCGCTGGCCACGCGCTCGCCGGAGGTCTCGATCAAGCTACGAATTTCACGGGAAGCCTCGGCGGACCGGGTGGCCAGTTGGCGTACCTCACTGGCCACCACGGCGAAGCCACGGCCATGCTCCCCGGCCCGGGCCGCCTCCACCGAAGCATTGAGCGCCAGCAGGTTGGTCTGAAAGGCGATACCATCCATCACCTTGACGATGGCGCCGATCTGCACAGAGGACTCGGTGATCGACTCCATGGTGTCCACCACCTGGTCCACCACCTCACCGCCTCGCTCGGCGACGTCGGTGGCCTCCCCCGACTGCCGCCTGGCATCGCGCGAGGCCGCCGCCGTATGCGCCACGGTGCTGGTGATCTCCTCGATCGATGCCGAGGTCTGCTGCAGGCTCGATGCGGTCGTTTCGCTGCGTCGCGACAGGTCCTGCCCTCCCAGTGCGATCTCGCCGGCGGCAACCCGCACCGACTCGCTGCTGTCCCGGATGGTGATCATCACCGCCTCCATGCGCGACACGAAGCGATTGAACGCACTCGCGATCTGGGCCACCTCATCCTTGCCGTCCTCCGGCAGGCGGCGGGTCAGGTCTCCGTTGCCACTGGCGACGTCGGCCATGGCATCCCGCGCAATCGACAGTCGCTTGAGCGCGAGGGTCAACAGCACGCTCAGCAGCAGCAGTGCCACCAGGCCGACGATCACCAGAGTCCAGAGCGCTGCCTGTGTCACCTGCTGAAGGCTGGCACCGGCCTCCCGACTGTCCAGGGCAATCACCAGTCGCCAGTCGGTACCGCTGATGGGCGTGGCGAGAAGCTCGCGCTGCCGTCCGCCGATGTCTACGGTGACAGGGCGTGCCTGGTCACCCAGCTGCGTCAGGAAATCCGGCGTCAGACGCGCCGACAGCTCGGTCGCCGGCGCCAGGCTCAGCGTGGCATCAGGATGCGCCACCAGGGCTCCCTCACCATCGACGAGGAAGGCAAAACTGCTCGGCGTCGGCGCGATGTCGGCCACCACATCGATCACACCGTCGATGGTGATATCGCCACCCACCACCGCCTTGAGCCTGCCCTCATCAAAGAAGGGAGTGGCGAAGGTCACCACCAGCCCCCCCGTGTTGGCATCCTTGTAGGGAGGGGTCACCACGGTCGCTTCAGCCTCAACGGCCTGCTGATACCAGGGGCGCTGACGCGGATCATACTCTGCGGGGGCATCCCAGCCGTCGGAGAAGATCACATCTCCACTCGCGGCCTCGGCCAGATAGGTGGTGAGAAAGCCGCCCCCGGCCTGCAACTGCAGCAGCGCCGCCAGGGGTTCGGCATCGGACACTGCCGGCGCCAGTGCCTCGAGCTGGCGTGCGTGGCTCGACACCCACTCATCGATGGCCACCCGATTGCCTTCGGCGACCGAGGCCAGCTGCTGCGCATCCTGGCGCTCCTGATGGTGATGCAGAATGCTGAGGTTGACCGCTCCATTGATGGCCAGGGCCACCACTATGACGGCCACGGTGGTCAGCAGGAGCCGAAATCTCAAGGAATGAATCATGTCGCTCTCTGTCAAGGGTTACGCCTTGCGGCTGCAAGGTCGACACAAGCGACTATCGGCCATCGAGAATGCCTCTTTAGCCCAAGTTTGACGATTACCCCCTTTCGCCTCCCGAATGGCTCCCGAACGGCTCATCGACGATAGGGAAACGGGCCGCGCCCGTCAGGCGCTGACACCCTGCGCGAATCGTCTGGCCTGCCGGCGCTCGCGCCAGGCCTGCAGCCCCCGCCACCACGAGCGCTGCGTTGTTGGCGTCATCTCGCCGATGCAGGTGTCGTCGTCTTCGTCGGACAGCTGCATGTGCGCGCTGGATTGCCCCAGCGCCAGGGCGGTGCCGGTCAGACGTTCGGCTTCCTCCCGTGAGCGCTCGACCATCTGGGCGTTGCGCTGGGTAACACCATCGATCTCGGCCATCGCCCGATGAATCTGATCGAGGCCCTGATGCTGCTCTCCGGCGGCCTGTTCCAGTTCTGCGATTCGGCCCCCCAACTGCCCGACTGCCGCCGCTATCCCCTGGATCGACAGATCGGCGGCGCGGGACTGCCTCGCGCCATCGGCCACGCTCTTGCTGGAAGCACCGGTCAGGCTGCGAATCTCGCCGGCCGCTTCGGCGCTGCGCGCCGCCAGGCCGCGCACCTCCGCCGCCACCACCGCGAAGCCTCTGCCGTGCTCGCCGGCACGGGCAGCCTCCACCGAGGCATTGAGGGCCAGCAGGTTGGTCTGAAAGGCAATATCGTCGATCAGCTTGACCATCGCCTGCACCTGGTCGGCGTGGCGCTGGATCTCGTCCATGGCCGCCGCCACCGCTGCGACGCCCTCGCTGCCCTTGCTGGCACGCTTGCCCACATCGCCCGCCAGGCGGTTGGCGTCCCCCAGATGCTGCACCGTCTGGGCCACCGTCGCCGTCAATTGCTCGAGGCTGGCGACCGTCTGCTCCAGGGCCGATGCCTGGCGCTGGGTACGGGTGGCCAGTTCGCGACCATCATCGAGCATGCGTTCGGCATTGTGACGCAGGTCATCGCTGGTCTCGCGAATCCCGCGAATGTTCTTCACCAACGCCCGTCGCAGTGACTCCACGCCCCGATACAGCTGGCCCACTTCGCTGCTGCCCATATCGGGCAGGCGACGCTCGAGTCGGCCCTGGGCCATCGCCTCGAAGTGTTCCAGCAGCTGCTTCAACGGGACCAGCAGGTAGCGTCGAACCGTCAGAGCCATTGCCATGGCCAGCACCAGAGCCAGGGTGAGCGCCGCCGCCAGGGCGAGGTTCATGCTGTCTGCCAGGTGCCTGAAGCCGGCAGCCAGCCCCTCTTCCTGCTCCAGCGCCAGGGTGGAAAAGGCCTCCACGCTATCGACAAAGGCCTGGCTCATGCTGGTCAGTCGAGCCTGGCCCGAATCATAGGCGCCAAGATCTCCCTCCTTGAGCAACATCAGCTGCAGTTCCAGGCCGGTGGATACCAGCGAGCGGAAGTGGCGCTCGAGCGTCGCCTTGTTGTCTGCCTGGGCCTCGCCGACATCGATTGCCATGAAGGCCTCGAAGGCCTCCCTGGCCTCGCTCAGCAGCGTCTCGGCAGAGGCGATCACCGGACCCGGTCGATCGAAGGACGGCACCCGCGTCAGCCTGGCCGCTCGATCCATCTCGACGCGTGAACGAAAGACCCTGGTCTGGGCAAGATTGAGCAGACGGAACTGACCGACGTGCTCGTCGCGCATTACATCGAAAGCCTCTCGTCCCTGCTGGTTGGCATAAAGGCCCAGTCCACCCAGTCCGACCATCAATATCAGAAAGAGAGACAACGCCAGCAGCCCGCTGGCACGTATGGAGAGCGTTCGAAAAGACGTCATGGAGCAAATATCCCTGGTTGCCCCGCTTCTCGGGCGAGCGGGTGCCGAAGGAATATCAGCAAAACATTACATAAAGATGTCGGCAGACGATGAAGGGATCGCCGAGGGGGTAGCCGAGCGCGGCACCTACACCTGCATGTTCATCACATCCCTGTAGGCCGATACCAGGCGATTGCGCACCTGCTGGCCCATCTGAAAGGCCACGCTGGCCTTCTGCATGTCGACCATGACGTCGTTGAGCTCGACCCCCGGCACCCCGGCCTGGAAGGCCTTGGCCTGCGAATCGGCGGTGGCCTTGAGCTCGTTGATGCGCTGGATCGACGACTTCAAGGCGTCGGCGAAGCCGGCGTCGGCCTGGGCCGCCTCGGTGTTGCCCCCCAGTGTCGGGGACGACACCTGGCTGGCCTCGCGGGCCATGGTGGTCATCTGGGCAAGGGCCGATTGCATCGCGGGAGTCGACATGACGGGTCCTGTGTCTCGTTGGCCAGTGACGGAGGCGCATCGCCTCCACGACAGCAAGCCTAACAAGAGCGAGCGCACCGTCATCGAAGCAAATGGCCGTCAAAACATGGGCTATTTCGATCATTGGCTGGCCACAGCCCCGGGATAATGGGCATCAACACAGAACCGGGCACCGCCCGCGGCCACCCGACCCACGGACCACCGGTCATGCCAATGAACAGCCCCCATTTGCCGTCCCCCGACGGGAGTCGTCCATGAGCTCAGCGGCCTCCGCCTCAAGCTCCGGCCCCCTGTCCGGGCTGACGTCCCGCTTACGCGGCAAACCCCTGATTCCCTTGATGATCGGGGGCGCCGCCGCGATTGCTCTGATCATCGCCCTGGTGATGTGGGCCTCGCGCCCACAGTACCGAGTCCTGTTCAGCAATCTCAGTGAAGCCGACGGTGGCGCCATCATCACCGAACTCGATAGCCGCGGGGTGCCTTATCGCTTTTCCGCCGGCGGCCACGCCTTGATGGTGCCGGACGACCAGCTGCACACCCTGCGCCTGCAGCTTGCCGAACAGGGCCTGCCCCACGGTGGCAACGTCGGCCTTGAACTGATGCAGGATCAGGCCTTCGGTATCAGTCAGTTCGCCGAGCAGATCAACTACCAGCGCGGCCTGGAAGGCGAGCTGGCCAGATCCATCGCCTCGTTGGGCCCGGTGGCCAACGCCCGTGTCCATCTGGCCCTGGCCAAGGACTCGGTGTTTGTACGCGAGCGTCAGCCGGCCAAGGCTTCGGTGGTGCTGACACTCGAGCCTGGCCGACGTGTCGGCGAGGGTCAGGTGGCCGCCATGGTCCACCTGGTCTCTTCCAGCGTGCCCGACCTGGCCGGTGAAGACGTCACCGTGATCGACCAGAACGGGCGCCTGCTGTCATCTGCCGACGCTGGCGGCCTGGGGCTGGACGGCTCGCAGCTGGACTACGTCGCCGAAATCGAGCGTTCCTACCAGCGGCGCATCGAGGACATCCTGGCGCCGCTGGTCGGCCATGCCAACGTGCGTGCCCAGGTCACCGCCCAGATCGACTTCTCCCAGCGTGAAGAGACCCAGGAGCGCTACACCCCGAACCAGCCGCCCGCACAGGCGGCGGTCCGCAGTCGCCAGACCAGCCTGGACATCAATGGCCAGGGTGACCTGGCCAGCGGCATTCCCGGCGCCCTGAGTAACACCGCGCCAGGTACCTCCGCGTCACCCATCGACAACGGTGATGACGCGCAGCAGGAGAACGACGAGGCCGCCGCCGATACCGCCGAACAGGAAGAGGCGTCACCGCAACGCCTGCGGCGCGATGACGTCACCAACTACGAGCTGGATCGACAGGTATCGCATGTGCAGTACCAGAAGGGAGGCATCGAACGCCTGTCCGCCGCGGTGGTGGTGAACTACCAGGACGGCGTCGATGAGGAAGGCGAAGCCACTCTCACCCCCCTGTCAGCGGAACAACTCGCCGAGATCGAGGCACTGGTGCGTCAGGCCATGGGCTTCTCGGAAAGCCGCGGCGACGCCCTGTCGGTGGTCAACAGTGCATTCGCCCAGGCACCCGAGGTCGCAGCCCCCACCTGGTGGCAGGACCCGATGGTCCATCAACTGGCCAAGGAACTCGGTCGCTATCTGCTGATCATCCTGGCCGTCGCTCTGCTCTACCTGCTCGTGCTGCGTCCGCTGATCCGTCGTTATACCGAGGCTCCGGTGGCCCCGGCCCCCATGCCCAGCGCCTTCTCGGCACGGGTCGGCGACGACGAGAGCGACGACGAAGAGGCGTCCGAGGGTGACAGCGAGACGACCGACGGTGAGGACGCCACCTACGGCCGCGACAACCGCCGCCGGCGCAAGGCCAGCGCCTACGAACAGAACCTCAACGACCTGCGCGAGCTGGCCCAGGAAGATCCCCGCATGGTCGCCATGATCGTACGCAGCTGGATGAACGCCAATGACTAACATCGAAGCCTCGAGCGGCATCCGCCGCAGCGCCGTACTGCTGCTGGCCCTGGACGAGGACAGCGCGGCGGAAGTGTTCAAGTTTCTCAACGCCAAGGAAATCCAGCAGCTATCGAGGGAGATGACCCAGCTCGGGCAGATCTCCCACGAAGAGATGCGCCGCGTGCTGCAAGACTTCCACACCGAGACCGAGGAATTCATCGGTCTCAACATGAACTCCAGCGAGCACATCCGCTCGGTGTTGACCAAGGCGCTCGGCACCGAACGTGCCTCCAGCCTGATCGAGGACGTCCTCGAAACCGCCGGCACCAGCAGCGGCATCGATGCCCTCAACCTGATGGAGCCGTCCATGGTGGCGGAGCTGATCCGTGACGAGCATCCACAGATCATCGCCACCGTGCTTGTGCACCTCGAGCGCCACCAGGCGGCCGACGTGCTCGAGTTGTTCGACGACAAGCAGCGCAACGACGTGGTACTGCGCATCGCCACCTTCAGCGGCGTCCAGCCGGCGGCACTGCAGGAACTCACCGAAGTGCTCACCAGCATGCTCGACGGCCAAAACCTCAAGCGCAGCAAGATGGGCGGTGTACGTACCGCGGCGGAGATCCTCAACCTGATGAACACCACCCAGGAAGAGGCCGCCATCGACACCGTGCGCGCCCACAGCGAGGACCTGGCTCAGAAGATCATCGACGAGATGTTCCTGTTCGAGAACATCGGCGACCTGGACGACCGCAGCATCCAGCTGTTGCTCAAGGAGATCGAGACCAACAGCCTGGTCATTGCGCTCAAGGGAGCCCCGGAAACGCTCAAGGCCAAGTTCCTGGTCAACATGTCCCAGCGCGCCGCCGACCTGCTGCAGGAAGACATGGACGCCAGAGGGCCCATTCGTATCTCCCAGGTGGAGACCGAGCAGAAGGCCATCCTGCAGGTGGTGCGTCGCCTGGCCGACAACGGCGAAATCGTGCTCAGCGGAGGCGACGAAGCCTATGTCTAGGACACCTCGATTCAGTGAACCTGGCACGCCGGCGAGGAGGGTCTCGGCATGAGCCAATGGCGCCGCTGGAACATGGGCGAGCTGCCCGAGGAAGGCGACGACGGCACCACCGAGGCCGCAGCGACCCCGCGCCCGCCCACTCGCCAGGAACTCGACGACGAGCGCCGCCGGGCCCGCGAGACGGGCCACCGCGAGGGCCATGCCCAGGGCCACCAGAAGGGCTACGACGAGGGCTACCAGAAAGGACTGGCCCAGGGCCTCGAGCAGGGCCTGGCCGAGGGCCGCGCCCGCGCCGAGCAGGAGATCGCCGACGCCCTGAACAGACGCTGTGAAGAGGCCCTGGCACCGCTTGGCCGACTCGTCGACGAGTTCCGCACGGCACTGTCCGAGCTGGACGATGCGGTGGCCGAGGATCTGACCGATCTGGCCCTGGCCACCGGCCGGCAGCTGGCGGATGACGCCCTCAAGGCCCGGCCACGCCAGGTGGTGGAGCTGGTCCAACGGCTTTTGCACACCGATCCGCCACTGGTGGGACGCCAGCGCCTGTGGCTGCACCCGCTCGATCTGCGCCTGGTGGAGCGCCACCTGGGCGAGCAGCTCGAGGCCGCCGGCTGGACCCTGCGCGCCGACGAGCGTCTGCACCGTGGAGGCTGCCGGGTCAGCGGCGAACAGGGCGATATCGACGCCACCTGGGAGCGTCGCTGGCAGGCGGTGAATCGCCAGGTGCGCAGAAGGGCCCCGCGCCACACCCCCGAACCAGAGGATCATGGCGTCGCCCACGAGGACGATGCGCCATGAACGGCCCCCAGATCCACCAGCAGCGCTGGCAGCACGCCCTCAAGGCCGTCGCCCATCGCGTCGAGCCCCTGCCCATGACCAGGGCCACAGGCCGCGTCGTGCGCGCCACCGGCATGGTCATCGAAGCCGTCGGCCTGCAGGTGGCGCTGGGTGACAGCTGTCGCATCGAGCTCCCCGGCACGGCAGATCATACCGCTGCCGGCTCAGCGCACGACTACGCCGAGGCCGAGGTCGTCGGCTTCGCCGGCGATCGCCTGTTCCTGATGCCGCTTGGCGAGATCAGTGGACTGATGCCCGGCGCCCGGGTGCTGCCCCTGGGCGACGGTAGCGTCAATGCCTCGCGGCGCTTTCCGCTGGGCGAGAGCCTGCTGGGCAGGGTCGTTGACGGCACCGGGGCTCCGCTGGACGGTCTCGGTGAGCTGGATGACGCCCCCCGGGCGCCATTGGCCACACCGCCGCTCAACCCCCTGTCTCGTGCTCCCATCGAGGAACAGATCGACGTCGGCATCCGCGCCATCAACGCCCTGCTCAGCGTCGGCCGCGGCCAGCGCATGGGCCTGTTCGCCGGCTCCGGCGTCGGCAAGTCGGTGCTGCTCGGCATGATGGCGCGCTACACCCGAGCCGACGTCATCGTGGTCGGACTGATCGGCGAACGTGGCCGCGAGGTCCAGGACTTCATCGACAACATCCTCGGGCCCGAGGGCCGGCGACGTGCCGTGGTAGTGGCGGCCCCCGCCGACACCTCGCCACTGCAACGACTCAAGGGCGCCGCCTATGCCACCCGCCTGGCCGAAGGCTTTCGCGACGACGGCAAGAACGTGCTGCTGATCATGGACTCGCTGACCCGCTACGCCATGGCCCAGCGCGAGATCGCCCTGGCCATCGGCGAACCTCCGGCGACCAAGGGCTATCCGCCCTCGGTGTTCGCCAAACTGCCGGGGCTGGTGGAGCGCGCCGGCAACGCCGAGCCCGGTGGGGGATCGATTACCGCCTTCTATACCGTGCTGACCGAAGGCGACGACCAGCAGGACCCCATCGCTGACTCCGCCCGCGCCATCCTCGATGGCCACGTGGTGCTGTCGCGCAGCCTGGCGGAATCCGGCCACTACCCCGCCATCGACATCGAAGCCTCGATCAGCCGGGCCATGAACGCCATCGTCGACGACGGCCAGCGCCGCCAGGCCCAGGGATTCAAGGCCATGTTCTCGCGCTACCAGCGCAACCGTGACCTGATCAGCGTGGGCGCCTACCAGCCCGGCCACGACCCTCGCCTGGACGAAGCCGTGCGCCGCTATCCGGATCTGGAAGCCTTTCTGCAACAGCGAATCGACGAATGCGCCACCCTCGAGGCCTCGCGTCAGGCGCTCTCGTCCACCCTGGGAGGAACCCCATGAGAACCCCTCTGGACACCTTGACAGAGCTGGCCCGGGACGCCCGCGACCAGGCGATGCAGCACCTTGCCAGCGCCCGCCGAGACGAGCGTCAGGTCGCCGATCAGCTGTCGTCGCTGGAACACTACCGACAGGAATACGCCGAGCGTCTGCACCAGAACATGCGCAGTGGCATCGATCCGGCCACCCTGCACAATACTCAGCGCTTCCTGCTGTCGCTTGACGATGCCCTGGCCACCGCACGACGAGCGCTCCAGCAACAGCGCCAGAAGGTCAGCGACAGCCAGCGCGAGTGGCAACACGAACAGCAGCGCCTCAGCGCCTACGACACCCTGGCCGAACGCCGTGCCCAGGAAGGCCTGCGCCTGCAGGCCCGCCAGGAACAGCGCTCCAGCGACGACCTGATCAACAGCCGACTGCAGCGCGGCAGCGCCATGCCCGGCGGCTACTGACCTTAAAGGAACTCACCATGGACCTCACCCTGTTGGGCCTGGCAGGCCCCGTTTCTTCCCAGGCCAGTGGCAGCAAGGGCGCCGCCGCACCGGTCGGTGGCGACTTCGCCCAGCGCCTGGCCGCACTCGGCGGCCAGGCGGCCCCCCTCGACAATACCGGGCGTCCCGCCAATGGCCAGGCCAGCGACAAGGCGTTCAGTGATCAGGACCATAGCGAGCCCCAGGACTGGACACTGGCACTGCTGGCCGTTGCCTCATCGGCCCCGGGCCCCCACGGGCAGCCCGCTGCTGGCGCAGACCAGCTGGCGTCATCAGGACTCGGCGCACCAGGCTTGAACGGCGCACCGCGGGACGCTACAGGCGCAGCGCTTGCCGGGCAGCTGCCCGGCGGGGCGCATGCACTGCTGACACAAGGCGGCGCCGCAAGTCAGCAGGCACTGCCGCTGGACGTCGCAGCCCAGGCCACACCGGCGCTCTCGACGTCTCCGCTATCAGGGCCGTCGGCGCAGTCTCAGCTTTCGCC
This sequence comes from Halomonas sp. BN3-1, assembly GCF_003056325.1. Taxonomy (NCBI): domain Bacteria; kingdom Pseudomonadati; phylum Pseudomonadota; class Gammaproteobacteria; order Oceanospirillales; family Halomonadaceae; genus Halomonas; species Halomonas sp. BN3-1. The sequence continues at coordinate 100,673 of NZ_PYVV01000005.1, read as the reverse complement.
CCAGGTTCGGGCCCAGGTCCAGGTCCAGAATCAGGCCCCAGCACTGCAGAGCGCCGCCCTCGACGCCACCGCCGCCACGGAAAATGCGCCCGCCCAGTCACGCCTGGCACAGGACGCGCTCCCGGCGCTGCATCGACTCCCCAGGGCCGAGCATCCGGTGGATCGCGCTCCCTCGGCGGCGCAGCAGGCAGCCATGGCCGCCGGCAGCAATGCGCAGGGTAATTTACAAGGACAGGCACCCGTTGCCCCGGCGGGCCTCGCACCCGGCGCCCTGGCTCCAGACACGGCCGGCTGGATGGCCCAGGGCACAGGGTCAGGCGCTGCGGAACTGCGTCCCGGCGAGATCCTTGCTGGCGCTGCCCGGGGCGAGGCCGATGCCTCGCTGGATGCCGTGCTCTCGCCCACCGCCTCACAGGCACGGGGCGCGTCGCCCTTTGGCTCCTCCCTGGCCGCCGCCATGCCCCCGGGTACCAATGCCTCACTGTCATTCAACCAGGCCGCCTGGCCGCAGCAGCTCGGCCAGACCCTGGCAAGACTGTCCAGCCAGGGCGGTGCGGGCGAACAGCAGGTCGAGTTACGCCTGCACCCTGCCGAACTCGGCTCGCTGGGGGTGACCCTCAAGCTGGGCGAGCACGGTGCCCAGGCCCAGTTCTTCTCGGCCCACGCCCAGGTGCGCCAGGCCCTTGAGCAGGCCATTCCCCAGCTTCGCGAAGCCCTGGCCGAACAGGGCATCCAGCTCGGTGACGCCTCGGTGAGCGACCAGGGCGCACAGTTTGGCGGCCAGCAACCCTCGGACTCTCGCGGCCAGACATCGCTGGCAGCCTCCGGCCAGGGCAAGGGCGAGTCGATGGAGCCGGCCACCACGGCAAGCTCTGCCCCTGACCAGCGCCACGACTCAGACGATGGCCGCGTGGACATCTACGCCTGACGCATAGGGCTGGGTACGCGCCTGGCCTGCGCCTGACCCACGCCCTTCCAGGCACCCCCTGCCGCTACACAGCGTGAGCGGCGGGGCTCTCCCTCACAAATACCCAAGATAGGCACGAACTCGGTGCCTGTTCTCGCCATCGATCGCCGATGCCTGACGGCATACTAAAGATGTGGCACGCCCGCACGCTAGTACATTACCGCCCCTCGAGGGGCCACAGGCTCAGGACTTCAGGACATGGCGAAATCTCGACGGCTCATCTGGTGTCTGGTGATCCTGGTCATCCTCGCATCCTTCGGTGCCGCGGCCGGGTTCTACCTGCTGTACCAGGAAAAGGCGCACGCAGAATCAGCAGACACCTTCGGCGAGCATATGGCCCAGGCCAGCACCGGCGCGGTCGAAGATACGGCGCCCATCTACCTGAAGCTGGAGCCCTTCACCGTCAACCTGGCCGAAGACAACGCCGGACCGCGCCTGTTGTACGCCGGCCTGACCCTCAAGCTCAGCGATGACGCTAGCCTCGAGACGCTGGAACAGCACCGTCCCCAGGTGCGTAACCAGCTGTTGTTGCTGCTGTCGGACCGCGAGGCCGAGACACTGGTCAGCGCATCGGGCAAGAAGGCCCTGGCCGAGGATATCGTCGCCACCCTGGAAGACGTGCTCGGCCCCGAGCGTCCGCGCATCCATATCGATGATGTGCTGTTCACCGAGTTCATCGTCCAATAGGTCGCCCCCATGTCTCAAGACGATCTCCTGTCCCAGGAAGAAATCGACGCACTGCTCAAGGGCGTCAGCGGCGACGACGATGCCGAGGGCGAAGACAACGCAGCTCGAGGGCGCTTGCGCCCCTTCGATCCGGCCAATCAGCAGCGCATCATCCGCGAGCGTCTGCAGGCTCTGGACATCATCAACGAGCGCTTCGCCCGCCACTTCCGCACCGGCATGTTCAACCTGCTGCGGCGCAGCGCCGACATCAGCGTCGACGCCGTGCGCTACCTCAGCTACAGCGAGTTCTCGCGCAACGTGCCGGTGCCCACCAACATCAACATCATCGCCATGAAACCGCTCAAGGGCTCGGCCCTGATCGTGTTTCCCCCGAGCCTGGTGTTCATGGTGGTGGACAACCTGTTCGGCGGTGACGGCCGCTTCGTCACCAAGTCCGAAGGGCGCGAGTTCACCAATACCGAACAGCGCATCATCCAGCGCGTGCTGAACATGGCCATCGATGGCTACAGCGAGGCCTGGAAGTCCGTCTACCCGCTGGACATCAGTTACCTGCGCTCGGAGATGCAGTCCAAGTTCGCCAACATCACCAACTCGCCCAACGAGATCGTGGTCAGTACCAGCTTCCATCTGGAGGTCGGCAACCTCTCGTCCAGCTTCCAGATCTGCATGCCCTACAGCATGATCGAACCGCTCAAGGACCTGCTGACCAACCCGTTGAGCGAGAACAGTCGCGACAAGGACGGCGCCTTCCACCGGCGTATGGCCGGCGAGCTGCGTCATCCAGAGGTAGAGCTGGTGGCCAACTTCGCCACCATCGACTCGCGCATCGCCGAGGTGATGGCGCTGAAGGTCGGTGACATCCTGCCGCTCGAACTGCCCGATACCGTCACCGCCCAGGTCGACGAAGTGCCGGTGATGGAATGCGAATACGGCAGCCAGCGCGACCAGCGCGCCCTCCGAGTCCTGCGGATGTTCGACCACGCCGCCGGTCACCAGCCCAGCAACGCCTTCGTCAAAGGCTCTCGGCCTCCTTCCAAGGAATCGCACCATGACTGACCCCAATAAACCCGACTCCCCTGTCGGCGACGACGACTGGGCCGCCGCCATGTCCGAACAAAAGGACGATGCCACCAGCGATGGCGCTGGCGAGGACGACCCCTGGGCCGATGCCATGGCCGAACAGCAGGCCGCCGAGGAAAACCCGGGCGAGCAGGCCCCAGAAGATACCCCTGCCGCAGCGCGCGCCGCAGGAGACAGCGTGTTCCGCCCGCTCGGTGAAAGCACCTCCTCCAGCGCTGCCCGCGAGCTCGACATGATCATGGATATCCCGGTCAAGCTGACCGTGGAGCTTGGTCGCACCCGCCTGACCATCAAGCAGTTGCTGGAACTGGCCCAGGGCTCGGTGGTGGAACTGGAGGGGCTGGCCGGCGAGCCGATGGACATCCTGATCAACGGCTACCTGATCGCCCAGGGCGAAGTCGTGGTGGTCGAAGACCGCTACGGCATCCGTATCACCGAGATCATCACCCCCTCCGAGCGGGTGCAGAAGCTCAACCGATGAACGAAACCACCTCCAGCGCCGCCGTCGACGGACTGGCCCAGGGAGGCGACAGCCTGCTGGGACTGGCCATGCTGGGCAAGACCGCCGCCGCCCTGGCACTGATCATCGCCATCTTGCTGGGCCTTTCCGCCTGGCTGAAGCGGCGGGGCGGCGGCTTTCACGGCCAGCAGTCCCGGCTCAAGGTGGTCGGCTCCACCGCCGTCGGTCAGCGCGAGCGCGTGGTGGTGGTCCAGGTCCAGGATCGCTGGCTGGTGCTCGGCGTCGGCGGCGGTCAGGTCAATCGGCTGGACAGCCTGCCCGCTCCGACCGACGAGGCGACGCCCGCCCAGCCGGACGCGCCACAGGGTGACAGCTTTGGCGAGCGCCTGGGCCAGGCTCTCAAGGCCAACCTTGGTCGGCGAGAGCGGTGATGCAACAGTTGATGCTTCTTCAGCGCTGTCTCTCCTCCCGTCCCTGGACGCCACTTGTGGCCAGCCTCGGACTGGTCCTGGTTGTCTGTCTGCTGGCTGCCGGCCCGGCCCAGGCCCAGCAGATCCCGGGCCTGATCAGTGAACCCATGGCCGACGGCGGGCAGAAATGGTCGCTGTCGCTGCAGACCCTGCTGCTGCTCAGCGCCATGGCCTTTCTGCCCACGGCGCTGCTGATGATGACCAGCTTTACCCGCATCATCATCGTGCTGAGCCTGCTGCGTACCGCCATGGGCACCGCCTCGACGCCACCCAACCAGGTGCTGCTGGGCCTGGCGCTGTTTCTGACCGCCTTCATCATGTCGCCGGTGCTCAGCGACGTTTACCAGGACGCCTGGCTGCCACTGTCCACCGACGCCATCGATTTTGGCCAGTTCATCGAGCTCGCCCAGCAGCCCTTTCGCGAGTTCATGCTGGGCCAGACCCGAGAGCCGGACCTCGCCATGTTTGCCCGCCTGTCCGAGGTCGGCCCCCTGGCCGGTCCCGAGGACGTGCCGTTGCAGGTGCTGGTACCGGCCTTCGTCACCAGCGAACTGAAGACCGCCTTCCAGATCGGCTTCACCATCTTCATCCCCTTTCTGATCATCGACCTGGTGGTCGCCAGCGTGCTGATGTCACTGGGCATGATGATGGTCCCGCCGGTGACCATTTCGATGCCGTTCAAGCTGATGCTGTTCGTGCTGGTGGACGGCTGGCAGCTGATCATCGGCTCGATGGCGGAAAGCTTCTATTTATAGGCCCCCGACGACAGGGCCCCGGCACAGGCCTACGGGCCCAGACAAGGCGGCGCCAGCAAGGAGACTCGTCATGCATCCCGAAACCGTCATGAGTTTGGCCTACCAGGGCATGCGCGTGACCCTGCTGCTGGGGGCGCCGCTGCTGCTTACCGCGCTGTTCACCGGCCTGCTGGTCAGCCTGTTCCAGGCCGCTACCCAGATCAACGAGATGACGCTGTCGTTCATTCCCAAGATCCTGGCCGTGTTTGCCGTGCTGGTGCTGGCCGGTCCCTGGCTGCTGCAGCTGATCATCACCTTCACCCGGGAGCTGTTTACCAGTATCCCGGCGCTGGTGTCCTGAGCCGGGCCACCTGCGCTGAAGCCACCGGCCCTATCCCCGAGGCGCCCGCGTCCTGATGGTCGAGATCACCTTCACCCAGCTGCATGCCTGGCTCAGCCTGTTCCTGTGGCCGTTCATGCGCATCACCGCGCTGATGTTGAGCGCCCCCCTGTGGGGCCACAGCGCGGTGCCTACCCAGGCCAAGATCGGGTTGGCCGGTGCCATCAGCGTGGTCATCTCGCCGATGCTGCCACCGCTGCCCGATGTCCCGGTGGCCTCCTGGGCTGGCCTGGGGCTGGTGGTCGAACAGCTGATCATCGGCGTGGCCATGGGCCTGTGCGTGCGGATCATCCTGGTGGTGGTACAGGCAACCGGTGAATTTATCGGGCTGCAGATGGGCCTGGCCTTCGCCACCTTCTTCGACCCTTCCAGCGGCACCAACATGGTCGTGATCTCGCGTTTTCTGTACATGATCACGCTACTGATGTTCCTGGCGGTGAATGGCCACCTGATCGTGCTGGAACTGTTGATCACCAGCTTCGAGACCCTGCCCATCGGCATCCAGCGCTTCAACCCTGAAGCCTTCATCCTGCTGGCCCGCTACGGCGGCACCATCTTTGCCACCGGCCTGCTGCTGGCGCTGCCACTGGTCGCCCCGCTGCTGACCATCAACCTGGCACTCGGCATCCTCAATCGCGCAGCACCCCAGCTGACCGTATTCAATATCGGCTTCCCCACCTCTCTCAGCGTCGGCCTGGCACTGCTGATGGTCCTGATGACCGACCTCGGTCGCTTTCTGCAGCGCCACTTCCACCAGGGTCTGGATTTCCTGCAGTCGCTGCTCGACACCCTGGCGCCCCTGGCAAGCTGACGGTGCCGGAAGCGATTGGAAGCGACTGGAAGCGACTGGAAGCGACTGGAAGCGACTGGAAGCGACTGGAAGCCAGGCGCGATATCAGACTCGCGAACGACCCCGATCAAGCCGAGACTCACCGGGCTGCAGGCAGCGGCACACCCGAGACCAGGGCGGCTAGCGCCACGCTGATACGATAGATACCCGATCATCGGCGAGATGCAGGCACGCATGGGCGCTTCACCACACACGGACGAGCAGGACAGGCAGCCCCCCGCCCTGACGGCGAATGCTCCGACAGACAACCAGGCCTCGACAGACAACCAGGCCCCGACAGACAACCAGGCCCTGACGGCGACCGATGCCCTGGCCCGGCTACCGATACTCGCCCCCTGCCTGCCGGAATTTTCCCGCATTCGGCCCTGGCGCCAGCGCCACCGTTGCCGCCCCGCCGCCGTGCTCGGCTGGGGCAACCGGGGGACCACCCGTCGCGCCAGGCGCCTGGCGACGGACAAGGGCCTGCCCTTCGTCGCCCTGGAAGACGGTTTCGTGCGCTCCTGGGGGCCCGCCGACGAAGGCTTCGCCAGCCTCTCCCTGGTGGTGGATCATAGCGGCATCCACTACGACGCCTCCCGGCCCTCCGATCTCGAGACCCTGATCAACCACGCCGACATCGACGCCACCGAGGAAGCACGGGCCAACGCCTTGATGGCGCGCCTGCGGCTCGCCCGACTGTCCAAGTACAACCACGCCCCTGACATCCGCCTGGCCGAATCATCCCGGCCCAGGGTGCTGGTGGTGGACCAGACCCGAGACGACGCCTCCATTGTCGGCGGCGGGGCCTCGGAGGCCACCTTTGTTCGTATGCTTGAACAGGCCCTGGAAAGCCATCCCGAGGCCGAAATCCTGATCAAGATCCATCCGGAGGTGATCGCCGGGCGACGCCAGGGCCACCTGCTGGGGGCCGCCGGCCGTCCCCGCTGCCGCCTGATCACCGACGACATCAATCCCTGGGCCCTGTTCGACGTGGTCGAGGCGGTCCATGTGGTCACCAGTCAACTCGGCTTCGAGGCGCTGCTGGCGGGCCTGCCGGTCACCTGTCACGGCCTGCCGTTCTATGCCGGCTGGGGCCTCACCCAGGACCGACAAGGCTGCGCGCGGCGCCAGCGACGAGCCTCCCTGGCCCGGGTATTCGCCGCCGCCTACGTGCGCTACACACGCTACGCCAACCCCTATACCGGCGAGCCAGCGATGCTGGACGACACCCTGGACCTGCTGGAGGATCAGCGCCGTCAGATACAGCGCGGCGCCGGGCACTGGCGATGCTACGGTCTGTCGCGATGGAAGCGCGGCTTCGTGACGGACTTCCTCGGCCCCCTGTCGCGAGTCGATCAGCTGCCACTGAGCTCGCTGAAATCGACCGATTCATCGTCTGAAACGTCATCCGACCCAGCACCCACGCCAGTGAATCATCTGGTGTGGGGCAGCCAATATCCCCGAAGAGACGATGTCCATCGCATGGAAGACGGTTTCCTGCGCTCGGTGGGGCTCGGCATCGATCTCACTCGGCCGCTGTCGCTGGTCATCGACGGGGCCGGCATCCACTACGACCCCACCCGTCCCAGCGAGCTCGAGCGACTGATCGAGAATGGCGAGTTCAGCCCGCGGGACCATCTGCGCGCACGCAGGCTGATCTCGCGGCTGGTACAACGGGGTCTGTCCAAGTACAACGACGGCCACGACGCCTCGCCCAAGCCCGGTTTGCCAGCGCTGCCCAGCGATCGTCCCCGGCTGCTGGTGATCGGCCAGGTGGAAAGTGACGCTTCGGTACGTCACGGTGCCTGCGAGACCCGCACCAATCGCGCCCTGCTTGCAGAGGTGCGCCGCCGCCACCCCAACGCCTTCCTGCTCTATCGTCCCCATCCGGACGTGGTCGCCGGCGTACGCCAGGGCGAGCAGGTTCCCGCCGAGGCCTACGATGTGCTGGCAGCAGAGGGCAACATCACTGCCCTGATCGATCAGGTCGACGAGGTTCACACCCTGACCTCCCTGGCGGGCTTCGAGGCGCTACTCCGCAATCGCCCGGTGATTACCTATGGCCTGCCGTTCTACGCCGGCTGGGGACTGACCCGGGATGAGGCAGCGACGCCCCCTCGGCGATGTCGGCGCGCCACCCTGGAAGAACTGGTCGCAGCGGCACTGATCCACTACCCCGGCTACGTGGACCCCGTTACCCGCCAGCCAATCAACGTCGAGACCGCGATCACCTTGCTCGAACGCCAACGCCAGCAAGGGCCAAGGCTGAGGCTGTGGCAACGCCTCTACCGACACGTCCGGCGCTATCTGTACGGGCGCTATTGAGACGGCGCGCCAGTCCTTGCCCCTTGCCCCTTTTCCACCACAGGAGGACTCGACAGATGACGGCCCCCCAGCGCCTGATCCTGATTACCGGTGCCACCGGCGCCATCGGCGGCGCCTTGGCGCGCCACTACGCCAGGCCAGGGCATCATCTGGTGCTTCATGGGCGTCGCCAGGACACGCTGGCAGAGATAGGGCAGCGCTGTCGCGACCAAGGCGCCGAGGTCAGCCTGGCGAGCGGCCCCCTGGAAGACAACGACGCCCGACAGGCCTGGCTTGCGGGGCTGTCACGGACGCCGGATATCGTGATCATGTGCGCCGGCATCAACACCGGCGTGGTCGATCGCCGCGACGGCGAATCGCTTCAGGCAGGACGTCAGCTGATGGAAATCAATCTACGCGTGCCGATGGAAATGGCGCGCCAGCTTGCCCCTGCCATGCAGCGTCGAGGCCGTGGCCAGCTTGTCTTCATCAGCTCACTGGCCGCCTGGCATGGGCTGCCGGTCACCCCCAGCTACAGCGCCAGCAAGGCTGGCATCAAGGCCTACGCCGAGGCTCTGCGCGGAGGACTCGCCAGCGATGGCGTCGGCGTCACCCTGGTGATGCCAGGCTACGTGGATTCGGCCATGGCCCGGGCGATGCCAGGCCCCAAGCCATTCATGTGTTCCCCCGAAAGGGCGGCCCGGCGCATTGCCAGGGCCATCGATGCCAATCGTCCCAAGGTCAGCTTCCCACTGCCACTGTGCCTCGCCACCCAGGGACTGACCCTGTTGCCGCCGAGGCTGGCACAGGCCTTGATGCGATGGTTCGGCTACGGCGTGCCCTGATGTCGTCGGCGCAAGACACCAGGGAAGCAGTGGCCACATAAGCCCCTGCTGATGACGCCCGAATTTCATCAATCACGTCGGTTTTGACACCATCTTTGCCGATAAAACGCCAACTCTCCCTCGCACAGGCATTATCTGCACAGGATTTCGCACCCCACGCCCCTTGATGCTTAACAATGGCCGTCACTCATGCCAACTCCTGAAGCCGGCCTCATCGACCACTGATCATCACGATCGCCCCGCCGGTGTCAGGCGCTACGCCAGACATCCTGGCAGGAAGCCGACTTCACCCATCAAGGCAGGTCCCATGAACGAGCCAGAGTTCTTCCCGATGCCCCGTGCCTCACGCCACTGCTCCTCCCCCTTGTGTGCCTGGAGATACCTTCCCCTCGCCCTGATCCTTGGCAGCGCCTCGTCGAGTGCCCTTGCACTTGACGTCGACCTCGCGCCACTCGACCAGAGCGCCACCACCTTCGTCGGCACCCTGGGAGATCGCCCCCTGACCCTGGAGTTGCTCGGCCAGCAGGCGGTGACAGGAGGAAGCCGTGTGTTCGTGCGCATCAATGACAGACCCGTCACCCTGAGGCTACCTGCGGGCATCACCCTGGCAGAGATCGATGGTCAGACCCCGGTGGTGCTCACCGACGGCGAAGGCAAGGTGCTGCTCGCCGGGCGCCTCGATGCGCTCGGCCGCGATCGCACCCTCGCCCTGGCCGATGCACTGGGCCTGCTGGAACTCGACCAGACCCTGTACGGCGCCCAGAAACAGGCTATGGCCCAGAACTTTCGGCCGGTCACCCAGCGCATCGACGCCACCATGGCCCCACTCGGCGACGGTCCCTATCAGCGTCCGCCGGGGATAAGTGTCTGGAGCACCGCCGAGATCGGTGATCTCGACGGCGATACCCGAAGTTCGGACTACTCCGGCGATGGCAAGGTCGCCCTGCTGGGCATCGACTACCGCTACCGCAACCTGCTGGTCGGCGTGGCCGCCGGCAAGAGCGAGATGTACCTGGATGGAAAAAGTGGTGGCCACACTGACCTGGGCGGCGAGATGGTCGCGCCCTACGCCGCCATCGCCCTGCTGAACGACCGCCTGGTGCTGGACGCTACCTTGCTGTTTCAGGACCTGGACGGCAGCGCACGACGCGACTATCTGGTCGAGGGCATCGATCTCGACGGCGATCGCTGGGGAGCGCGCGGCGCCGCCACCTACCACCTGCCGAGCTATCAGCTGACGAGCCAGCACCGGATCGACTCAAGCCTGACCCTGGGCGGGACCTATCTGGATGACGATGTGGATGGCGACTACCTGCAGGGGGAAACCGACTACGGCGAAGAAACCGGCGAAGTCTTTGCCGGCGTTCGACTGGGTGCCGACGTCTTCACCGGCCGCCTGTTCGGTGGCCTGCTCTACCACTACGACGTGTCCAGCGACGTGGACGACGACGCCGACTTTCTCGAAGGGAGCGATGACGATCGTACCGTGCTGGAGCTCGGTGCCACCCAGCGGCTCGGCCGCGGCGTGGACGTTACCCTCGCGGGCCAGACGACACTGGGCAGCAGCGCTACCGAATACGACGTGATCAGCGCCTCGCTGTCCTACGACTTCTAGGCCTTCCAGGACCGCCTGAGGAAACAGGCTTGTGCTCGAGCATTGGTCCCGCAACGAAGACTAGGCGCTGTCTGAAAAGTCGACGAGCGCAGGCACTTTTCAGACAAGCCCTAGTCCGGTCCAGGGGCGGACTCGCACTGGGCGAGGCGCGCCAGCAGCAAGCGATCTCACAACGCAGCCTGCGACAATTGCCTGATTCCTCGACACTTCCCAAGTCCAGCCACACCACAGCCTGCCTGCAGACGGACCAGCGGCCGCGCAGCAAGCAAACAAAAACTCAGGAAAATGAGTGAGAAACCTTCGGGATCAGGACAGCCAGGATAAGGGTCCGCCAAGGGCCGCAGCCCTCGGGACACCTGAAACCGCAGAAAGAAAACACTCGATGTCGCAAAGAAAAAGCCAATCCGAGCCAACGCCCGAATCGGCATAAATTTCTAGAATTCAAGCGCTACTGTGCCAGGGCGGCAGCCAATGCCTGCTCCCAGCGCGCGTCGCGCTGGCCACACACGACAAAGAACGGATTGAGCAGCGACTCACCGCGATTGCAGCGCAGCGGCTCCAGGGTCCCTGCGTCCAGCACCTGTCCACCGGCGGCGGTGACCACCGCCTGGGCAGCGGCGGTGTCCCACTCGCAGGTCGGTGCCAGGCGCGGGTAGAGATCGGCCTTTCCCTCCGCCACCAGGCACAGCTTCAGCGAGCTACCCATCGAGGTGCACTCGGTGGCCGGCAAGCGTGAACAGAAAGCCTCGAAGGCCTCGGCACCGTGGCGGCGGCTACCCACCACCACCCAAGGGGCCTCGGCGGGGTCCGGCAGTTCACGCGCATGGATCGGCTGGCGCGACTCGCCCTCGGATCGCCAGGCGCCATTGTCCTGTTCACCGAACCAGGTCACCCCCAGCACCGGCGCGTGGACCACCCCGAGCACCGGGACGCCATGCTCGATCAGCGCCACATTGAGGGTGAATTCACCGTTGCGATTGACGAACTCCTTGGTGCCATCCAGCGGGTCCACCAGCCAATAGCACGACCAGCCGAGACGTGTCTCGGTGGCGATCTCCCCGGATTCCTCGGACAGCACCGGTACCTCCGGCGTCAGTCGTCCAAGCAGCGCCACCAGGGCGTGGTGGGCGGCCAGATCGGCCTCGGTCAATGGGCTATTGTCGTCCTTGTGCTCGACCTCGAAGTCGCGCTGATAGATCTCGAGCACCAGTCGACCGGCCTCTTCCACGCCGGCGACCAGGGCATCCTTGTGTTCACTGCTCAGAGAAACGGGCACGCCAGACTCCTTGATAAAAGGCCCGATCGGAGTCGACACGACGGGCCGATACACAGTACCGGGAAGGCCAGGCCTTCCCGGAAATCGATGGTGCCAAGCTTAGCGTGAGTGGCGTATCGAGCGCAGCGCTGCAAGCGGATCGGCACGGGTCCGACGCCGCGCGCTCAGGACGAGATCAGCGGCAGCCACTTCCCCCCCTTCTACAACGCTCCAGCCAACCCGATGACCGGTGAGGAACGACGCCCTCGGCGGCGATGGCTTCTCAATAGAGCCTTGCCTTGATGATCGGCTTGAGCAGATAGCTCAGCAGCGATCGCTCACCGGTCTGGATGTCGACCTCGGCCACCATGCCGGGCCGAATGGCGAGACGCTCGCCGTGGCGCTCCAGGTGGGCTTCATCGGTGCGCACCAGCACCTCGTAGTAGGACACCTTGCCGCGCGGCGTTTCCTCTTCGATCGTGTCCTCGCTGATCTGCTCCACCGTGCCTTCCAGGTCGCCGTAGATGGTGTAGTCGTAGGCCGTGATCTTGACGCTGGCCGGCATGCCCGGCGCCACAAAGGCAACGTCCTCCGGCCGAATCCGCGCTTCGATCAATAGCTGGTCTTCCAGCGGCGTGATTTCCAGGATCGGCTCGCCAGGCTGGATGACCCCACCGGTGGTGGTGACCATGATGTCGTTCACCCGCCCGTGCACCGGCGACACGATCTCGGTGCGCTCGAGCTGGTCGCGACGCTGCAGCAGGGTCTGCTCCAGCGTCGACAGCTCCGCCTGCTTGGTGGAAAGCTCGGCATAGGCGTCCTGGACATAGGTGTTGCGCATCTCGGCCAGCTTGCCGGCCAGCGAGGCCACCGTCTGCTGCAGCTTCAGGACCTCCATCTCGCTGACGGAGCGTCGCTCGACCAGCGGTTCCAGCAGCCTCAACTGGCGCCTGGCGATGGCCATCTCGTCCTCGATGGAGGCCTCCGCCTGCAGCAGGCGATTGCGCCGGGCCTCGAACAGCGCGCGTTCGGAGCGCGCCAGCTCGCCCCGTTCATCGATATCGTCGGGAAAACGGATGCTCTCCTGCTCCAGCACCTCCGCTTCCAGGCGCGCGATAGACGCTCTGAGGACCTCGACCTGACTCATCGTTTCCAGGTAGGCGCTGCGAAAACGCGTATCGTCCAGCCGCAGCAGGGGCTGCCCTGCGGCGACCCGCTCGCCCCGCTGCACCAGCAGGCGCTCGAGGATGCCGCCCTCCAGGCTCTGTATCGTCTGCATGCGTGACAAGGGCACCACTTTGCCGTCGCCGCGCGTGACCTCGTCGATGGTGGCCCAGGACGCCCAGGCGATAAAGATCGCGATGGTGGCGACGCAGGCCCACAGGATGGCGTGGGTTCCCTGGGGCAGCGAGCTTCCTCCCTGCAGCTGTTCCAGCACCCGTCGCTGGCGTGATGTCGCGCTGGCCATGTCATTGTCCTCCTGCGGCGCGGGCGGCGGTGGTCCTGACCTGATTGCCCGAGACCACCTTGTCGACGGGGCCATCCATGACCCGCCGGCCATCCTTGAGCACCACCGCCCGGCGCACCAACGACAACAGCGACTTCTTGTGGGTCGAAATCACCACCGTCCGTCCCTCCAGCCAGCGTGAAAGGAAGGCGATGACCTGCTGTTCGTTGGACTGGTCGTAGGCAGCCGTAGGCTCATCCATCAGCACGATACGCGGGTCCTGCAGGATCAGTCGGGCCAGGCCGACCGCCTGGCGCTGACCACCGGAAAGGCTGGCATTGCCCTGAAGGGGCATATCCAGCCCCAGGGCGTGTCGGCGGACGAAGCGACCGAGGCCGACATGGTCGAGCGCCTCCATCAGCTCCTCGTCGTGATAGGCGCCGCCGTCCAGCATCAGGTTGTCACGCAGGGTGCCGTGAAACAGCGCGATGTCCTGGGGCACATAGCCGATGGCCCGGCGACGATCCCCTGGCTCGATCTGGCTCAGGTTCACCTCGTCGAGCTGGACCGTCCCGCTCGCCGGATCGATCAATCCCGCCAGCAGCCGCAGCAGGGTCGACTTGCCCGCGCCATTGCCTCCCAGCAGGGCGATGCGCTCGCCCGCGGCAATAGACAGCGAGTCGAGCGCCAGGGCCGGCGGCGCATCCTGTTGATAGGCGAGCCCGACCTCGCGCAGTTCGTAACGCCCCTGGACCCGTTCCTTGCGCACAAACTGGCGTCCAGCCGGGCGTTCTGTCGGGGCGTCCATCAGGCCATCCAGCCCCTCCATGGCGACCTTGACGTGCTGCCAGCGCGCCAGAATACCGGCCACCTGGGCCATCGGCGCCACCACCCGTGAGGTCAGGATGGTACAGGCGATCAGGCCACCCACGGTCAGCTCGCCGGCGGAGATGACATAGACACCGGCGATGACCACACCGACATACACCAGCTGCTGAACCATGGAAGCGCCGTAGGTCAGCTTGGATGACAGCCGCCGATGGCGGGTGGAGGCATCGGCGAGCTCTTCTGACAGGCTGTCCCACAGCCGCAGGTGGCGGCCCTCGGCACGACTGGCCTTGACCGATTCCAGATGGTCGATGGTCTCTAGCAGTACCCCCTGGCGCACCGCCCCTTCACGCAGGTTCTGGCGCGACAGCCGCGCCAGCTTGCGCTGGGCCAGCAGGCCGGGCAGCACCATCATCACGATGCCTGCCACCGGCACCCACACCATGTCGCCACCGATAAAGTAGATGACACCGAGAAACAGCACGACGAAGGGCAGGTCGCTGATCGCACCGATGGTGGAAGACGTCAGGAACTCGCGAACGCTCTCGAACTCTCGAACCTGGCTGGAAAAGGCCCCCACCGACCCGGGCTTGGCCACCAGGCGCAGGTTCATCACCTGCGAAAAGAGCCGCGACGACAGCTGTTGATCGAGCTGCTTGCCGGTATTGTCGAGCAGGCTCGCCCGCAGTACCCGCAGGCCAAATTCGAGCAGGATCGCCAGACCGACACCGCTGGCCAGGATCCACAGGGTGGAGAACGCCTCATTGGGCACCACCCGGTCATACACCTGCATGGCAAACAGCGCCGTACCGATGGCCAGCAGGTTGGCCATCAAGGCCGCCACGCCGACCTCCACCCAGGTTCCCCAGCAGCGACTCAGAGGGCCTTTCAGCCAGTGCTCCTGCGGCTCCTCGGCGAAGCCTCCGGCCCGATCATCCGGCTGAAGATCCGGCCTGGCGACGATCGTCACGCCGGTGTGCCTGGCGCAAAGCTCTCGGGGGCTCCAGGTTTGGGTGCCACCACCGCTTTCACTCAGCAGTACCTTGATCGCGCCCTCTTCACGGGCCACCACCGTCACCCAGCGCTCGTCGTCCAGCTCGATCAGCACCGGCAGCAGGTCATCGGCCAGCTTGTCCAGCGGAACGTCGAGGCAGCGTGCCTTCATCTGTACCCGCCTCAGCGCGCGTGGCACCTCGGACACGGGTAGCCGCCCCTGCTCCAGCGGCAGGCCATCGCCGAGTTCGGCGGTGGTGCAATGCCGGTCCCACTGCTCGCACAGCACGACCAGCCCCTCTCGCAATGCGTCTCCAGTCACGCCTTGTGACGACTCCATCGCTCAGCCTCCCTGCGCGATATCCTGTTCCTCGAGCCTCGGCACGACGGCGGCCAGCGTTCCCAACTGCGAAGCGGCCCGGTACTGCAGGCGCAGTTGCTGGATCTCCACGTCGATACGCTGTCTGGCCGCCTCGAACCGCTCGCTCTCGATACTGAGCAGATCGGCGATATCCCTGAGACCGACGCTGAACTGGTCTTCGTAGGTCGTCAGGACCTCGCCGGCCCGATTGATCTGTTCCTCGAGCCCTTCCAGACGCCACTGGGTCACCTGGTACTGCTCCTTCAAGCCGGCGATGGTGCGCTGAAGGTCACGCCGTGCGGCCCGCCGCGAGAATTGCGAGGACTCCACCCGCTGGGCGGCAGCGTCGGTCCTGCGCCAGTTGGACAGCCCCTGAATGGGCTCCATGCGCACACGCAGGGCGATCACCTGATCCTCTTCCATCACCCCGCCGACCTCACGCCTGAGCAGCGAGCCCTCGAGGTTGAGCTGCGGCATCAAGGCCGCCTCGGACTCCTCCAGCTCAGCCTTCGCCACAGACACGTCGGCCTCGCTCTGTTCGAGCACCGGGGCGTCCTCGATCGCAAGGTCCACCTGCGCCGGTGCGGCCAGGCTTGCCAGATAGTCCTCGGGGTCGGGCATCTGGGTGGCCAGGATGTCCCGTTGCAGCAACACCCGCAGTTCCTGCTGGGCCTCACGTAGGCCACCCCGCTCCATCGCCAGTTGCTCACGGGCACGGGCGATGTCCAGACGGCTGCGCTCGCTTTCGCTGCGATCGCTGTAGCCACCAAGATCACGCTGGTCGGTCATCGCCGCCAGCGTCTCGAGCCGGTCCAGGTAGCCCTCCACCTCGACGACACGGCGTTGAGCCGCCACCACGTCGAGGTAAAGCTCGATGATATCCAGTGCCACTTCGTCGCTGGTTACCTTGAGCGAGGCCAGCCGATGCCGGTACTCAGCCGATGCGGACGCCACCTGTGATGCGATGCGACCCCAGTCATACAGCACCTGGGTCGCCGTGACGTCGTAGCCGAGCTCTCCCATCAGCGAGTTCTCGGGACCCGCCGACACCTCCACCGAGGGCCAGTAGCTATCGCGCGCGATATCCACCTCGGTGGCGGCCACCCGGACGTCGGATTCCGCCGCCCGTACCTCGGGATTGACGGCCAGCCCCTGGACCACCGCTTCCGACAGGCTCAGCGCCTGGGCCTGAAGGGCGCAGACCATCAGCGCCCCGCCAGCAAGCCACGAACGGCGCCTTGGCCTGCGTGGTCGACCTGACCTTGCTTGCACTGCGCCAGGCGCTACCCCCACCCTCAATTGACCTCCACGTTGACGGTGTCTTCCACCAGCAGCGTGGTGCTGCCCAGGCTGTACTCGACATAGGTGGTGTCGCCGCTGGTCTGCTCGTTGCCCGTGGCCACGGCGCCGCTAGCACTGAGCGTATCGCCGTCATCACCCTCCACCTTCAGGATGTTGTCATCATCGGTCAGGGCGATGGCCTCGTCCTCGTCGAGGGACAGGCGGGTTGCGCCGTCGTCGTCTCCCAGGTCGATACGCTCAATATTGCCGACCGTGCCGACGTCAGCATCGGTCAGATCGAGATCGATGCCGCCATCGAGCAGCAGCACATCCTCGCCGGTACCGCCGTCGATGGCATCGAAGCCCGTCCCGGAAAGACGAATCTCATCGTTGCCGGCGCCACCATTGAAGGTATCGCTGCCCTGACCATCGATCAGCAGGTCGTCGCCACCGCCACCGTCGAGGACGTCGTCGCCTGATCCGCCTCTCAGCAGATCATTGCCGCCCCCGGCGTCGATGGTGTCGTTGCCGGCGTAGCCGTAAAAGCGTTCGTTGCTGAGACCACCATCCAGGTCGTTATTGCCTCCATCGCCTTCTTCGATGTAGGTGCTGCCACCGAAGAGCTGGTCCAGGACTTCGGTCTGCGCCAGGTTGACGACCAGCTCGCTGTCCTCGAGTCCTTCGGTGTCCGTGGCGCTGATGCGAAGCGCGTTCAACACACTGAGCTGCAGGTCAGTGCCAAGACCGAGCAGACCGCCGTCGCCATCGGTAAACTTCACGCTGCCAAGCAACTCATTGACCGCCAGATTGTCGATGGGACCGCCATCCAGCGCGGTGATGGTCAGCGAGGCCCGCGGCGCCACGAGCCCAAGGACGCCGCTGGAACTCTCGGTCGAGATGCTCAGACCGAGCTCCTGAGCCATGGCCTGAGATGCCGTCAGTTCGACCGAGTCGGTCAGATTGATATCGAGCAAGGGACGGAAGTCGATCGTGACCGACGCAAGATTGTTCTCGGCATCGGCAGCCACCAACGCCTGGCTGTTGAGATCGAGGATGCCCAGCGCCGAGACATCCAGCAGCCCCAGCAGGCCGCTGTCGGCCTGCACGATCGGCGCGGTATTGTCTGGATCCGGGGCGCTGGGAACCGTCGGTTCGTCCAGTGTTCCGGTCTCATCGACCGCCACACTGGTGGACGTGCTGTCGCCATCCCCGTCGGTCAGGGTCGCGTCGATCTCGGTGGACGACTTGAAGCCGCCGACCGCCGTCTCTCCCGCCTGAACGGTGGTGTCCACGGAGAGATGGCCACCCTCGAGAAGTTGCTGAATGATCTGCCAGTCGGACGCCGCATCTGCCCCCTGGCCGACCAGATCGACACCTTCGAGCAGGATGACCTGGTCCGTTTCGCCAGCGTCGTAGCCACCCAGGTAGCCACCGCTGGAACTGATCTCGAGGCGGGTATCGCCATCCGTGGTGCGCACGAAGTGCAGGAAGCTGGTCAGGTTGCCGGGGTCGGTACCGATCCTGACCTCGTTTTGCAGAAGACCCTGAAGGTCCAGAATATCGCCATCGCCGAGGGAGAAGTCGGTGATGGTGTCGACGACAGGGCTACCGGCGACCCCTGCATTTCCGGCTTCAAAGCGGAATACATCGCGGCCGGTCCCACCCGTCAGGGTATCGGCACCGGTGCCGCCGATCAGCAGGTCATCGCCGTCTCCACCGGACAAACTGTCGTCGCCGGCCCCACCCCGCAGGATGTCATTGCCGGCGCCGGCGTTCAGGGTATCGTTGCCGCCGTAGCCATAGAGGCGATCGCTGTTGGCGGTGCCGGTGAGGGTATTGCCCGCACCGGGATCGGCCGGTCCATCTTCTACAAGGTAGCCGGGCGCGTCGCCGCCATTGAGCAGACTGACATCTAAGAGATTCGTCAAAGACACCGGTCCAGTGGTGTTTCCAGCTGCATCCTCAACCTGGACTCCGACCGTTGGTGTCACAGAGAGATCTATTAGAGACTTATCAAAATAGATCGAACCGAGGAACTCGTTCCACTGCTGAGTACTAAGACTAAACTCACCATCAATGGCTTCTATGGTGATGACAGCCTCTCCATCAAAAAGTCCCAGCGGATCTTGCCCTGTCTTATTGTCATTATTCACCTTCAACCCAAACGCACGGGCCATTTCCTCCGAATATTGGAACCCGGAAACCCCTAGATTTAAGGAAGAATTAAAGGATATCGTGACTTTGTTTATGTCATTATCAGCATCCAGGACACCGTAACTCTGGTCTCCACCAAAGCTTAATAAGGTAAGCGCCTCGACCCCGACAAGCCCGAGTAGACTCCCGTCATCTCCCAGCCAAGCCTGTGGAGCCTCATTGGCAGAAAAGTCGCGACCATCAGCAGCACCTTGCGTAAAGCGGTAGGTCCCGTCGGCAAGATTGACGTCAAACGTCTCACCTTTCACGGTGGTGACCGTCAACTGGCTGGACGTATCGTCGTATTGGTAGCCGGCGATCAGGTCGGACTGTCCCTGCTGCTCCACGCTACCGCTGTCCTGGTTGTAGTAGAAGGTCACCCCATCGATCACGATGGAACTGACCACACCACCATCGGCACCAAAGTCATCGACCAGCGTGCCCTCCACCGGCTGCGTCATCCCGCTGGTATCGATAAGCACAGGCGCCGCGGCGTCGGGCACGGCGTCGGTGAGCTGGATCTCCAGGCTGCCCTCGGCGCTGTTGCCGGCGGCGTCCACGGTCGAGACCTGGAAGCCGAGCTCCTGAATGTCCGCACCAAGGGCCGGGTGATCCAGCGCCGCCAACTGGGTAAAGGTGTAAGCACCCGTTGCCCCGTTGATGACCAGCGTCGCGACGTCACTGCCTGCCGCCGTCGCCGTCATGGTGTAGCTCTGTTGCTGGGCATCGTAACTGCCCGCCCAGGTGACATCGCTGCCACCGGCGGTAAGCCCCTCCGGTGGGGTGACCTCAATCTGCGCCAGGTCTCCCCAGTCATTACCGGCCAGGTTGCCCGAAACCGTGGCATCCACCGCTTCGTTCAGCGCCTCGCTGCTGTCGGCGATCAAGGCACCAGTGGTGTCCAGGGTCGTGGTATCTGTCACGGTCCCGCTATTACCGGCGGCATCCTCAAGCGTCATGGTGACCGTCAATTCGCCATCGGCAAGCGCGCTGAGGTCGAGACCCGTGACGCTCACCGTGCCATCGCCAGCCACGGTAATAGCGCTGGGGTCGACGGTGATATCGGCGGTATCACTATCTCCGTCACTGATCACGATGCTGGACAGGGTGCTGTCGGCATCGATCTGCCCGCTAAGGGAAATATCCGTCGCTTCCGCATCGCCGATCAGCTCATCATCGAAGGCAATCGCGTTGTTCGGACCGCCAGGCGCGGTCGTATCCACGTTGAAGTCGAGAGCAGCAGACGGCTCGGAGCTATTGCCGGCGGCGTCGGCAATCACCGCATCGACGCTGTAGCTGCCGTCTTCCAGGGCATCGCTCGGAATCACCACCGTCGCACTGCCCGTCGCAACGTCATCCGCGGTGACCGTGTAGACAACCTCGGAGGTCACATCATCGGCATCGGTGACACTAAGCGTAACGGTGTCACCGGTCTGGGTACCGATGGTCAGACTGACAGCAACCTGCACGCCATCGGCCAGCTCGTCGGCATTGATGCCATCCGCAGCCTCGGCGATCGCCAGGCTCGGGGCGTCTGTTCCACCAGAACCACCGGGGCTGGTGGTGTCGACGTTCAGCTCGAAGGCGTCGCTCGGCTCCGAGGTATTGCCAGCGGCATCGGTGGCAGTCACCGTCAGGCTGTAATCACCTTCGGCCAGCGGGTCCGTCGGGGTGAACGTCCAGTTGCCGCTGCCGTCGGCTTCGGCGGTACCCAGTACGGTGTCACCGTCGTAGATGGTCACCGTGCTGTCCGCCTCGGCGGTGCCGGTCAGCGTCGGGGTAGCGTCATCGGTGCTGTCACCGCTGGAAAGCGGCCCGGATACATTACCCACGTTGTCCGAGGCCGTGGTGATGGCCGGCACCACCGGGGCGCTGGTGTCGACGCTCAGGTCGAAGGCCGTGCTCGGATCGGAAGTATTACCGGCAGCATCGGTGGCGGTAGCGGTGAAGCTGTGGCTACCTTCGCCGAGGTCTGTGGCCGGGGTATAGCTCCAATCGCCGCTGTCATCCGCAACGGCGGTACCCAGCACCGTGTCACCATCGAGGATGGTCACCGTGCTGCCCGCCACTGCGGTACCGGACAGCGTCGGGGTGGCATCGTCGGTGCTGTCGCCGCTGGCAAGCGGATCGGTCACATCGCCCACGTTGTCAGATGCCGTCGTGATGCTCGGTACCGCAGGCGCGGCCGTGTCCACGCGGAATTCGACAGCGGGGGAAGAGGCCGCTGAGCTATTGCCGGCGGCATCAGAAATGACCGCCTCGACGCTGTAGTCGCCGTCTGCCAGGGCATCGCTCGGAATCACCACCGTGGCGCTGCCATTGGTGACATCGTCCGCCGTGACCGTATAGGGAACCTCGGAGGTCACGTCATCGGCATCGGTGACGCTCAGCGTGATGGTGTCACCGGCCTGGGTGCCGGCGGTCAGACCGACGCTTGCCTGAACACCATCAGACAGCTCTGCGGCGTTGATGGTGTCGTCTGCGGCCTCTGCGATTGCCAGGGTCGGGGCGTCTGTACCGTCGTCACCACCAGGGCTGGTCGCATCCACAGTGAAGCCGACGCTGTTGGACGGTGCAGAATTGTTGCCCGCGGCATCAGAAATCACCGCCTCGACGCTGTAGTTGCCGTCTGCCAGGGCATCGCTCGGGATCTCCACCGTGGCGCTGCCATTGGTGACATCGTCCGCCGTGACCGTATAGGAAACCTCAGAGGTCACGTCGTCGGCATCGGTGACGCTCAGCGTGATGGTGTCACCGGCCTGGGTGCCGTCCGTCAGATCGACGATCGCTTGAACGCCATCGGCCAGCTCATCGGCGTCGATGGTGTCGTCTGCGGCCTCTGCGATTGCCAGGGTGGGGGCGTCGGTGCCGGCGTCGCCGCCGGGGCTGGTGGTGTCGACGCTCAGTTCAAAGGCGTCGCTCGGATCGGAAGTATTACCGGCAGCATCGGTGGCGGTAGCGGTGAAGCTGTGGCTACCTTCGCCGAGGTCTGAGGCCGGGGTATAGCTCCAATGACCGCTGTCATCCGCAACGGCGGTGCCCAGCACCGTGTCACCATCGAGGATGGTCACCGTGCTGCCCGCCACTGCGGTACCGGACAGCGTCGGGGTGGTGTCGTCGGTGCTGTCGCCGCTGGCAAGCGGATCGGTCACATCGCCCACGTTGTCAGATGCCGTCGTGATGCTCGGTACCGCAGGCGCGGCAGTGTCCACGCGGAATTCGACAGCGGGGGAAGAGGCCGCTGAGCTATTGCCCGCGGCATCAGCAATCACCGCCGTAACGCTGTAGTTGCCGTCTGCCAGGGCATCGCTCGGAATCACCACCGTGGCGCTGCCATTGGTAACATCGTCCGCCGTGACCGTATAGGGAACCTCGGAGGTCACATCATCGGCATCGGTGACGCTCAGCGTGATGGTGTCACCGGCCTGGGTGCCGGCGGTCAGGCCGACGCTTGCCTGAACGCCATCGGCCAGTTCACTGGCATTGATGCCATCCGCGGCCTCGGCAATCGCCAGGGTCGGGGCGTCCGTGCCGGCGTCGCCGCCAGGGCTGGTCGCATCGACATTGAAGCCGACGCTGTTGGACGGTGCAGAATTGTTGCCCGCGATATCAGATATCACCGCCTCGACGCTGTAGTCGCCGTCTGCCAGGGCATCGCTCGGGATCTCCACCGTGGCGCTACCGTCTGTGACATCGTCCGCCGTGACCGTGTAGGTAACCTCGGAGGTCACGTCATCGGCATCGGTGACGCTCAGCGTAATGGTGTCACCGGCCTGGGTGCCGGCGGTCAGGCCGACACTGGCCTCAACGCCATCGGCCAGTTCACTGGAATTGATGGCGCCATCCGCGGCCTCGGCAATCGCCAGCGTCGGGGCGTCGGTGCCGTCGACACCACCAGGGCTGGTGGTGTCGACGCTCAGCTCGAAGGCGTCGCTCGGATCGGAAGTATTACCGGCGGCATCGGTGGCGGTGACCGTCAGGCTATGGCTGCCTTCGGCCAGCGGCCCCGTCGGGGTGAACGTCCAGTTGCCGCTGCCGTCGGCTTCGGTGGTACCCAGTACGGTGTCGCCGTCGAGGATGGTCACCGTGCTGTCCGCTTCGGCGGTACCGGTCAGCGTCGGGGTGGTGTCGTCGGTGCTGTCACCGCTGGCAAGCGGATCGGTCACATCGCCCACGTTGTCAGATGCCGTCGTGATGCTCGGCACCTCAGGCGCGGCCGTGTCCACGCGGAATTCGACAGCGGGGGAAGAGGCCGCTGAGCTATTGCCAGCGGCATCAGCAATCACCGCCGTCACGCTGTAGTTGCCGTCTGCCAGGGCATCGCTCGGAATCACCACCGTGGCATTGCCATTGGTGACATCGTCCGCCGTGACCGTATAGGCAACCTCGGAGGTCACATCATCGGCATCGGTGACGCTCAGCGTAATGGTGTCACCGGCCTGGGTACCGGTGGTCAGGTCGACACTGGCCTGAACACCATCGGCCAGCTCATCGGCGTCGATGCTGTCGTCCTCGGCTTCTGCGATTGCCAGGGTCGGGGCGTCGGTGCCGGCGTCGCCACCGGGGCTGGTGGTGTCGACGACCAGTTCAAAGGCGTCGCTCGGCTCCGAGGTTTGGCCAGCGTCATCGGTGGCGGTAGCGGTGAGGCTGTGGCTACCCTCGCCGAGCTCCGAGGCCGGGGTGTAGCTCCAATGGCCGCTGTCATCCGCAACGGCGGTACCCAGTTCGCTGTCACCATCGAGGATGGTCACCGTGCTGTGCGCCTCGGCGGTACCGGATAGCGTCGGGGTGGCGTCATCGGTGCTGTCGCCGCTGGCAAGCAACCCGGTGACGTCACCTTCATCGTCCGCGACCTCTGCAATGGTCGGTGCGACCGGCGGCTGGGTGTCGTCAAGGGAGGTGTCGACCGTGGTGGTTGCCTGCGGGCTGGTATTGCCCGCCGGATCCGTCGCGGTCACCGTGACCACGGTATCGTCTGCCAGCGGAGCATCCGGCGCCACCGACCAGTCACCGGTCGTCTCGTCAGCAGTGGTCGTCAGGTCAGAGGTGCCATCACCATCGACGTCGAGCTCAATCGTGCTCCCGGGCTCGGCGGTCCCGCTGATCACGGAGCCGTCGGTAGGATTGATGACAGGCGCGTCTGGCGCGCTGATATCCACGTTCAACTCGAAGGCGTCGCTCGGCTCCGAGGTGTTGCCGGCGGGATCGGTCGCGGTGACCGTCAGGCTGTGACTGCCTTCGCCCAGCGGGTCCGTCGGTGTAAAGCTCCAGTTGCCGCTATCGTCGGCTTCGACACTGCCCAGCACGGTGTCACCATCCAGGATGGTGACCGTGCTACCCGCCTCGGCGGTGCCGGACAGCGTCGGGGTGGTGTCGTCGGTGCTGTCACCGCTGGTCAGTGCGCCGGTGAGGGCACCCGCATCGTCCTGAACCTGACCAATGCTCGGCACCTCAGGGGCGGCGGCGTCCACGCCGAAGTCGACACTGGGGGACGCCGCAGAGCTGTTGCCGGCGGCATCAGAAATCACCGCCGCGACGCTGTAGCTGCCATCTGCCAGAGCACCGCTCGGAATCACCACCGTGGCGCTGCCATTGGTGACGTCGTCCGCGGTGACCGTATAGGAAACCTCGGAGGTCACGTCATCGGCATCTGTGACGCTCAGCGTGATGGTGTCACCGGCCTGGGTACCGTCCGTCAGGCCGACGCTGGCCTCAACGCCATCGGACAGCTCATCGGCGTTGACGGTGTCGTCCGCGGCCTCGGCAATCGCCAGGGTCGGGGCGTCTGTGCCGGCGTCACCACCAGGGCTGGTGGTGTCGACGCCCAGCTCAAAGGCATCACTCGGCGCCGAGGTATTGCCGGCGGGGTCGGTGGCGGTGACCGTCAGACTATGACTGCCTTCGGCCAGCGGTTGCTCGGGGGTAAAGCTCCAGTTGCCACTGCCGTCGGCTTCGACACTGCCCAGCACGGTGTCGCCATCCAGGACAGTGACCGTGCTGCCCGCCTCTGCGCTACCGGACAGCGTCGGGGTGGTGTCGTCGGTGCTCTCACCGCTGGCAAGCGGCCCGGTGACGTCACCGGCATCGTCCTCTACCGCACCGATGTCCGGCACTCCCGGCGCTTCGGTATCTACGCTCAGTTCAAAGGCATCGCTCGGACCGGAAGTATTGCCGGCGGCATCGGTGGCGGTGACCGTCAGGCTATGGCTGCCTTCGGCCAGCGGGTCCGTCGGCGTATAGCTCCAGTTGCCGCTGCCGTCGGCTTCGACACTGCCCAGTACGGTGTCACCGTCGAGGATGGTCACGGTGCTGCCCGCCTCTGCGCTACCGGACAGCGTCGGGGTGGTGTCGTCGGTGCTGTCTCCGCTGGTCAGAGGCGCGGCAACGTCACCCGCATCGTCCTGCACCTCACCGATGGTCGGCACTACCGGCGCGGCGGTATCCACGCTCAGTTCGAAGGCAGCGCTCGGTTCGGACGTGTTGTTGGAGGCATCGGTCGCGGTGACCGTCAGGCTATGGCTGCCTTCGGCCAGCGGTTGTTCAGGCGTGAAACTCCAGTGACCGCTCTCGTCTGCGGTCACCGTATCCAGAAGATCGTCGCCATCCTTGATGGTGACCGTGCTGCCCGCCTCTGCACTACCGGAAAGCGTCGGGGTGGCGTCGTCGGTGCTGTCGCCGCTGGCCAACTGCCCGGTGATGTCGCCTTCATCGTCCACCACCGCGGAGATGGTCGGTGCGGCCGGCGCCTGGGTGTCCACCAGGGCGGTATCCACCTCTACCGTGACTTCCGGACTGACGTTACCCGCCTCGTCGATCGCCAACGCTACCACCATGGTGTCGTCGGCCAGCGGAGTAGGCGGCGCCACCGACCAGTCACCGGTCGTCGGGTCCGCCTCGACTTGCATCATCGTGGTGCCATCGCCGCCAACGTCGACCTCAACCATGCAGCCCGGCTCGGCTTTCCCGCTGATCACGGTGCCATCGGTCGGATTGATGAGCGGCGCGGTTGGCGCGCTGGTATCCACGTTCAACTCGAAGGCGCCGCTCGACTCCGAGGTGTTGCCGGCAGCGTCGGTCGAGGTGACGGTAAGGCTATGGCTACCGTCGGCGAGAAGCTCCGAGGGGGTAAAGCTCCAGCTTCCGCTGTCATCGACGGTGATGGCGTCGAGCACCGTGTCGCCATCCTTGATGGTCACCGTGCTACCCGCCTCGGCGACACCGGAAAGCGTCGGGGTGGCGTCGTCTGTGCTGTCACCACTGGAAAGTGGCCCGGTGTCATCGCCTTCGTCATCCACGACCTGTGCGATGATCGGAGTCGCCGGGGCAGCAGCGTCCACCGTCAACGACGCTTCCGGGCTCGCGTTTCCCGCCGAGTCGGTCGCCGTCACCGTGACGACAGAAGCGTCAGCCAGTGGCGAAGAGGGTTCCACTGACCACTCGCCGGTTGTCTCATCCGCGGTGACCGTCAGATCCGCCGTACCATCACCATCAAGGTCGACTTCGATCGTGCTTCCGGGTTCGGCACTGCCGCTGATGACGGTGCCATCACTCGGGTTCAGGGTCGGCACGTCGGGCGCGGCGGTATCGACCGTCAGCTCAACGGCATCGCTCGCATCCGAGGTGTTGCCGGCGGCATCGGTGGCGGTGACCGTCAGGCTATGGCTGCCTTCGGCCAGCGGCTCGCTGGGGGTAAAGCTCCAGTTGCCGCTGTCGTCCGCGATGACGGTCCCCAGCACCGCGTCGCCGTCACGAATGGTAATGGTGCTGCCCGCCTCTGCGCTGCCGGACAGCGTCGGGGTGGTATCGTCGGTGCTGTCGCCGCTGGAAAGTGGCCCGGTGACATCGCCCTGATCATCGCGGATGGCGCCGATCTGTGGGGCCGACGGAGCGGTGTCATCGGTGCTGTCGTCGCTATCTTGATCGTCGCCGCCGTCGCTGTCGTCACCGCTATCGTCGTCACTATCGCTGCCGTCACCGGCAGGGGCGTCACCGTCGTCGTCGCTGCCGCCACCGGCGGCCGCAGCAGCCAGACCCGCAGCGGCGGCGCCACCAAGAATCGCAGCGCCGGTCCAGCCGCTGCCACCCTCTTCAGCCGCGGCCACCATCTCGAAGCCTGCCATGTCGGGCTGGGGAACGTACTGCGCGGCAACGACGCCGTTGTCAGCGGCCGGCGCCAGGTCAGCCCAGACGACGCCACCTTCATCATTAACCAGGTAAAGCTCGCTCGGTCCTGCGCCAGCGTCGGTATAGAACCCGACGATCTTCAGGGTCTGGCCGTTGGCCATCTCGACGATCAGGTCGTCACCGTCTCTGACAAGGGAGGCAATATCCTCTGGACTAATGTCCAGCAATACCTTGCTTGATGTTTCGAGAACGAGATCACCCTCGACCTCCCACGCGACAGCCTTGGAAAGTTCCTCTTCCAGACGGCTAACCTTGACAGTCATTCCCATGCGACACCCCTTGTCGGTTCTTCTGGCTTCCTGCGCTTCTCGCTCCAACGCTACAGCAAGCCCAACGTCTTCTTAGAGAGGACTTGTGCTTAACCATGTAAGACAAAGGCATTTAGATAGGCAAGGGGGAAAACATCGATATTAATGGCGAGAAATATCGTTAAAAAAACGATTAAAGAAAAAACGACAGACAAAACAGATCATTGTGGAAATAAGAATGTTCGCGCGCCAACAAAAATAAAAATTATCTTGTTGATATGAAAGGAAATTTAAAGTTTTTATTTTGCTCTCATTATGTATCTAAATTGATTAAAAATGTCACAAAAAGAAAGTCGGCACGGTGTCCGCCTGGTTATAAACAATCAAAACTGTGAAACATACGGCTTTATGGACTTCCCTCGCTCTTCGACAAAAGATGTATTGATTACAACTTCACTATTCACCGTCTTACTTGTGCTTCACCAAAAAACACCCTCTGCACAAAGGCTTTAATGGTGAGGAGTCTCGGTTGTCAGGGAGATCGCTCTGTCTGAAAAGCCACGACGACGACGCCTGCCGGCCGGATCTAACGGCATCAGAGGCGTCAGTAAAACACGCTGAAGATCGGATTGGACTCAAGGGACACCGGCGCTCAGTGGCGCCAGTGCCTTCAGAGTGACGACTCCCTCAAGACGAGATCAGCGGCAGCCACAACCATAGCGCCAGCAGCGCGGCCAGCAGTACCGGCGGGGTCAACTTGAGCCCGACCTTCATGTACTGGCTCCAGCTGATGTGGGTGCCCTTTTCCGCCAGCACGTGCAACCACAGCAGGGTGGCCAGGCTACCGATGGGGGTGAACTTGGGCCCCAGGTCGTTGCCGATGACGTTGGCATAGATCATCAGCTCCCGGGTCAGGTCGCCGACCTGGGCCTGGTCGATGGCGAGTGCCCCCACCAGGGTGGAGGGCATGTTGTTCATGATCGAGGCCAGCAGCGCCGAGGCCACACCGGTACCCAGCGTCGCCACCAGGGTGCCCTGCTGGCCGAGCCAGGTCAGCAGAGCGCTGGCATCCTCGGTCAGCCAGGCGTTGCCGAGCCCGTAGACCACCAGGTACATGCCTACCGAGAACAGCACGATCTGCCAGGGCGCGCCCTTGAACACCCGCGACAGCGAGATCACCGTGCTGCCCCCTGCCTGGTGCCAGCGACCGGCCAGGGCGACCAGCACCAGCGCCGCGCTGCCGGTCACCAGCGCCACCGGCACGCCCAGCGGCGCGGTGACGAAGAACGCCACCAGCAGCGTCGCCAGCACCGGGAAGGCGGCGCGGAACACCAGCGGGTCGCGGATGGCATGGCTCGGCGCCTCGAGGCGTTCGACGTCGTACTGCTCCGGTATATCGCTGCGGAACATCCAGGTCAGCACCAGCAGGGTCGCTGCCAGCGAGACCAGGTCCACCGGCACCATCACCATGGCGTAGTGGTTGAACGAGATATCGAAGAAGTTCGCGCTGACGATATTGACCAGGTTGGAGATGATCAGCGGCAGGCTGGTGGAGTCGGCGACGAAGCCGGTGGCGATGATGAAGGCCAGCGACGACTGAGGCGAGAACTTCAGGCGCAGCAGAATCGCCATGACGATGGGGGTCAGCAGCAGCGCGGCACCGTCATTGGCGAAAAAGGCCGCGATCACCGCCCCCAGCAGCACGATCAGCGGAAACAGGCGGCGTCCGTTGCCACCGCCCCAGCGCGCCACGTGCAGCGCCGCCCAGGAGAAGAATCCGGCCTCGTCGAGGATCAAGGAGATCAGGATCAGGGCGACGAAGGTGAAGGTCGCATCCCACACGATGTCCCACACCACCAGCACATCGGGCAATTGCACCACCCCGACGGCCAGGGCCACCGCGGCGCCCCCGAGGGCGCTGGTACCGATACCGAGGCCCTTTGGCTGCCAGATCACCAGCACCAGGGTCACGACGAAGATGGCGAATGCCAGCATGGAAAACTCCCTGTCAGAGACTGTCCTGATTGACCCGCGAAGACACCTGCTCGGCGCTTTCGACCCGCTCGGAATAACGCTGGGTCAGGTAGCCGTCACGGCCACGGTTGAGCCAGGTGAACTTCATCAGCTCCTCGCACACGTCGACCACGCGCAGGTACAGCGGCGACAAGCGCATCCGCCCCGCCTCGTTGAACTCGTTGAAGGCCTTGGGTACCGACGATTGATTGGGGATGGTCAGCATGCGCATCCAGCGCCCCAGCTGGCGCATCTGGTTCACCGTGTTGAAGCTCTGGCTGCCGCCACACACCTGCATCAGCGCCAGGGTCTTGCCCTGGGTCGGGCGAACCCCGCCGAGTGACAGCGGAATCCAGTCGATCTGGGCCTTCATCACCGCCGTCATCGCACCGTGGCGCTCGGGGCTGACCCACAGCATGCCCTCGGCCCAGCTCGCCAGATCGCGCAGCTCGGCGACCTTGGGGTGGTCGGCCTCGGCGCCATCGGGCAGCGGCAGCCCCTGGGGGGAGAAGGTACGCACCTCGGCACCGAAGGCCGCGAGCAAACGCCCGGCCTCCTCGGCCAAGAGCCGCGAGTAGGAGCGCTCGCGCAGCGAGCCGTACAGCACCAGGATGCGAGGCGCATGGCGTGGCGCGCTGGGCGGGGCCAGCTCGTCCACGGCGATGGGCCGCCACAGCTCCGGGTCGATGTTGGGCAGGTCCTTGAGCAGGGTATCGGGGGTCATGTGCGGTTTGCCTCCAGCGTGACGGTTTCGCCGTCTTCTTTGGTGAAGCTGTCGCCCTCGATGGCCGACAGCGGCGCCTCGACCAGCGCCAGTACCCGTTCGGAGGGACGGCACAGCGCCGCGCCCCTGGCGGTCACCACGATGGGTCGGTTGATCAGAATCGGGTGGGCCATCATGGCGTCGATCAAGGCCTCGTCGTCGAGGCGGTCATCACCGAGGCCCAGCTCGTCGTAGGGCGTGCCCTTCTGGCGCAGCAGTTCCCTGGGCGTGATGCCCATGGCCTCGATCAGCTCGACCAGGCGCTCACGGCTGGGCGGTGTCTTCAGGTATTCGATGACCTCGGGCGATTCGCCGGAGGCCTCGAGCATGGCCAGCACGTTGCGCGAGGTGCCGCAGCAGGCCGGGTTGTGGTAGATCAGCGTCATGGGGGCTCCGGGAGGCGATCTTGGCTATCGAGGCTGTCGTGGCTCAGCAGGTCCTGGTGTCGTCACCGGTGCCGGGGCCCAGCAGGTCGGCCAGGGGGTTGCACACCTCCGGCCGGCTGGCGCAGCAGTCGCGCACCAGAAAGTCGAGGGTGGCCACCATGTGCGCCAGGTCCGCCCGATAGACGATGGAGCGGCTTTCCCGGCGCTGGCTGACCAGCCCCGCCCGGCTGAGCACACCAAGGTGGGCCGACAGGGTGTTGTGGGGCACCTCCAGGCGGCGGGCCAGCTCGCCGGCAGGCAGGCCTTCGGGCTCATGGCGCACCAGCAGGCGAAAGGCAGCGAGCCGGGTGGGCTGAGACAGCGCAGCGAAGGTGTCGAGGGTCGGTTGCAGATCGTCTTTGTCCATATGTCCGGAATTATGGACATATTGATGTGCGGGTCAAGTACTTCTTGATCCAGGGCATCTCGCTTGCCGTCACCCTGGCCAAGAACGACAAAGCGGCGACGTCCAGCAAGACGCGCCGCTTTTTGGTTGAGGGGGCTGTCACACGACGACGATAGAGTCGTGCTACCTGCGCGCTATACCAGCGCTACATCGACCCTACATATAGTTGAACAGCGACAGGTCGCGAATGCCGATAAAGGCCTGCTGGGCGGCCTGCATGCCCACCTGACGCATGCTGTACTCGGAGATCGCCTGGTTGTAGTCCAGATCGACCAGGTCCGACATGGTCTGGGCGTAGTTGAGTTCGCGGTTGCCGCTGACCGAGTCGATCACGTCCAGCTCGTTGAGCCGCGCGCCGACCGAGGCCCGCTTGGTCAACACGTTGTCGAGGCTGGCGTCCAGTTCGCGCATGGCGCCGTTCAGGGTGTTATGCAGCGTCGCCTGCTTGGCGGGGGTGTCGGCGGGGGCTTCCAGCACCGCCAGCACCTTCTCGAAGGTGGTGAAGACGTTGGTGTTCATGGTGTCGGCGGGGCCGAAGGTCACGCTGTCATCGGTCGCAGGCGCGCCTTCAAGCTCCAGGCGCAGGCCCCCGACCTCGACGCTGGTGCCTTCGGGGTCGTAGGGCTGATCTTCCAGGGCTGCACCGGCGCTGACCCAATTGCCGCTATTGTTCTCGACCTCGACCTTGACGCTGTAGGTCGGAGCGTCGTCGGTGCCGCCGAACTCCACCAGGTAGCGCTTGCCGTAGCCGGTGTCGCTGTTGTCGACCACATCGGGGCCGGCAAAGGTCACGCTGCCGCTGTTGTCCCCCTGCTCGGCCACGTAGCCCGCACCGCTGGGCACGCTGGTGAAGATGTCGGCGCCGGTATCCCCCACCGCCATCAGTCGCGAGGCGTCCACCTGCTGCTCGCGCACCTTGTCGCTGCCGACGTACTCGATACCGCTGCCGCTGTCGAAGAAAGGCTCGGCGCCATCGGCGTAGCCACCAAACAAGTAGCGACCGTTGCCGTCGGTGGCGTTGGCCTGACCGATCAGCGTCTCGTAGACGCCGCGCAGCTCACTGGCGATGGACTGACGGTCGGCGTCGCTCAGGGTGTCGTTGGAGGCCTGGATCACCAGCGCCGTGGCGCTGGCCAGGGCGTCGCTTGCGCTGTTGAGCACGCTTTCTTCCTGGGACAGGGCGTTGCGCGCGCTGACCCGGGCATCGGTGTACTGCTGGGTCACCGCCTGGGCCTGGCTGACCGCCACCGCCCGGGACGCCGCCTGGGGGTCGTCGGAGGGATTGACCACCCGCTTGCCGCTGGCGAGCTGCTGGCTCAGGTGAAGAAACTCGGACTGCTGACGGTTGAGCGAGCTGACGCTCTGGTCGTACATGGTGACGGTGCTGATACGCATGCTCTGCTCTCCTTAGCCGCGCAGTCCGAGGATGGTGTCGACCACCGAGGTGGCGGTGTCGATGACCTTGGCGTTGGCCTGGTAGTACTGCTGATAGCGGATCAGGTTGGCCGCCTCTTCATCCAGGTTGACCCCGGACTCGGACAGCTTCACCGCGCTCAACTGCTCGGTCAGCCCCTGCTGGGCTGCCAGGTTGACCTGCACCACGTTGGTACGGTTACCCACGTCGCTGACCATCGAGGCGTAGGCCTGGCTCAGGGTGGCACTGCCGCCCACGCTCATCTCGTCCTGCAGCTTCAGCAGGTCCAGGGCGTTCTCGTTGTCGCCGCTGGCGCCGGTTTCCCCGGCGGCGGCGATCTTGTCGGGATCGCTGATGGCGGTTTCGAAGCCGCCCGCGGCGCGGCGTACCGGCTGCACCTCGAAGCGATCGCCGTCGGCCAGGGCGCTGGGGTCATCGATGGCGAGCGTCACGCCGCCGAAGGTCAGGGTGTTCTCGGTGGCGTCGAAGCTCGCGTCCACCGCCTCGCCGGTGTCCTTGCGGGTGACCTCGAAGGTCGGCGGCGATGCCGAAGCGTCGCTGACCTTGACCTCGTAGTCGGCCGCCTCGAGGTTTTCGATCTTGTCGATGTTGAAGCTCGCGGTGACCGTGGCGCCGCCGCTGTTGGCGTCGTTGGCAAAGACCCGCGGTTTGCCGATGTCGAACATGTCGCCACCGCTCTTGCCATCCAGATCGTAGCCCTCGGCGTGCTGGGTATTGAAGGCGACCGCCATGGACACCGCCAGCTGGCCGATCTGGTTCTGGGTGCGATCCAGGGTCTCGGAACGGAACTGGATCAGCCCACCGAGCGAGCCGCCCTGCAGGCTGTCCTCGTCGAGTCGCTGCAGGCCGCCGCCGGGGTCCTGGTAGCCCACCACCACCCGCTGGGGATCATTGGCCGAGGCCACCGCCTTCAACTGGTAGGACTCGGTGCCGGCCACCAGCGGCTGTCCGCCGGGCAGGCTGACCCGATAGGAGGAACCGTCCTGCACCGTCAGTTCCACCCCGATGCGCTCGCTCATCTCGGTGACCAGCTGGTCACGCTGGTTGAGCAGCGCGTTGGGGGCCTCGCCGGTCTTGGCCTTGGCCAGGGAAATCTCGCGGTTGAGCGAGGCCAGCTCTTCGCTCTGGTTGTTGATCTGGGTGATCTCGTCGCGGATCTGGCTGTTGATGCCGTCCTGCATGTCCTGCAGGTAGCTGTCGAAGGCGCGGAACTGGGCGCTCAGGGTGTCCGCCGCGCCCAGCACGCCCTGGCGGGCGGCAGGGTCCGAGGGAGCCGAGGCCAGGTCTTCCAGCGACGAGAAGAAGTTCTGCATCAGCGGCGCCAGGCCCGCGTCCTGATCGGCCAGCAGGCTGTCGATCTGGTTGACCTGGGTCTGGTAAGCGTCCAGCGCCGAGCTTGAGCTCACCGCACCATTGAGCTGGTCGGCCACGTACTGGTTGAACTGACGCTCGATGTCGTTGACCTGGACGCCCTGGGTCCCGCCGCTGCCCTCGCCCAGCACCGTGATCTCGCGGTTGTAGCCCGGTGTATAGACGTTGCTGATGTTGTTGCTGGTGGTGGTCAGGGCGTTCTGGGCGGCATTCAGGCCGCTCAAGCCGATGGAGAACATGCTCATGGTGGAATTCCTTTCGCCGATAGCCTGTTTATCGGCCGAATGGCCGCTGGCTTGAGAGCCTCGGTGCCGCAAAAACCATTAATTTTCCGAGCGATTGGTCGATGTCCCGAGCAGCGCGTCTGTTGCTAAAACACTCGGGTAGGGTTGCTATCGATCTGCGCCCTGGCCAGCCAGTCGCTGCCACGCTTGTCCGCGGTGGAAGCGGCATCGACCTGCTCGGCGGTGCCTGCTGGCGATGCGCTGACACTAGCGGGTCGAGCCTCGCCGGCCACCACGCGGGTGGCGCCTGCGCCGTCATCGATCGGGCCGAAGGTGTGCATCACCGCGATCAGCTTGGCGGCGTAGGCCGGGTCGGTGGCGTAGCCGCCGCGCTGCAGCGCGTGGGCGGCGGCCTCGGCGTCCGGCGCGGTGGTGACCTCGGCGTAGCGGGCGTTGTTGCTGATCAGCCTGGCGTAGTCGGTGAAGGCTTCCTCGAAGGAGCCGTAGACCCGGAAGTCATCGCGAATACGCTGGCGCTGGCCGTCTTCCACCTCGTGGGTGGTAATACGGGTGGTGGGGCCGTCCCAGCTACTGCCGGCCTTGATGCCGAACAGGTTGTGGCTGTTGTTGCCGTCGGCGGTGGCGATCTCGTGGCGGCCCCAGCCGGTCTCCAGCGCCGCCTGGGCTAGGATCAATTCCGCCGGCACGCCGGAGGCGCGGCTGGCGGCCTGGGCCGGGGCGGCCAGCTTGTCGAGGAAGGCCTGGACGTGGGCCGGGGTATCGCGGGCCTCGCGCCCGCTGATGCGCTCCTCGGCCTGGGCGGTGGTCATGCCCTGGCTGACGGCGCCCAGCTCGTCGAGGAAGTTGGTCGGCGCCTCGACCTCGCTGTCTGCCGGGGCGTCCGCTCTCAGGGCGTTGGACAGCGGACGCGGCGTACCACGGGGAATCCCCGCGATCAGTGCCTCGACATCCTTGGCCTGGCTGGCCTCTGGGCCACGTAGCTGGGCCATGAGCTGGTCGGCCAGGCCGATGCCTCGGCTGGCCATGGTCTGGGACCACTGCTGGTCGAGCAGCGTCTGGTAGAACTGGGTCTGCTTCGAGTCGGTCAGGCCAGAAGACGGCACGGCGTCGCGCATGCTCTTCATCATCATGTTGATGAACATCGCCTCGAACTGGCGCGCCGCCTCCGCCGCCGCCGCCGGATCCTGCTGGCGGGCGCTGGTCTTGAGTCGCGCCAGCCCCTGCATGTCCAAGGCGAAGCCGGCCTGGCCGACGCTGCCGGTGGCCCGGCTGGCGCCAGACAGGGCAGAACCCGAGAGTCCGGTCATGGGCCCCGAAGCCAGCCCTGTTGTGGGCCCCGAAGCCAGCCCTGTCATGGGCCCAGATGAAAGATCAGAGATAGCCATCAGATGATCTCCAGCTCGGCTCTGAGCGATCCCGCGGCCTTGAGCGCCTCGAGGATCGACATCAGGTCGTTGGGGGTCGCGCCGAGGGCGTTGAGGGCGTCCACCACGTCGAGCAGATTGGCGCCTTCGACCACCTGCAGGGTGCCCTGACCCTCGTCGATGGTGATATCGGAGTCCGGTACCACCGTGGTCTCGCCGCCACGGCTGAAGGGCGCCGGCTGGCTGACGCCGAAGGCGGTGTCGATGACGATGGACAGGTTGCCGTGAGCCACGGCGGCGCGCTTGAGCGTCACGCTGCCGTTGAGCACGATGGAGCCGGTGCGAGAATTCAGCACCACCTTGGCCCGGGCCGGCATCGGGGTGACGTCGACGTTCTCGACACGGGCCATGAAGTTGACCCGGGAGTTGGCGTTGGTCGGCCCGTTCAGGGCGATGACGCCGCCGTTTCTGGCCGAGGCCACCGGGTAGTCGAAGGTGTCGTTGATCGCACGAACCACGCGCTCGGCGGTACCGAAGTCGGCCTGGTTGAGCTGCAGTTCCAGCACGCCGTCACGGCTGCCCAGCGCCAGCGGCACCGTCTGCTCGACCATGGCGCCGCCGGCGATACGCCCGGCGGCCTGGTGGCTGATCTGCACGCTGGAGCCGGCGGACTCGGCGCCGGCACCGTTGATCAACAGGTTGCCCTGGGCCAGGGCGTAGACGTCGCCGTCGGCGCCCTTCAATGGCGTCATCAACAGGGTGCCGCCACGCAGGCTGCGGGCATTACCGATGGAAGACACCACCACGTCGAGGCGCTGGCCGGGCTGGGCGAAGGGCGGCAGGTCCGCGGTGACCATCACCGCCGCCACGTTGCGCAACTGCATGTTGGTGCCCGGCGGCACGGTGATGCCGAGCTGGGACAGCATGTTGTTGAGGCTCTGGCCGGTGAACGGCGCCTGCATGGTCTGGTCACCGGAGCCATCCAGGCCCACCACCAGGCCGTAGCCCACCAGCTGGTTGTCGCGCACCCCGGCGAAGCTGGCCAGGTCGCGAACCTTCTCGGCGCGGGCCAGGTGGGAGAAGGCCGAGAGCGCGATCAGCAGCACCAGCATCAGGCTGCCGAGGGTCAGGGTGGGGCGGCGGGAGACAGGGTTTTTCATCATGCTCGGCCTAGAAGGGGGAAACGTTCAGGAAGAACCGCTGCATCCAGCCCATGTGCTGCGCCTCGTTGATGTAGCCGTTGCCCACGTACTCGATGCGCGCATCGGCCACCGCCGTGGACGGCACGGTGTTCTGGGTGGTGATGAAGCGCGGATTGACCACCCCGCCGAAGCGGATGAACTCGGTGCCCTGATTGATCGCGATCTGCTTCTCGCCGCGCACCCTGAGGTTGCCGTTGTTCATCACCTCGATCACCGAGACGGTGATGGTGCCGGTAAAGGAGTTGTTGGCCTGGGAGCCGCCGCCGCCCTCGAAGTCCGAGTCGCCGTCGATCTCGAAGCCGTAGTCCAGCAGGTCTTCCAGGCCATCCGGCACCTGGGTGAAGGTCAGGCTGGAGCTGCCGTCACGATCGGCGTTGGAGCGGGAGTTCTTGCTGGCGCTCACCTCTTCGTCCAGCACGATGGTCAGGATGTCACCGACGCTGCGCGGACGACGATCCTCGAACAGCGGCTGGTAGCCCCGGGCCTTCTGGAAGATCGAGCCGTTGGCCACCGGCAGCGGCCGATCGGGGATCTCGATCTGCTCCTGCTCGCCCACCACCGAGGCGTGGGGAATCTGGGCGCAGCCGGCAAGCGTCAGCAGCACCAGGGCCAGCGCCAGCGTCGCCAGGCGCAGAACAGCATGAGCCCCACCGTGTGGCGCGCCAGATGATGAGGTCGTGTCAGGGTGCATGGCCATCTCCAGTGCCACCGCGGAATTTATTGTCAGCGTCGTGACTAGGCGCTACTCGAAAAGTGTCGACGAGCGAAGGCACTTTTCAGACAAGCCCTAGAGTTGTGCCAGGCGTGCCAGCATCTCATCACTGGTCTGCACCGCCTTGGAGTTGATCTCGTAGGCGCGCTGGGTCTGGATCATGCTGACCATCTCTTCCACCACGTTGACGTTGGAGGTCTCCACATAGCCCTGCAACAGTCGGCCGGCACCGTTCATGCCCGGCATCAGTTCATTGCGCGGTCCTGATGAGCTGGTCTCGAGGTACAGGTTGCCGCCGATGGACTGAAGGCCGGTGGCGTTGACGAAGGTGGAGATGGTGATCTGGCCCACCTCGTCGGACTCGCTGGTGCCGGGCTGGGTCACCGAGACCACGCCGTCCTCGCCGATGTCCACCGACAGGGCGTTGTCGGGGATGATGATGGCAGGCTCCAGCGGGTAGCCGTTGGCGGTGACCATCTGGCCGTTCTCGTCGAGCTGGAAGCTGCCGTCACGGGTGAAGGCGGTGGTGCCGTCGGGCATCAGCACCTGGAAGAAGCCTTTGCCGTTGATCGCCAGATCACGCGAGTTCTCGGTGGCCTCGAGCCCGCCCTGGGTGTGCAGGCGCTCGGTGGCCACCGGACGCACACCGGAACCGATCTGCATGCCCGAGGGCAGGCGGTCCTGGACGTTGTTCTGGGCGCCGGGCTGGCGCATGTTCTGGTACAGAAGGTCCTCGAACACCGCCCGGGACTGTTTGAAGCCGTTGGTCGAGACGTTGGCCAGATTGTTGGAAATCACGTCCAGCTGGACCTGCTGGGATTCGAGTCCGGTCTTGGCCGTCCACAGCGACTTGATCATGGTTCTTCTCTCCCTCGGTCAGGAGGCTCCCCTGACCGCTCAATAATTCGGCCCTGGCCGTCGGTTGAAGGGCTCAGCCGTTCAACGACAGCAGGCTGTTGGCCTTCTGGGCGTTCTCGTCGGCGGTGCTGATCATCTTGGTCTGCAGCTCGTAGCGCCGCGCCACATCGATCATCGCCACCATGGACTCCACCGGATTGACGTTGCTGCCCTCCAGCGCCCCGCTGACCACCCGTACCTGGTCGGAGGCCGCCAGGGCGGCAGGCTCGCCATTCTCTCCGATGGAGCGAAACAGGCCGTCGCCGCCCCGGGTCAGCTCGCCGGGCTGCGGCTCGACCAGCTTGAGCCGGCCGATCTCGGCCAGGGCGTCGGGGTCCTGGCCCATGCCGATCGCACTGATGGTGCCGTCGGCACCGAGGAACAGCTCGGCCTCCAGCGGCACCTGGATCGGCCCACCCTCGCCGATCACCGGGCGCCCCACCGAGGTCAGCAGGCCGTTGCCGTCCACCTGCAGGTCGCCGCGACGGGTATAGGCCTCGCTGCCGTCGTCGCTTTCCACCGCGAAGAAGCCGTCACCGTCGATGGCCACGTCCAGGGTGCGGCCGGTACGGGTGATGGCTCCGGGGGAAAAGTCCGCCCCCGGGGTCGAGGCGGCGGTGGACACCCGGGTGTCGAGACGCGCCTCGCCCTCGACCGGCACCGCACGCATGGCGTGAAGCTGGGCCCGGAAGCCCGTGGTCGAGGCGTTGGCCAGGTTGTGGCTGACCACCGACTGCTGCTCCATGGTCTGGCGTGCGCCGCTCATGGCGGTGTAGAGCATGCGATCCATCTACGACTCCCCTGGAAGGTATGAGAGGCCGCCGCCCGAGGCAGCGGCCGGCGTGGTCATCAGCGCAGGTTGATGGCGGTCTGCAGCACTTCGTCCTGGGTCTTGATGGTCTGCGAATTGGCCTGGTAGGCGCGCTGGGTGACGATCATGCTCACCAGCTCCTTGGCCATGTCGACGTTGGAGGTCTCGATGGCGCCGGACTGGATGCCGCCCAGCAGGCCGGTACCCGGGGCACCGACCAGCTCCTGGCCGGAGGCGTCGGTGGCGGCCCAGGTGTTGTCACCGGCGGGTGACAGGCCCTCGGGGTTGCGGAAGCTGGCCAGGGCGATCTGGCCGGCCGGGCGGGTCTGCTCGTTGGAGTAGCTGCGCACTACGGTGCCGTCACTGTCGATGCTGATGCCGACCAGGGCGCCGGAGGTATAACCGTTCTGGTTGAGCGAGGTGGTGCTGGCATTGTTGCCGAACTGGGTGGAACCGGAGATATCGAAGGTCAGCGCCATGTTGTTGGCACCTCCCAGAAATGGATTGGCGGCGAAGGTCAGGTCGAACTGACCGCTTTCCGGCAGCTTCAGCTGGCCATTGGCGTCAAACTCCATCGGCATTTCCTTGGGAGCCGCACCGTCCATCAGCACCATGCCGTCCATCGCGGTGGTGGCGGTCCACTTGTTGTCTCCCGTCTTTTGGTAGTAGACGGTGACATTGCGCGGGTTACCCAGCGAGTCGTAGGCGGTGAAGTTGTTGGAATAGTGGTAGTTCAATTCCACTTTGTCGGTGCCGACCGAGCCCGCCAGGGTGACGCTGTTGAGGTCTTCGCCGGCAACCTTGCGCGAGTCGAGGTTGAAGGTGGTGGACACCTCGGTGGTGGCGCTGGCCGGCATCTCGTCGGCCTCGATCTGCAGCACCTCAGGCTGGCCGCCCACCTGGACCGCACCGGCGGCGTTGACGCCGTAACCCATGATGCGCGCGCCCTGGGCGTTCTGCAGGTAGCCGTCCGGGGTCATGGTCAGCTGGCCGTTGCGGCTATACACCACCTGGCCGTTCTGCTCCATGCGGAAGAAGCCGTCGCCGCTGATGCCCAGATCCAGCGGTCGGTTGGTGGACTCCAGGTTGCCGCCGCTGAAGTCCTGCAGCACGGTGGAGACCTTGGTACCCAGGCCGATCTGGGAGTTGGCGAAGACGTCGGCGAACTGCGCACTACCGCTCTTGTAGCCCACGGTCTGGGAGTTGGCGATATTGTTGCCCAGCACGTCCAGGCTGTCGGCGGCGGCGTTCAGACCACTCAGCGCTTGTGAAAAACCCATGTCAATCTCCTTATACGTTTCCCTGCGTCGATGACGCGACGGTCATCCTGCGTTCGCTACAGAATCTGGCGGATATCGCTCAGCGCCACCTGCCCGTAGACGGCACCCAGATCGAGTTGCACCTGGCCGCTGTCATCCGCCGGGGACACCCCGCCGACCTGGGCGTAGTTGAGCGCGGTCACCGCAAGCTCCTCGCCCTCGACGCCGGTGGCCTCGATGCTGACGTGATAGGCACCTTCGGGGGCC
Source organism: Halomonas sp. BN3-1 (assembly GCF_003056325.1). NCBI lineage: Bacteria > Pseudomonadati > Pseudomonadota > Gammaproteobacteria > Oceanospirillales > Halomonadaceae > Halomonas > Halomonas sp. BN3-1. The sequence goes on along the minus strand of NZ_PYVV01000005.1, from coordinate 60,322 downwards.
GCCACGCCTTCACCGGTCATGCCGTCCCACTGGAACGACTCGGTCCCGGCGGAGGCCGGGCCCAGGTTGTAGCTGTTGATGACCTCGCCGGACTCGTTGGTGATGGTCACCTTGACCTCAGCGGCGGGGCTTTCCAGCTCGACGCCGAAGGGCGTGGAGACTGGCGCGCCTTCGTCGTTGTGGGCCATGACGATGCGATCCCCCGGCACCAGCACGCCCTTGCCGATCAGCCCGGTGGCCTGCAACGCCTGGCCGGCGTTGATCTGGCCGGTGATCGACGACATGGTCTCGTTGAGAGACTCGATGCCGGACACGGTGTTGATCTGGGCCAACTGCGAGGTCATCTCGCTGTTGTCCATGGGGTTGAGCGGATCCTGGTTCTGAAGCTGGGTCACCAGCATGGTCATGAAGTTGTCGCCGAGCTCGTCGGACGCCTGCTTGGAGCTGGCCTGAGCGGTGGCGGCGTTGACCGATTGGTAAACGCTTGCATCGATGGTGTTGGCCATGGGTTTAGCCCTCGCCCAGGGTCAGGGTCTTGAGCATCAGCTGCTTGCTGGTGTTCATGACCTCGACGTTGGCTTGATAGGAGCGGGAGGCGGAGATCATGTTGACCATCTCGCCCACCGGGTCGACGTTGGGCATCGCCACGTAGCCGGCGTCATCGGCCAGCGGGTGCTCGGGACGATACTCCTGGCGCAGCGGCGAGGGGTCCTCGACCACCTCGCGCACACCGACACCGCCGATGCCGTCGCTGGCGGCACGGGACTCGAACACCGCCTGGCGGGCGCGGTAGGCCTCGCCGTCGGGGCCGGCCACGCTGTCGGCGTTGGCCATGTTGCTGGCGGTGACGTTCATGCGCTGGGCCTGGGCTGACATCGCCGAGGCGGAGATATCGAAGATCGAAAACATCGACATGGGGCGCTCTCCCTGCTTGGAAACTGAGATGGACCGGGCTTACTGCTCGGGCTGCATGGCCTGCTTGAGGCCCTGAATGCGACTGTTGAGGATCGTCAGCGCGGCCTGGTATCGCACCGAGTTGTCGGTGAAGGCGGCCCGCTCGCGGTCCATGTCCACGGTGTTGCCGTCGAGGCTGGCCTGCTCCGGTACGCGGTACTTGAGCTCGCTGCCGCCAAGCGACATCGCCTGGCCATGACCCGACAGGTGGTGACTGGACGTCCGCGCCAGGGCCAGACCAGGCTGATTCGCCCCCTTGGTCGCGGCTTCCAGGGCCTGGGAAAAGTCCATGTCGCGTGCCTTGTAGCCGGGGGTATCGGCATTGGCGATATTGCTGGCCAGGACCTTCTGGCGTTCCTGTCTAAGCGACAGGGCCTGCTGGTGAAAAGCGAGCGAGGCCTCGAGCTGATCGATCATCCCGGTGCGCTCCGTAAGCAAGGGAACAAAGAGACAAGGGGTTCGACGATGAAGAATACCCAGGCCCCTGTCTGCACAAAGCCGTGAACAGCCCCCATTACCACGCCCATTTCAGACCATGCGTCGATGCCGGCTTCTCTACACTGGTGTGCCATGGCCCTTGAATGGCCAGGCAAGCGCCCTTGAAAGGCCAGGAAAACGCCCTTCAAACGGCCCCGGGCGCTAAAGATCGCACCGACCACCGGTAACCCGATGTCTCGATCCTCATCTGTTGTACAAGCCACTGCTTCCCTGTCCTGGGTCATCGCCCGGGCGGCGCTGGTGCTGTGTGTCAGCACAGGCTTTGCCGCCAGTACCGGTTACGCCGCCGCCCAGGCCAGCGGCCAGGCGGTCGATGACGGCGGTGTCGATGCGGGCACCGGAGAAGCGCTGACACGGGTGGAGAGCTTTCTGTTCGAGCAGGCCCTGGCCGACGGCGCCCGGCCGGGCGATCTGGATATCCAGGTATTCCCGCCGGCGGCGAGCCTGGCCGACTGCCGACAGCCGGAGCCCTTCCTGCCCCGAGCGGGGAGTCGGCTGGCCGGACGCGTCTCGGTGGGTCTTCGCTGCGAGGGTGAGCGCCATCGCAGCCGCTATCTGCAGGCCGAAATCACCCGGCTGGGCGAGCGCCTGGTGGCGGCGCGGGACATCGCCCCCGGCGAGCGCCTGAGCGCGGACATGCTGACCAGCGAGCGCTTCGACGTAAGCCGACTGCCGTCCCAGGCGCTGACTGACCCACAGGCGGCCATCGGTCAGATCGCCCGACGCGGGATTCGCCAGGGCCAGGCGCTGTCGGCTCATCAGCTGACGTCACCCAAGCTGGTGAGACGCGGCGAGCAGGTCGCGGTGGAAGCCAGTGGGCGGGGCTTTCGCATCAGCCGCCAGGGCGAGGCGCTGGAGGCCGGCGGCCTCGGCGATATCGTGCGGGTAAGGGTGGATCGGCGCCAGATCCTCGACGCCCGGGTGGTGGAACACGGCCGGCTGGCGGTAACCTACTAGGACGTTGATGAAAAGTGCCTGCGCTCGGCGACTTTTCGGGTGGCGGCCAGGTGGGTTTCCACAGCTAGACGGGCACGAAAATCATCCGCGTCTGCCGGCCAGACCTAAAGTTCTTGTTGCCGGCCAGACCTAAAGTTCTTGTTCTTGCGGCCGATGATGTACATAGACGCAGACATTCGGATCAACGGCGACAGCCAGCGCCTGGTCCCATCGCCATTCTCGTGAGGCCTTGCCCGTGAAGATCGATTCGCAACATCCTCTGACCCGCCCCGCCCACAGCGAGGGGCCGCAGCAGAGCGACAAGCTCCAGCAAAGCGAGACGCAAAAAGCCGCTGGCGCCGGTGTCGAAGCCGGTGCCCAGGCCCACCTGAGCCGCCCGGCGGCGGACACCAGCCAGGACATCGACAGCGCCCGGGTCGAACAGATTCGTGACGCCATCCGCGAGGGACGCCTGGAAATCCATCCGGAGCGTATCGCCGACGGCCTGATCGACAGCGTCCGCGACATGCTCGGCGATACTTCAGAGGACTCGCGGTCGTGAGTCTGGCCCGACTGCTCAACCAGCAGCGTGAGCGACTCGCCGAGCTGCTGACCCTGCTGGGCGAGGAACAGGAGTGCCTGGTTCAGGGCCAGGTCGACAGCGAGGCGCTGGTGGCGCTCGCCGGCCAGAAGTCCGAGATCCAGCAAAGGCTTGCCGAGACGGAAGCGCGCCGCCATCAGGTGCAGTGCCGACTGGGCTACCCCGATGACCGCGAGGGCACCCTGCAAGCCGCCCGTGACGCCGGCTGCGAAGCCGCCTGGCAGGCCACCATGGCACTCGCCAGGGAAGTCTCCCGCGCCAATCTGCGCTGTGGCGAACTGCTGGCCCTGCGCATGGAGCACAACCAGCGCATGCTCGACCAGATCCACCGCATCGCCAACGCCAGCGTCTACCAGCCCGACGGCCGCACCCGGCTGCAACCTTCTCGGCTCAACGTCTCGGCCTGATTTCCTGGTTCGAGGTCTTGGCTCGCAGCTTGGGCTCTTAATATCTCGGCCTGACGCCTCCTCTCGGAAACGTCTGCCCGGCTCTGCCACCTTGCCGGCACCGCCACCTTGCCGGCATCAATGCCTGGCTCAGATCGCTATCGCGGGATGCGCGCCGGAGGCCGCCCAGTCCACCAGGGCCTCGCTTTCCAGCGGCGCACCGACAAGACGCCCCTGAATCCGGACCAGTCCCAGCGCCTTGATGGTATCGAGCTGTTCGGCGGTCTCGACCCCCACCGCCACCACGACGAACTCCAGCGTCTCGAGGCAGCGCATCAGAGCCGCCACGCTCTGGCGCATGCTGGTGGAGGGATCGGCCAGGGTCTTGAGGGTCTCCGGCCCCAGCTTGCCCTGGGTCACCGGCAGCGAGGCCATGCCGAACAGATCCACCGGGGAGCGGCCCAGCCCATCGATACCGAGTCGCACGCCCAGGGCGACGATTCGCCTTAACAGGTGGGACTGGCGGTGGCCCACCTCGAACAACCCCGCCCCATCCACCTCCAGGCACAGCCAGTCGAGGCACTCGTGGAGGGAGTGCTGTGCTGCCGCCTCCCCCTTCGCGCCAGACTCGCATAGCTGACGCAGGTAGAGATCCAGGGCGCGGCCATCGTAGCCGGCCTGATCCAGCAGGTGGTGGTGAATGTTCACCGAGATATCCCAGTCGCCCAGCTCGGAGCCGGACTCGCGCCAGCGCCTGCGCTGGGCCACTACCTCCTTGAGCACCCAGCGATCTAGCCGGTCGACCAGCTGCATCTCGGCGGCGAGCCCGACAAATTCTGCCGGCGCCACCTCGCCACGCTGGGGATGGCGCCAGCGCACCAGCGCCTCGAGCCCGCAGCAGCGCCGAGTGATCAGATCGAACTGGGGCTGATACACCAGGTAAAACTGCTGATCGGGGAACATCAGCGCTTCCTGCAGCTCGTGACGGAAGCGCTGCTGGCGCTCCATCAGACGCTGCAGGCTGCCGTCGTAAAAGGCGAAACCACCAGGCACGGCCTCTTCCAGCGCCTTTTCGGCGTGGGCCAGCAACTCACCGGCTTCCTCACCGTCTTCCGGGCACAGGACGATGCCGATACGCGGCTCGATCAGGGCGGGCCGATAGCCGGACAGGGTAAAGGGCGGTTCCAGCGCCTCGAGGCAGCGGTCGGCCACCAGTTGCAGGGTCTCCGGCGTGACGGGATGCTCGAGTAGCACCCCCCAGCGTTCGCGATCGACTTGCACCACGCTGTCTTCCCGGCGCAGCACGTTGACCAGTCGGCGTCCGGCCCGGCGCGACACCCGCGACGCCATTTCGCCGCCATGGTCCACCAGGATGCGCGACAGGCCATGCAGTTCGATCAGCATCACGCCCAGGCGCTGGCCCAGACGGTCGGCGCGATCGAAGGCGTGGGACAGGCGGTCCTCGAAGATCCAGGTACTGGCCACGTTGCCGATATCGGCATGGCGGCGATCCAGTACCGCGTCGGCGTCGGCGTCGAGATCGACGAAGGTGACCAGCCACATCAGCGGATCGGTGCTGCTGTCCAGAGCCGCATCGGCGCCTCGGTCGAAGGCCACGCAGGACATCAGCCCCAGCCGGGCGCTGGCGCTGTCATCCACCGCAAGCCAGGCCTGCTGCCAGTCCTCGCCGGGTGACAGGGTATGGTAGCTGCCCCGCTCCCCCAGCAGATTGACGAAGGGGCGAAACAGCTCGTTGAGGTTGCGGCCCTGCAGCTCGCCGCCGGTGGGACAGGCCAGCTCCGTCAGCGCGGCGTTGGCCCATACCAGGCGGTCGTTGGCATCGATCAGCGCCAGCCCCACCGGGGCGCGGTCAAGCACCAGCCCCGCCACCACCGAGGGGTGATGGGCGACCTTGCCGGCGGAGGCCGCCTGCAACAGCGTCGTCGGGCCCAAGCCCGCTGATCGATCCTTAGCCATGAGCCCTGCCCAGATAGAGGTAAGCGGTGCGCATTACCTAATATAACCACTATCGGCTAGGCCGGCGTACTCTTGAGGGCCGAGATGAGCGGTTTTTACATGAACAGGGCTAGCGCGGACGCAGGCGCAGGGCGTCCATGCCACCGTCCACCGGCAGGCAGACCCCCACCGTCGAGCGATTGGCGGGATCGGCCAGATAGGCCACCGCCTGGGCCACCTCGGCGGCGGCGACCAGCCGTCCGTGGGGCTGGCGGGCCTCCAGCGCCGCACGCTCGGCCTCGGGGTCAGGCGCCTGCGCAAGCAAGCGGCCGATCCAGGGGGTATCCGCGGTGCCGGGCGAGACACAGTTGACCCGAATGCCCTGTTGCAGGTGATCGGCCGCCATGGCTCTGGTCAAGGCCAGCACGGCGCCCTTGGTCGCCGAGTACAGGGCCCTTTGCTGAATCCCCACGGTGGCGGCGATGGACGCCATATTGACGATGGCGGCGGCGTCCGACTCGCGCAGATGAGGCAGCGCCGCCCGAGACACCCGCGCCATGCCGGCGACGTTGACCTCCCAGGCACGCGCCCACTCCTCATCCGGGTTGCCCGCGACATCGCCCTGGGCGCCGATGCCTGCGTTGTTGACCAAGATATCGATACGCCCCAACGCACTGGCGACCGCCGCCACCGCACGCTCTACCTGCTCGCTGCTGGCGACATCGCACGCTTCCCAGTGGTGTTGATTGGCGGGATCTTCGCGATCCAGCACGGCGACGCGGGCGCCTTCAGCGGCCAGGCAGTCGGCGATCGCCGCGCCGATGCCAGAGGCGCCGCCGGTGACGATGGCCACCCGTCCTTCGAATCGAGCTGTCATGGATTAGCCCTCCCAGGCACGAAAGGTCTGACGCTGGCGGCCCAGGCCGTCGATCTCCACCTCGACCACGTCGCCCGGCTTGAGGTAGTCGAAGCGCCCCGAGACCGCTACCCCTTCGGGGGTTCCGGTAGAGATGACGTCGCCGGGCTCGAGCTGCATGTACTGCGACAGATCACGTACGATCTCGGCGCAGCCGAAGATCATGTCCGAGGTGCGGGAGTCCTGGCGCGGCTCGCCGTTGACCCAGGAGCGCAGGCCCACATTGGCGGGATCGAAGGCGTCGGCGGTCACGATCCAGGGGCCCAGCGGCATATAGCCCGGGCTGCACTTGCCCTTGCTCCACTGGCCGCCGGAGACCTCGAGCTGGAACTTGCGCTCCGACAGGTCGTTGGCGAGCACATAGCCACCGATATGACTGGCCGCTTCCTCCAGCGAGTCGCAGTAGCTGGCGGTGCTGCAGATCACGATGGCGAGCTCGACCTCCCAATCGGTCTTTTCCGAACCGCGCGCGATGGTGACGGTATCGTCGGGGCCGGCGACGGTGTTGGGCGTCTTGAAGAAGACGATGGGTTGCTTCGGCGGCTCGGCGCCGGACTCGGCGGCGTGGGCGGCGTAGTTCTGACCGATACAGATCACCGAGCCCACCGCCGCCACCGGCGAGCCGTGGCGCACCTCGTCGGCAAGCTCGACGGCGGTCAGCCGTCCGGCGTCCAGCAGCCGGCGAAGACGCGCCACGCCGTTGTCCTTCCAGAAGCCTGGCCCGAAGTCGCCCACCGGCGAGGCGTCGTAGAGCACGCCTTCGACCTCGACCAGCGGCATCTCGTTACCCATCGTTCCACGGCGCAACAGCTTCATGTGTTCTCCTTCAGCAGGCCTCGCGCCTGCAGTTCGTTCCAGAAGGCCTCGGGGATATCGCACGAGGCCAGTGCATGATTTCGCTTCACCTGCTCAGGCGAGCGCATTCCGGCCATGACGTTGACCACGGCGGGGTGGCGCCACGGGAAGGCCAGCGCCGCCGCCGGCAGGCTGACGCCGTGGGCTCGCGCCACTGCGGCGAGTTCGCGGGCACGTTCGAGCACCGCCTGCGGTGCCTGGCCGTACTCGTAACAGGCATCGGCGGGAGGCTCGTCACGCGCCAGCAGGCCCGAATTGAAGGCGCCGACGGCGACCACACCGACCTTGCGTTCCAGGCAGGCGCTCATCAGTCCTGTCTGCTCCTGCTCCAGCAGGGTGTAGCGACCGGCCAGCATGATCAGGTCAGGCCTGGCCTGATCGACGAAGCGCTTGAGCATGCCGGCGTCCTTGGAGCCCACGCCCCAGGCCGCGATCCGGCCCTGCTCGCGCAGGCGTTCGAGCTCGGGGACCGCCCCCGCCAGGGCTTCCTCGAAGCGGTCCGTGGGCTCTTCCGGGTCATGGATCCAGAGGATGTCCACCGACGCCATGTCGAGGCGCGCAAGCGAGGCCTCCAGGCTCTGCCTGACGCCCTCGGCGGTGTAGTCACGCCGTCGGGTCAGGTCATCGGCCACGTGGAAGCCGTTGGCCTCGTCGCTGCCCTGCGGAGCAGGATTGGGCTCCAGCAGGCGCCCCACCTTGGTGGAGATGACGTAGTCGTCCGGCGAGCGTCCCTTGAGCGCCTTGCCCAGGCGCTGCTCGGACAGCCCGAGCCCGTAGTGCGGGGCCGTGTCGTAAAACCGCAGCCCCAGCTCCCAGGCGGTATCCACGGCGGCCAGGCCGTCCTGTTCGGGGGTGACCTTGCCCATGTTGCCGAACTGCGCCGCGCCGACGCCGAGGCCTTCGAAGGCACGGCGCAGCTTGGGTGGCAGACGGCTGGCGATCGGCGATGTCGTCATCGGGCATCCCTCCTGTGATAGATGTTCAAGGCGTTGTCCTCGGCAACGGCCTGGCGCTTTTCTGCGGGCACCCGCGCCAGCACCCGCTCGCACCAGTCCTTCGGGTCCTGGCTGATCGGGCTGTCGCTGCCGAGCAGGCAGCGCTCGGCACCGAAGGCCTCAAGCGCCACGTCGACGATGTCTGGGGCGTGGCGCTCGAGCTCATCGGCGTCGCGGCACTCCGCCGGCAGCCCGGACAGCTTGCAGTGGACCCTGTCGAGTTCGGCCAGGCGCGCCAGATTGCGCTGCCAGGCCTCTAACGCGACGCCATCACGCGGGTTCGGCTTGCCCATATGGTCGAGCACCACCGTCAGCTCCGGCACTTGTTCAAGCAACGCCAGCAGGCGCGGCAGCTCCCGGTCCCTGACGCAGGCATCGAAGGGCAGGCCCCAGTCGGCCAGACGCTTCAGGCCCTCGACCAGGGCGGTCGAGTCAAACAGCTCGCGGTCCTGCAGCAGGCGTCTGACGCCGACCACCTGGGGCACCTCGGCCAGACTCGCCAGCGCCCGCTCGGCCTGGGGAAGCTCCAGCGCGACACTCGCCACCACGCCGTGGACCCGCAGGTCCCGCTCGGCCAGCGAGATCAGCCAGGCGGCTTCCTCGGCGGGGTCCGGGGCGTCTGCCTCGACCAGCACGTAGCGGCGGTCCTGGCCATCGGGAATCGGCGCCCTGGCGGGCAGGCCCGCATCGGCAAGCCAGGGAATCCGCACCGCACCGGTGTCCCAGACGTGAAGGTGGGTATCGATCATCACGGAACGCCTATGGTCAGCAGAAAGTTGGAGTAGGGGCGGCACTCGCCGGTGGCCACCACCAGGCACACCTCAGGTCCGCGGCAGGCGTCATAGAAGGCCCAGCGATCCAGGCTCGACCAGGCGATCTGCTGGCCTCCCCCATGGCGGTGGTCGGCCAGCCGCTGGCGGCACTCGACCACCGATTCCGAGGCGCCGCCCTCGGCGTCGGCCATGAAGGTGACCTCTTCCACGAACACCGCCTGGGCCAGCGTCTCCATCACCGACAACACCGGCACCATGCCCTCGCACAGGTTGAGGTAGACCCGGCTCGCCGCTGGCGGCGCACCGGTCGCATGCGGATAGAGCGCGTCGGCCACCAGCACCCTGGCGCCGTGTCCGGCGGCGGCCAGGCCCTCGAGCAATGGCGGATTGAGCAGCGGGCCGCGGATCATGCCGGCACCGCCTGGCGCCGACGGGTCCACTCGGTGCCGTTCGGCCAGGCCCAGGCCGCCAGCGTCTCGGCCTTGATCTCGGCGGAATACCCCGGCTCACGCGGCAATGTATAGGCGCCATCTCGCACGACGCAGGGGTCGACGAAGTGTTCGTGCAGGTGATCGACGAACTCGGCCACCCGCCCGTCCACAGGCCCCGACACCGCGATATGGTCGATCATCACCAGATGATTGACCAGCTCGCACAGCCCCACCCCGCCGGCGTGGGGGCAGACGGGCTTGCCGAACTTCCTGGCCATCAGCAGCACCGGGATGATCTCGTTGACGCTGGCAAGACGGCAGGAGTCGATCTGCACGTAGTCGACCGCGTTGGCCTGCAGCAACTGCTTGAACAGCACCCGGTTCATGCCGTGCTCGCCGGTGGCGACGCCGATGCCGAGCGGACGCACGCCATCGCCGATGCTGCGATGCCCCAGTACGTCATCCGGGCTGGTGGGTTCCTCGATCCACAGAAGGTCGTGATGGGAAAGCGCCTCGACCCGCTCGATGGCCTCGGGCACCTCCCAGATCTGGTTGGCGTCGATCATCAGCGCCACGTCGGGGCCGATCACCGAGCGGGCGATCCCCAGGCGACGCTCGTCGTCCTCGGGATTGGCGCCGACCTTGAGCTTGATATGGCGGTAGCCCTCGTCCATCGCTTCCCGGCACAGGCGGGCCAGCTTCTCGTCCGAATAGCCGAGCCACCCCGCCGAGGTGGTGTAGCAGGGAAAGCCCTGCACACTCAGCTCGGCGATGCGCTCCTGCTGGAAGGGCCGCTGTTCCTTGAGCATCGCCACCGCCTCCTCGGCGCTCAGCACGTCACCCAGGTAGCTGAGATCCAACTGCTCGACGAGCACCTCCGGCTCCATCTCGCAGACCAGACGCCACAGCGGCACTCCCGCATGCCGGGCCGCCAGGTCCCAGACGGCGTTCATCACCGCCGCCCGCGCCAGGTGCACCACCCCCTTGTCCGGGCCCAGCCAGCGAAGCTGCGAATCCGCCGCGAGTTCACGATAGACCGCCCCCGGAGACCGGCAGACCTCGGCCACGTCCCGCCCGACCAGCGGCTGGGCGAGGGCCTCCATGGCCTGCAGGCAGATCTCGTTGCCGCGACCGATGGTGAAGGTGAAGCCGCACCCATAGAGCGCGCTGTCATCGGTGACCAGCCTGAGATAGGCCGCCGAGTAGTCGGCGTCCTTGTTGACCGCGTCGGAGCCGTCGCTGCTGTCCGAGGTGGGAAAACGCAGATCCACCAGTTCGATTGAGGTGATGACGGACACGTATCGTCCTCCAGATTCATCAGATGTATTAAAGTGCTGCCGAAGTTTTCGATAGAATGGCGGGATTCGATCACCCCTTCCGAGCCGGAGCCCCTGCCATGACGCCGCCGCCCCCGTCCGACAGCGACCAACGCCGCCCCTCCCAGTACGAGGTGGTGGTGCAAGGCATCCAGGAGATGATCGTCTCCGGTGAAATCGCCTCCGGCGATCGCCTGCCCGTCGAGTCGATCCTCGCCACCCGCTTCGCTGTCTCGCGCAGCTCGCTGCGTGAAGGGGTCAGGGCGCTGGTCGCCATGGGCATCCTCGAGACCCGCCAGGGCTCCGGCACCACAGTTACCTCGCTGGACCCGGGGCTGCTGCTGAAGCCCCTGGAGTTCTGGGCGGGCATCCAGGCCGGGACCTCGTCCCGCGACCTGCACAATGTGCGCCAGGCGCTGGAGGTGGAGGCCGCGGCGGTGGCGGCGCTGCGCCGAACCGACGAGGACATCGAGCGCCTGAAGGCCGTACTGGCCGAGGCCGAGCCCGCCATCCAGGCGCTGGACCACGAAGGTGCCATGGCCGCCGACCTGGAGTTCCACCTCAGCCTGGCGAGGATTTCCCGCAACCCCGTGCTGGTCGCCCTGCTCGAGGCACTGTCGCGGCCGACCCTGCGGATGCGGTTGTGGCAATCGATCCACCTCGGCGGTCGTATCGCCATCACCCACCAGGAACACCTGGCCATCCTCAATGCCGTCGTCGCCGGCGACCCCAGGGGCGCCCATGCCGCCATGCAGACTCACCTCGCTCAGGTCGCCGTGGTGCTGCGGGACACCCCCGATTCGCGTTAAGGCGCTGCCAGTTCAAGAGACGCCAGCTCAGGCCAGATCACCCTCGTTGCTGGTCTCGGGCCGCGGATGACGCTGCACATAGAGACCGAAGGCCACGATCACCGCGAAGCACACCGCCACCACCAGGTAGCTGGTCTGGGCCGAGGTGATATCGATCAGCCAGCCCTGGGCCAGCGGCACCAGGGCACCACCGACGATCGCCATCACCAGGCCGGCGGCGCCGTACTTGGTGTCCTGCCCCAGCCCTTCCAGCGAGATGCCGTAGATGGTGGGGAACAGCAGCGAGATACAGGCGCTCAGCAGCACCAGGGCCACCGCGCCGAGCAGGTTGCCGCTGAACACCGCCACCAGCGATAGCGCGACGCCGAGCACGCACATCCCGGTCATCAGCTTGCGCGGGTCCACCCGACCCATGACCCCGACCATGACGAAGCGCGACACCAGGAAGACCAGCAAGGAGGCCTGCAGCCAGTAGCCGGCCTCTTCACTGCCGACGCCCAGCGCCTCGGTCACGTAGTGGATGGTGAAGGTCCAGGTGCAGGTCTGGGCGGCCACGTTGAAGAACTGCGCCACCACCCCGAAGGCGTAGCGACGGTTGCGCACCAGCCGCCCGAGACGACTCCCCGACAACGCCACCGTCTCGCTCTTGCGGTCCGCCATCAGCGCCTCGTGGCGCGGCACCCGCACCATGGCGATGGCAATCGCGATCACCACATAGACCAGCGCCAGAGTGATATAGGGGCCCATCACCGCCTGCAATTCCGCCGACTGCATCTCGGTCAGCGCCTCCTGAGTCAGCGAGGCGCGCTGCTCGGCGGTGGCCGGATTGACGTGGGGCAGGATAAACACCGCGGCCAGCAGCACCCCCAGGTTCGACCCCACCGGGTTGAAGGACTGGGCGAAATTCAGCCGCCGTGTGGCGTTCTCACGCGGGCCCATCGCCATCACGTAGGGATTGGCAGACGTTTCGAGGATCGACAGCCCCGCCGCCAGAGTGAACAGCGCCACCAGGAACATCGAGTAGGTCATCATCTGGGAGGCCGGCATGAACAGAAGCCCGCCGGTGGCCGCCAGCAGGAGGCCGATCAGCACGCCACCCTTGTAGCCCAGGCGCGAATTGATCCAGGCCGCCGGGATCGCCAGGGCAAAATAGGCGCCGTAGTAGGCGAACTGCACCAGCGACGCCTGCAGCGCGCTCATCGAGAACACCGAGCCGAACACCGACACCAGGGGGTCGGTCAGATTGCCGGCGAGCCCCCAGGCGGCAAAGCAGGTGACGATAAGCACAAAGGGCAAGGTCATGCCCCTGTGCAGAAAAGAGAACTTTTCCGGCGCCGACTGTTGCTCAGCCGCCGCGGTAGAGGATGCATCCACAAGTGACTCCTTGAATGTATTTGTATGCGGTTATCGAGACAATTGATCAGATGAATTTTGCTAGTGAGGGAGAAGCTAGTCGAGGTGCCACGTGAATACAAGGAATGAGAAGCAAGACAAACGTCTTAGGAGGCGCGGAAGAAATTATTGCAATAAACTGTTTTAGTTGATTTTTGTCGCTGCGACGTGGAGCAGAAAAAACTCAAGACAGAAGCAGCATCAGGGGCGCCAGGCGAATGGCTTAGGTTCGCCTACTGACCTTCGCGAGAGATAGATACGATGAATAGCTCGCCGATCCACAAAGAAGACATCACGCGCGCATGCCAGCAGGCGTACAGAGCAGGGGTGGAGTAGACAGGTCGGCAAGAGAGGGGCGCTGGAGAGCTGGGGAGTTATGGCGGAGGGGAGTTATGACGGAGGTGGGGAAGACGCGAGAGGCGGAAGAGGCAAATTACCAGAAATGCAGGGGAATAACGCAGGGTGTCAGGGAACCGGTCGAGTCGCAGAGATGGCGACAACCTCACCGCCTCGGCTCCTGCACTAGGCAAGCATCGCCAACACATGCTGGCGCTGTTGTTTCACGGCATCCCCCAGAATAGACAACAGCCTGTCATAGTCATCAGGCATCCTGGTGTCCATGCCGCTGGCTTCGAAGCGTGCGATGGTGCACTTGACCTCGTCGATCAGACGCTGCAGCTCGTCGATGACGACCTTTTGCTCGCCCTCTTTCATGCAACACCCCTATAGCCATCAGCTTGAGCAGCCAGTTGTCGTTATCCATATGGACAGATCACCCATCACCAAGCAGCGCCAGCGCGACCTCGGGCACAACGTTGGCCTGGGCCAGAATGCTTTGCCCCGCCTGCTGAATGATCTGCAGCTTTACCATCTTGGCCGTCTCTTGTGCGTAGTCCGCGTCAATCAATCGGGACTGAGCGCTAGCCAGGTTGGTCTCCATCATGTCATTGCCTTCGATGACGGAAGATAGCCGATTGTCCACCGCGCCCAGGTGGCTGCGCTTGGCATCGACCATGCCGATCGCCCGGTCGACGGCGGCCAGGGGATTGCGAGGCATCTGGATACGGAAATCTTCGCCCGCCTCCTGGATTCTCAAGGTCGTATGGGGCACGCCATCGTCGCTTTCGCCGTCCCCATCTGTCTCGACGAAGAATGACCGGTTGACCCCACCTTCAAGGTCGGTCGGATAGTAGACCACCACCTCACTGTTGCCGTTCTCGGTACGGAGAATGATCTCGCCATTTTGATCGAAGTCGACCAGGGTCGCGGTCTTGTATCCGCCAAGCAGTGAGCTTTCTCCCGGCAACTCGAAATAATAGTTGCCGTCTTCGCCTTCCCGAAGGACCTCCTCGTAGACGCGCCCTTCGGCATCGGTATATTCGACAGAAACATTGCGCGGATCGATGGTGACGGTCGAGGTGCCATAGACCTTCTCCACCACTTGATCCGCAGCACCCAGGACGGTGGGATCATTCTGCGTGGTGGTCGCGCGATAACCTGTCAGGGCACCGCTCGAATCCAGCTTGAATTCGACACCGGCGTCGTAGAAGCCAAAACCCTCGCCGCTGTCCATCTTGCCACGAATGACCCAGGAACCATCGTCGGTTCTCTGCACCAGTTCCGCGTCGTCTACGCCCAACCCACTGGGGAAGTCACCGGCCCCCGAAGCAATACTGCCTAGCCCTGGTGCCCTATCGATATCCGTGTCAATGACAGCGCCGCTACCGGCCTGCTGGAAGAGGTCGACTCCGGCGTAGGCCTGGCTATCGCTACTGATAGACAATTCGGAAGAGGCACGGGTGATGTCATAGTACTTGTACGACCCTGCTTCTCCCGTCCTCACATAGTAGCCGTCTGCCCCGTCTTCATCCGCGAAGCTGAATATTTCGGCGGAGTCACGCTCACCCGGTCCCATACCTGAAAACGTCAGGCTATCGAAGTCACTGACGGCATACGTCTCGCCATCAACTTCAATAGCTTCGGTCACGCTATGCCCGGTACCGCCCGGCGGACCAACGAGTTCGTCCACCGACAACGATAGACGGGTATTGGCATCGTCCACGGCAAAATAGGATACATCGCCGGACACATTGCTCTTGACGTAATAATGGGTGTTGCCTGCGTCATCAATACCCTTGACCACCTGAGACGATCCGCCGCCGGGAGCATCCGGAAAACTCAGCGAATCGTAATCCGCCAGGGTATAGTCCAGTACCTTGTCACTCGACGTATAATAGTCACCGCCATCGAGATAGTCACCTTCCGGCACTACCGTGGTGACAACGCCTCCAGCCTGGTCAAAGTCGACGCTAAAACCCGCTTTCCGGTAAAAAAGCGCTCCATCAATATTGTCTTCGATGTAGTACGTCCTGGATTCACCATCGGGCTCAATGCTCACCAGCCTCTGGTTATCGGCCAATCCCGATATCGGCTGAGCCGCGAATGCACCTGGCTGATACATCTCCCGGGGGTTGGAGATGGTCAGGTCGCTATGATCGGTCGCCGTCTCATGGGTGGCTTGCCAGTCGACAAAGGCAAAGTCTCCACCTCCCATACTGACGTAGTAGCCATTTTTTTCGGAGCTGTCGGGAAGCTGGTAGAACCCTGCCTCGGCGCCGTCGGGATAGGTCACGCTGGTCGAGGGGTGGTCGACCAGGATGTCCTTCGCCTGACCCACCAGGGTGTCGCGAGGGGTGACACTGCCAGGATCGCCCGCCACATTGAAATCTTCCAGGCCAAGGGCCGCGACGCTGAAGCCTGGCGGATTCAAATCGAGGTTCAGCACCTCCCCGTCGTTGGCGCCCACCTGCAACTGGACGTCACCAGCGCTGCCGTCGAGCAAGGGAATGCCATTGTACTCGGCAGACGCAGCCAGTCGATCGATCTCCATGAGGTTCTGATTGATCTCCGCCTGGATCGCATCGCTATCCGTGTTCTGATTCGTTCCATTCAAGCCCTGCACGGTCAGGTCACGAATGCGCTGGAGCTTGTCATTGATGCTGCTCAGTACCCCTTGGGCGGTCTGCGACATGGAGATGCCATCGTTGGCGTTCCTGGCGCCTTGGCCAATACCCACCTTTTGCGCTTCGAACCGATTGGCGATCGCCTGAGCCGCTGCGTCATCCTTTGCGCTGTTCACCCTTAGTCCCGACGACAGCCGATCCAGCGTCGTACTCAACTGAGAATGAGAGCGAGTGCTCTGCTGCTGAGCCTTGAGCGACAACAGGTTGGTATTGATGACGGTCATGCCAGCATCTTCCTTGACGTGGGCGTATTACCCTAGGTATCGGCCACCATCGAAGAAGGCTTTAAGTTATTTGCGTAAAATTTTGTATGCTAACTTTTAGATGCATAAATGGCAGAAAAAAACCGGCCCTCAAAGGGGCCGGTTCTGTAAGGGGGCATCTTGACTGAGCCAGAGAGGAGCAACCACCCTCCTCCAGGCTCAGAGTCGCCTTTGGCTGGAAGGTCGTCTTAGCCCAGCAGGGACAGCACGCCCTGCGGCACCTGGTTGGCCTGAGCCAGCACCGAGGTACCGGCCTGCTGCAGGATCTGAGCACGGGTCATGTTGGCCACTTCCACCGCGTAGTCGGCGTCTTCGATACGCGAACGAGCAGCGGACAGGTTGGTGGTAGTGGTAGACAGGTTGGTGATCGCCGACTCGAAGCGGTTCTGGATGGCACCAAGGTCCGAGCGCAGGGTATCGACCTGATTCAAGGCATTGTCGATGGTGGCCAGGGGATCCTCAGTGGGTAGAGAGGTAGCAAGCTTGTTGCCGCGGGTCACCGCGCCGTCGTCTGCCACCTTGGCCTCATAGTAGACGTCATTGCCGTCGTCGTCCTGATCCTTGATCACATACGCCGGTGCGCCTGTTTCACTACCGGTATAGGCATGTACCTTATCCTTATCCTCGCCAGTAAAAGCGACGCCACCATCACCAAGATCCGTCGCAGCTGACAGCGTTACACCAGTAGTAGAGTCGGCAGTTGCATCCACCAGACTCACAGAGCCGTCCTCGGCGACATCGACCTCATACTTGCCGTCCTTGCCTGAACTGGTAGAGCTGGTCACATTGGCATAATACTTGCCATTATCCCCCGCGGAGATTGAGCCAATGACAGCATCGGATGCGATGCTCGATACATCTGTACCACTATGGTCGATAGCTGTTGCAACTGTCGCACTCGTTGCCGCACTGGCCACCTTGCTTTCGTCAATGCCTTTCTCGACGCTAAAGCCTTTCATTTCCAAGGTATCAGCATTAATCGACTGAAGGTCTATCTCGATAGTTTCATCGTCGTTGGCACCGACCTGGATCGACAGAGTCTGTTCTTCCTTGAGTACCTTAACCCCGTTGAAGCTGGTCTCGTCCGAGATACGATTGATCTCTTGTAGCCGCTGGTCGATTTCTTTCTGGATGGAAGTCAGGTCATCAGCCGAGTTGGTATCGTTCTGCGCCTGAACGGTCAACTCACGCACACGCTGCAGGTTGTCGTTGACCTGGTTCAACGCGCCTTCGGCGGTCTGGGCGACGGAGATACCGTCGTTGGCGTTACGCTGGGCCTGGGACAGACCGGTGATCTGTGAGGACATGCGGTTGGCGATGGCCTGACCGGCGGCGTCGTCCTTGGCGCTGTTGATACGCAGGCCGGAGGATAGACGCTCCATGGAGGTGGTCAGGGCACTCTGGGACGCGTTGAGGTTCTGCTGACCAATCATGGAAGTGATATTGGTATTGATCACGGACATGGTGTCATCCTTCCTTAAAGGGTTGGGCTCCATTGGCGGACCATCGGGGGTCTGCCGCAACGGCGCCGTTGGCCGTTACCCTCTATATCGGAATCCAGCCCAAAAGCTTTAGGGTTAGCCCGAAAAAAGTTGTCGGCCCCGCGACGCCAACGCCAGCCTCCTTCATTCGCTCGGAGAAGCCCTCCATCTTGTGCCTTTTCCTGGCTTTGCTGCGGGCACTGCTCGACTAGCATCGGAAGCCACCCCCTCGATGGAAGCCTCTGCCATGCGTTTACACCGGCCTCGCCCTGCCCGCCAGAAATCCGCCCAGGATGCGCTTCAACAGGCAAGAAGGCGTACGCAACAAGCACCGGATGATGCCGAGAGCTGGCGGCAACTCGCTGCCGTATCGATTAGCCGAGGCGAATTGGAAAAGGCTATCGACGCTGTGCGGAGAGTCATCGAGCTGTCCAAAGATGATGCTCCTGCCTTTGCGCAGCTAGGCCAGTTACTATTTCGCCAAGGACACTATCTGGAGGCCAGACAGGAGCTTGAGCACACGTTGTCGCTAGCCCCAGACCAACCCAAGGTGCACATGACGCTATGTCATATCATGCTCAGTGCCGGCCAACTCGATGGAGCCCTGCACCATGCTGAGCAGGGCCTCAGCCTTAGTCCTGACGATCCGGCAATACTATGTACCCTGGCTGAGGTTGCCAGCGCCCTCTACGACCTGGAACAGGCACGGGAGCTCTATCGCCGCGCCAGCAAACTGGATCCTGACGCCTATATCCCATGGAACAACCTGGGCGGAGTCGAGCGCCAACTGGGGAATCTGGACCAGGCCCTCACCTGCTACCAACGCGCCAGGGAGGTGGCGCCGAGTCACCCGACTCCGCTAGCCAATCTGATCACCACCCTCCACTATCAACCCGGCGCCGATCCAGCCAGGATTCGAGCGCTATGTCAGCAAGCCAACGTCATCTACTGCGGTGGCACAGCCGCTAAACGGGCGTCGACCGCTCGACTTGGGAACAAGCCTCTGCGTCTTGGTTTTCTGTCCGATGGCTTTCACAGCCACCCGGTAGCAAAGATGATCACTAGCGCCCTCGAAAGGGTCTCGAATCAACCGTTCAGCCTTTACTTCTATTCCACAAGTCGCAAAGTCGACCAGTTAACCCGACGTTTGAAGAAGCTGGCGTATCGTTGGACACATGTAGACCACCTCGATGACAAGGCTCTCGTGACCCAGGTTCGCGACGATGGTATCGATATTCTGTTCGACCTGTGTGGTCATATGGCAGGGACCCGAATGAGCGCGATGGCGCTACAACCGGCCCCACTGATCGTCAAGTGGGTGGGGGGGCTGATCAATACGACCGGCGTCGAGGCCATCGACTATCTGCTGAGCGACGCCATCGAGACGCCACCGGGCTGTGACGACGACTACGTCGAGAAGCTGATCCGCCTGCCGGACGACTACATCTGCTACGAGGCACCGCCCTACACGCCTGAGGTCAACGCCCTGCCTGCGAAGACCAACGGCTACATCACCCTGGGCTGTTTCAATAACGGCACCAAGCTCAACGAGGTGGTGCTGGGCGAGTGGGCGACTCTGATGCACCAGTTGCCCGATTCGCGCCTGCTGCTCAAGAGCCAGCAGTTCAAGGGCAGCGAACGGGCGGCCAGTATCACCGCCTTCATGGAGGCTCGGGGTATCACCGCCGAGCGCATCATGATCGAGGGACCCTCCCCCCATGGAGAGCTACTCCGGACCTATCACCGGGTGGATATCGCACTCGACCCCTGGCCTTACTCCGGCGGCCTGACCAC
Source organism: Halomonas sp. BN3-1 (assembly GCF_003056325.1). Lineage (NCBI taxonomy): Bacteria > Pseudomonadati > Pseudomonadota > Gammaproteobacteria > Oceanospirillales > Halomonadaceae > Halomonas > Halomonas sp. BN3-1. Next base: position 40,943 of record NZ_PYVV01000005.1, on the reverse strand, counting down.
CTGCGAGGCCTTCACCATGGGGGTGCCGGTGGTTAGCCTGCCCGGGCCGACCTTCGCCGGTCGCCACAGCGCCACCCACCTGATCAACGCCGGCATGCCGGAACTGGTCGTCTCAAGCTGGGATGAGTACCGCGAGCGCGTCCTCGAGCTAGCCGCCGATCTAGACAGCCTGGCCACCATTCGCCGACATCTGCGCGAGGTGCTGCTGGGCTCCCCCGTGTGCGACGCCAAGCGATTTGCCCGCCACTTCACCACCGCCGTCAGGGCCATCTGGCAGCGCCACTGCGAGGGCAAGCCACCGGCAGCGCTGACCTTCGACAAGGAAGGCCAGGCCACCTTCGAGGGCGACAGCGCTCCTGTTGCGATCCTCCCCGTCGAGCCGCATGCCGAGACAGCAGCAGACGACGGTTTTCGCTGGAACTTCGAGGGCCGCGTAATCGTCGTTGACAGTGGCGCACGCCTGCTCAAGACCGGCAACCCTCGAGCCCTGCTAGACCTCGACGCCTTCGGCGTGGTCGCCTTCGACCCCGCCAGCCAGGTGAAGAAACCCGAGTTTCTGAAGACCCGTGACGACGTCGACCTGTTCGCCCACGCCTGCCTCGGTGACGGCAACCCAGGCGAACTGCACGCCACCCTGAACGGCCAGTACAGCTCGCTGCTCGAACCTGAAGCCGCCGAGTGTCTGCCCTACACCCTGGCCCAGCCGATGCGCAGCCTGACCCGCCTGCCGATCAGTACCATTGCCCTGGACAGCATCGAGGGGCTACCTACCATCGACTGGCTGTCACTGGATCTTTCCGGCGACACCATGGCCATTCTCGAGAATGGCGAAAAGGTGCTAGAAAATGCCTTACTGCTGCAGATCCAAGTGCCCTTCCAGCCGCTCTACCAGAGGCAGGCCGACTTTGCCCAGGTCAGCCACTGGGCCCATCGCCACGGCTTCCAGTTCTATCGCTTCAATGCGGTAACGCCAGTCCCGGTAGAGGAAGAGGCCAGCTCTCTGGGCGCCAGCGAATGGTTGTACGCGGACGCGCTGTTTGTTCCCAGCCCCGCTCGACAAGCGGCTCTCGAACCAAATCGTCTCTCTCGTTTGGCTTTCGTCATGCATACGGTATTCCAAGCTAAGGACCTCGCATGGAAATTGCTGAAACGGGCTGGCTTGGCAGAACGTTACTTGGAGGAAGAATGCAACGCTAAACTTGGGTTGCCTCAGGGAGCACCCAACGACAAGGAGGTCGAACAAGCTATCAACCTGCCTGACGCTCCCTTCATGACGCCACCGGAGCGGCAGCTCTTTCTAAAAGCCCTGCGCAAAGCCAAGCACTATTTCGAATTCGGGGCGGGGGGCTCTACCATCTGGGCCGTACGCGAAGGGCTAGTGGTGCAAGGGGTGGAAAGCGATGCGACGTGGGTAACGGCCTTGGCGGACACCTGCGGAGAAAAATGCCAACTGCGCAGCGTCGATATTGGCCCCACCAAGGAATGGGGCTTTCCGGTAAATACTCAGCCCGACAACCGGTTTGAAGCCTACAGCAAGGCCATCTACGACATGCCACGCGCTTTCGACCTGGTTCTTATCGATGGGCGCTTTCGCGTCGCTTGTACGCTCACCACCATACTTCACACCATGGAGCACGCTGAAAATTTGAATAACACGCGGATCTTTATCCATGACTTCTGGGATCGCCCTCATTATCACAGCGTGCTCAAGTATCTCGAAATCGTAGAAAGGGTTGATACTGCTGGGATTTTCATAATTAAGGAAGGCCTTTCCACCGAGCATCTTCAGCAGGAGTGGGAGAATTTCAAGCACGTCCCTGCATAGAACCCGCTGCCCACTTACGATCATCTCAACCCTCAGGACGATATCGATCCGCGGTATCGTCCTGTTTCGTGTCCCCCTCCACACAATCCTGTGCCTATTCGCTGACGCATCTTCTCTACGGTTGTCCCCCTCTCGCCCTTGCTGGACGCTGACTCTGGTGGTGGACGCTGACATCAGGGGCTAGCACTCGCGGTTGATTGAGGTATGTTGAAGACTGTTTTGGTGCCATTTCGAGCAAACGCGTCCAGGGATACCGGACCGCCCGTCCAAAGGCGCCTTTGCCTCGGGCGGTAGACGCACCACGGTGGCCGCTATCAACGCTGTCGCCTGCCATGCTGTGAGGATGGCGAGTCTTCGTCATAGCGTCGGAAGGACAAGGAAATGAGCGCCCGGAAGTAGGGTCGCCAAGGGGGTCGTGGGTAGGATGCCGTTTAGACTGCGCGATGTGGCGGAAGATGCCTGGCTGCTGATGGCCTCCAGCGGAATGCTGATGGTCGGCGCTGCGGGTCTCGCCGCCTGGTTGATCCACCCGGTGGAACAGCCGCTGCTGGTGCCCGATGTGGCGCTGGCAAGCCTCGCTGGCGGCGGCGGCGTTCTGCTGCAGGTGCTGCGCAGACCGCGTGGCCGCAGCGTCTGCGGTCTGATGATGATGCTGCTGGCGCTGTACGCCATCGTCCATGACCTGGTCGCCAGCGGCCCTGCCGACGTGCAGTCGCTGCTGACCGGCGGCCCGCGCATGACCAGTTGGGCGGGGCTAGCAATGCTGCCGGGCTGCGTGGCCCTGATGATCGGGGTGGAGCATCGCCAGGGCCCCTTCTGGTGGCGGTTGTCGGGGGGGCTGCTGCTGCTGATCGGCGCGATCTTTACCGTCTGGCTGGTGATTCCTGGCCAGGCACCCAGAGTCTGGGAGGTGACCCGCAGCACCTCGCCCATGGCGGTGTGCCTGCTCTACCTGATCGCTGGCCCGGCCTCGCTGGTGGCGGCCTCACGCCCACCCCACCGCCCGCTGCGCCTGCAGCGCGCCAGCATCGCCGTAGCCTGTGCCGGGGTGCTGCTCAGCAGTCTGGCCTGGCTGTCGCTCAATCATGTGCGCCAGAGCCACGTCCAGCAGGACGCCGCCAACACCCTGACCAACATCGAAGAGCGCGCACGCGGCCAGATGGCGCTGCACCAACGCTGGCTCGACCGCCTGGCCAACCGCACCGGCGAGCAGACGACCGACGCCAATGCCCTGGCCGACGTCATCACCTTTTACCTGCGCGACGTGCAGAGCCTCGAGAGCCTGGCGCTGTATCGCGGCGACGAGCGGCTATGGCTGCGCTCACGGCGTGCTCAGGACAGCGTCTGCCACTTGAGCGAGGCACTGCCCAGGCCGGCCCGTGGCGAACTACGGCTGGAGTTGCCCGACAACCCGCTGGCGACGTCGGCACGCATGGTCAGGACCCTGGCCGATGACGACCTCCGCCTGGTCGCCTGCATCGACCTGCCCGGCACCCTGGCCCCCAGTCACCGCAGCGTTGCCGACCGCACCCTGCTGGCCATCACCGACAGCCAGGGCGTCTGGTGGTGCGGTTTCGGCGACGACACCTGGGAGGTCAAGGACCCGACCCTTCCCCGGCTGGCCGAGAACACTCTGGAGCTGGACGGCCGCACCCTGTCCCTGCGCGCACTGCCAGGCCCGGACAGCGCATGGTGGCTGGCCGGCAGCCTGCCGGCGCTGATCACCCTGATCGGGTTGATCATGTCCTACAGCCTGGCCATCAGCCTGTCGCTGATGCGCACCCTGCTGTGGCAGACCCAGAGCCTGGTGGCCGCCCAGGACCAGCTCGAGAGCTACCAGGGGATCCAGTCGATGATCGCCCGGGAGGCGCCACTGACCGAGACCCTGGAGGCCTGCTGCAGGCTGTTCGAGGGTCACCTGCCCGACGCCATCGCCACGGTCCTGACGCTGGACCCCGGCGGCGAGACCCTGAGCCTGGCGGCGGGTCGCAGCCTGCCGTCTGAGATGGCACCGCTGCTCGCCAGGACCCCGGTGGGCGGCACCTTCGGCACCTGGGCCAGCGCCGCCGAGGCGAGGGCCCCACGGGCCAGCGACGACATCACCGAGGACCCGGCCTGCGCCGGCGTGCACCCGCGCCTGCGCGACGGCGAGCTGAAGGCCTGCTGGGCCTACCCGGTCATCGCCAGCGATGAACGTCTGCTGGGGGTGGTCAGCCTGTTCTTTCGTCACGAGCCGACCCGGCAGGCCGAGCCCAGCCGGCGTATCGAGCGCTGCCTGGAGCTGGTTGCCCTGGCGGTGGAACGCGACCAGGACCGCCAGGCGCTGTTCCAGAGCGAACAGCGCTACCGTTCACTGTTCACCTACAACCCCGACGCCATCTATTCCCTCGACCACGAAGGCATCTTCGTCGCTGCCAACACCACCTGCTCGACCCTTACCGGGGTACCACTGGGCGACATCCTGGGGCGCCACTACGAACTCTTCGTCAAGGAAACGGATCGCTCCTGGGTGCGCGACGCGGTGCGCAAGACGCTCAAGGGCGAGGTCACCCGCTACACCCTGCCCATCATCACCCCCCTGGGCAGGCGGGTGATGGACATCACCAACCTGCCGATCATCATCGACGGCGACATCAGCGGCACCTTCGGCATCGCCAAGGATGTGACCGAACGCCACGCCCAGGAGACCCAGCTGCGCATCCTGCAGCGCAGCGTCGAGGCCAGCATCAATGGCATCGTGATCGCCGATGCGCGCTCGCCGGAGCTGCCGATCATCTACGCCAACCCGGCCTTCATGCGCATGACCGGCTATCCCGAGGAAGAAGTGCTGGGGCGCAACTGTCGCTTCCTGCAGGGCGAGGAAAGCGACCCCCAGGTGGTCGGACGCATTCGCCGCCAGCTGGCAAACCACAGCGAAGTCCGCGCCACCCTGCTCAACTATCGCAAGAACGGCGAGGCCTTTTGGAACGACCTCTACATCTCGCCGGTGATGGACAGCGAAGGCGAGGTCTCTCACTTCGTCGGCGTCCAGCACGACATCTCCGAGCACAAGGCCTACGAGGAGAGCCTGGCCTACCATGCCAGCCACGATGCCCTGACAGGCCTGGCCAATCGCGCCCTGTTCGAGGATCGCCTGCGCCACGATTTCGCCCTGGCCAAGCGCCAGTCCCACCACCTTGGCGTGCTGTTCATCGACCTGGACGAGTTCAAGCCGATCAATGACAGCCTCGGCCACGACGTCGGCGACAAGGTGTTGATCCAGGTCGCCCAGCGGCTCACCGAGGCGCTCAGGCCCGGGGATACCGTGGCCCGCTTCGGAGGCGACGAGTTCGTGGTGCTGCTGCCGGACCTCGACGAGCCCGAACAGGCGGTGACCCTGGCCGAACGCCTGCTGCCGAGGGTGGCCCAGGCCTACCGGGTCGACGAGCATGAGCTGCACGTCACCGCCAGCATCGGGGTGGCAGTGTCCAGCGACGTCACCATCGAACCGATGCAGTTGCTGCAGCAGTCCGACATGGCCATGTACCAGGCCAAGCACCAGGGACGCAATGCGCTGCAGCACTTTAGCCAGGACATCACCTGGGGGGTAAACGAGCGGGTCGCGATGCGCCATGATCTGCAGGCCGCCATCGACGGTGAGCAGCTACGCCTGCACTACCAGCCGGTGTTCGACAACCACCGGGCGATCATCGGGGTCGAGGCGCTGTTGCGCTGGGAACATCCGGTACGCGGCCAGGTGCCGCCCCAGGACTTTATCGCCCTGGCCGAGGAAACCGGCCAGGTCATCGCCATCAACCACTGGGTGCTGACCCGCGCCTGCAGCGACCTGCAGCTCCTCAACGAGGCCGGCCTCGAGGGCCTGGCGGTGGCGGTCAACCTGTCGCCGCTGCAGTTCCGCCGGGCCAACTTCCTCGAGACCGTGCGCGACACCCTGAACCAGACCGGCATCGAGGCCCACCAGCTTACCCTCGAGCTGACCGAGGGCATCCTGATGCACGACACCCCGAACGCCATCGAGACGCTGCAGTCGCTGCGCGACATGGGTGTCGAGGTGGCCATCGACGACTTCGGCACCGGCTTCTCGAGCCTGGGCTACCTCAAGCACCTGCCGGTCAGCACGGTGAAGATCGATCGCACCTTCGTCCAGGGACTGCCGGACAACCAGGAGGATGGCGCCATCCTCCAGGGGATCATCGCCATGGCCCACCACCTGGAGTTGATGGTGGTGGCCGAAGGCATCGAGCACGAGGCCCAGCACGAGTTCCTGCTGCGGCATCACTGCGACGCCTTCCAGGGCTTCCACCTGGCCCACCCCATGCCCTTCGAGCGCTTGACCCGCTTTCTCGGCGAGCATCGCCTGGCCAGCCAGCGCGACGCCATCGACCGCTCGCGGCGCAAGCGTCACTCTCAGGCCTGACAACGCTTGACCTGTGTCAGCATCCCCGCCGACTGTTTAGTCCGAGCAAGGTTGCCCGCCTAAAGATCCGGCACCTTCGGCCGATACTCCGAGACAACGTATGCCAGATGTCGTCGAGGAGTCCCGCTGGTGCCGGACCAACAAGAATTCGAAGAAGTACGCGCCCCTCAGGAAATCGCCAGGCTGCTGGACTGCTTGAGCGGCCCCCAGGGGGCCGCACTGGCGTGGGAAGAAGGCAGTGGAACGCCGACACCGGTGCTGCTGATGGAGATTGACCCGGGGGAGTCCATCACCCTGGACATCACCGCGGTGGAAGGGCTTCACTGCCAGCTTAAGCAGGGCAAGCCCTTTCGTCTGGTCGGCTACTGCGAGGGAATGATCACCCGCACTCCGGCGATCACGGCCGCGGACGGAGAGGTGACCACGGCGCCGAGTGAGGCGGAGCTGTCGCGGGAAGTCAGCCGCGCACCTGGGCAGGGCGTGCCGCTGCGCCGGCTATGGCGCTGCCCCTACCCGGACCAGCTGGAGCGGCTGCAGCGCCGTCAGAGCTTTCGCGCGCGCCTGCGCCTGGGCATGTCCGCCGAGGCGGTGCTCAGAGACGGCGATAGCCAGGACTTGCACGGGGACCTGATCGATCTGTCGGTAGACGGCTGTCGCCTCGACCTCCCGCGCACCGCGGCTCCGGTGCTGACCAACAGGGAGCTGCCGGTGCCGCTGGAGCTGGGCTTTCCCGATGGTACCCGTCTGGCGCTCCAGGCCGTCGTGCAACATCATCGCTTCGACCCCGAACGGCGGCTGGTCGAGGCCGGCTTTCGCTTCATCGGCGTCGGTGCCCACCAGGATCGCACCCTGTGGAAGCTGGTACGCGAGGTCGAACGCGAGGCCGCGCGCATCGCCGAAGGGGTGGATTCCAGGCGTCCGCCATCGCCGCTGTTTCAGCCACCGGCAGGGCGCCGCGGCCCGCGCCTTGGCCGTCGCGAGGCGGAAGCCTACCCCACCGTCATGACCCAGCGGCTGTCCCGCGTAGCCGGCTACCTGCACGCCCAGGCGATGGAGCTGATTCAGGGCGGCTGCATCCACGGCCCGCGCCTGTCGCGCCAGGCCGACCACCTGCTGGCCCTGTACGACGAGGACCGCGACGGCGTGCTGTTCGCGCTGAGGTTCCTGACCCGCGAGTCCTGGCCGGTACGCCACGGCCTGTCGGTGGCGATCCTGTTGATCGATCTGCTGGAAGACAGCCTGCCCGGCGAGTTGCGCAAGTCCATCGTCGCCAGCGCCATGATTCATGACCTGGGAAAGGTGCTGCTGCCCGAGCCCCTGCGCCTGACGCCGACCTTCGGCGACGCCGAACGCAATCGTCTGATCCAGCACGTGGGCTGGCTGCGCGAGCGCCTCAGCCACTGCGCCTGGATCAACGCCTCGGTGTTCGAGGCCACCGCCTGCCAGATCAACGAGCGCCTCGACGGCAGCGGCTATCCCGCCGGCATCCGCGACGACGAGCTACGTGAGCTGGCCCGGGCCAGCGCCGTGGTCGACGCCATCGATGCCATGCGTGCCCAGCGCCCCGACCGTCCGCCCTGGCGTCTCGCGGCGATCTACCGCTACCTGCTCGACCACCCCGACAAGTTCGACACCAGCTGGGTCAAGCGCTTTATCCGGCGCTTCGGTCTGTACCCGATCGGCTCGCTGGTGCGCTTTGACGACGCCTCGCTCGGCTGGGTACTGGCGCTGGACGACCAGGGCCGGCCCTCGCGAGTACAGCGCATGGCCGGCAAGCCGCCCAGCCAGGTCCCGCGGGAGCCACTGATCGGCCCCGTGGTGGAAGGCGAGACGCTGGCCGCGCTAGGCGAGATCCAGGCCGAGGTGATCATCGGCGCCTGACCCTCAAGTCCGATGAACAACCGCCGATAACCCGATATACCAAGCACAAGGACGCCTGTTCGAGCCACTGGCCTGCCGGCGTTCTGTCACACTGCCCCCATCACACAGGAAGGACGACATGGCCTCGATCTCATCGCTCGGCATCGGTTCCGGTCTCGACCTCAACGGGCTGCTCGATCAGCTCGAGGCGGCGGAGCAAAAGCAGCTGGAGCCCATCGTGGCCCAGCAGGCGAGCTATGAGGCCAAGATCTCCGCCTACGGCACCCTGGAAGGCGCGCTGAATAGCTTCCAGGAGGCGGTCGACAAGCTCGGCGACCCGGCGCTTTACCAGAGCCTGTCCAGCAGCGTCGAGGGCGAGGGTATCAGTGCCAGCGCCAGCGAACTGGCGACCCCCGGCCGCTACGACGTCGAGGTGACCCGGCTGGCCCGAGCCCAGAGCCTGGCCAGCGACGGCTTCGACGCCAGGGACAGCGAGCTGGGCGCCGGCACCCTGAGTCTGACGGTGGGTGACAGCGAGCCCGTCGAGATCAGCCTGAGCCAGGAAGACAGCACCCTGGAGGGACTGCGCGACGCCATCAATGACGCCGAGGCCGGCGTCAGCGCTTCGATCATCAATACCGGCGACGCCGACAACCCCTACCGTCTGGTGCTGTCGAGCGACAAGACCGGCTCCGAGGCGTCGATCAGCGCCGTGAGCTTCGCGCCGGATGACGCTGCCGACACCGAGCTGCAGACCAAGCTGGCCTTCGACAAGGATAGCCTCGGCGCGGACGACAGCGCCCCCGGTATGCACCAGTCGGTGGCCGGTGAAGACGCGGAGCTTACGGTCAACGGCATCACCATCACCAGTGCCTCCAACAGCGTCGAGGGGGCCATCGAGGGCGTCGACCTGACCCTGACCGACGTCGGCGAGACCACGGTCAAGGTGGAGTACAACAACCTGGCCCTGCGTGAGGCGGTCAGCGGCTTCGTCGACAGCTACAACGAGCTCAAGGACACCATGGGCACGCTGACCAGCTTCGACGCCGAGAGCGGTGCCTCGGGCGAGCTGCTCGGCGATGCCACCCTGCGCAGCATCGAATCGCGGCTGCGCGGCACCCTGTCCGGCGGCGTGGCCCAGGGCGACTTCCGCACCCTCAGCGATATCGGCATCACCCTGCAGCTCGACGGCACCCTTGAACTCGATGACGAGCGCCTGGACGAGGTCATCTCCAGCGAGCGCGGCGACCTGGCCGACTTCTTTACCGGTGGCGAGGACGGGGTAGGTCTTGCCGACAGCCTCGACGACACCCTGGGCGCCATCCTCGATGACGGCGGCCTGCTCGACAACGCCACCAGCGGGCTCGAGACCCGCATGGAAAGTCTCGACCGCCAGTACGAGCGTACCGAGCAGAGCATCGACGCCACCGTGGAGCGCTACCGCAGCCAATTCGGACAGCTCGACAGCATGATCGCCAGCATGAACCAGACCAGCAGCTACCTGACCCAGCAGTTCGATGCGCTGAACGCCCAGCTGAACCAGTAGCCCTGAGCCCGCCAGACCCAGCCGAGGAGACAACCAATGACACAAGCACAGGCCACCTATGGCCGCGGCGCCGGCGCCTACGCCCGCATGGGGGTGGAGAGCGGCGTGATGTCGGCCAGCCCCCACCAGTTGATCGTGATGCTGTTCGACGGCGCCCAGGCGTCGATCCGCGCCGCCCGCCTGCACCTGGAAGACGGCAATATTCCGGCCAAGGGCGCCGCTATCTCCAAGGCGCTGGATATCGTCAACAGCGGTCTGCGCGCGGTGCTGGACGGCGAACAGGGCGGCGAGGTGGCACTGCAGCTCGACAGCCTCTATGACTACATTGCGCGCCGCCTGCTCGACGCCAACCTGCGCAACGACGCCAGTGGCCTCGACGAAGCCGAACGCCTGATCGAGGATATCGCCTCGGCCTGGCGCGAGATCGGCACCACCACCCACTCCTGAGCGCTTGAGGTCCTAGATGCCACCGCTTGCCGAGTACCACGGCCCAGATACCCAAGGCCCAGATACCCAAGACCCCATGCTGTCTCGCTACGAGGCGCTGCTGGCGCTGACCGAGCAGATGCTGTCGCTGGCCGCCGACCACGCCTGGGACGAGCTGATTGCTATTGAGGGCGACTATGTCAGCCAGGTTGCCGCTCTCGACAGCGCTGCACGTGATGGAGCGACACTCGATGGCGCGGCACCGATGGCAAGCCTCGACGCCGACGAGCGCCAGCGCCTGGGCAGCCTGCTGGAGGCCATTCTGGTCAATGATCTGGCGCTGCGAGAAAGGCTGGTTCACCGCCGTGACGAACTCGGCGAACTGCTCAAGGTGTCGCGCAACCAGCAGGACCTGCACCGCGCCTACGCCGGTGGCCGGGTGGTCAACGCCGGCACCCGCTTTCGACGCGAGACGCCGTGAGCGGCATCACACCGCTGATCGATACCCTGCTCCACCAGGTGCTGGGCAAGCGTGTCGACGTGCCCCCGACCAAGGACCCCAACGCCCCGGTCCAGCCGGTGGACCCGGGGCGGGGGCCAGGCGCGGTCCATAGCGATTCGCGCCTGGACGCGCGGCGGCCCCAGCAAGCCACCGCCACCAACAGCCAGCGCCCGGCAACGCCGAACGCCGAGGTCCCCACCGACAGCGATCGTCCCGCCTCCACCATCACCCGCTTGAGCGCACCGGGCGCTCGCATCGCCGAGCTGCTGGCGCGTTTTCCGGCGCCGCCGTCGGCGCTGACATCGACGGGCCCCCTGCTGCCGGCGAGCCCCGCCCAACAAGCGGCCCCGAGCGGGGTGCCGTCGACGCCAGGCGCCACACACGGCGCCCCGGCAACCACGACAACCACGGCGACCAGCGCAACGGCCGGGCTGGCCACTGGCCCGTCGGGGCCCGCCGTCACGATGCTCGCCGAGCGCCTGGGCGAGCGAGTGCGCGACAGCGGCCTGTTCTACGAGTCCCACCTCAATCGCTGGTTTCACGGCAACCTGGACCGCGCCCAGCTGGCACGGGAGCCCCAGATGTGGCGCGCCCTGGTGTTTCGGCCAATAGCCAGCGAGGCGAATGCTCAGACCTCTGGGCACTCCCCCGCTTCAGGCTCTGGTCAGATTTCTGCCAAAGCAGGCGCAATGGCCGGGCAACCGAGCTCTCAACCGAGCTCTCAACCGGGCTCTCAACAGAACACTCAACCGAGCTCTCAATCAAACATGGCGCCCGCCTTCCCGCTGGCGCCCTGGCGCAGCTCCCAGCCGGCCGGCTATCTGCCCAGCCTGGCGACGACGATCGCCGCCGATGCCCAGGCCGCCCAGGGCGTCTCGAGCACGCCGGACGATGCCGCCGCCGCCCGTCGCGAGGGCGCATCCCCAAGCGGCGTCCACGAGAGCCTCGCCCCCTTGGTACGCCACCAGCTCGAGATGCTGGCCACCCCGGTGCTGCGCTGGGAAGGCGACGTCTGGAGCGGACTGTTCATGGCGCTCGCCATTCATCCCCCGCAACGGGAGCCGGATCATCAGGGCGGCGGCAAGGGCCGCGACGACAACAAGGACGAGGAACACGCCTGGCGCACCGAGCTGGAACTCGAGCTGGCCGAACATGGCTCGCTCAGGGTGTCCGCGATGCTCGGTGAAGAGCACCTGAGCCTGCGCCTGGCGACGTCCGCCGAGGCGCTGAGGGATCGACTCGAGCAGGGGCGCGAAACGCTGATACAGCGCCTCGAGGGTCATGGCTTCGCCCGGGTGGAGCTGACCATCGCCGAGGGCGACAGCAAGTCTGCTGAGGAGCTTCCGAAGTGAGCGATGACCAACCCACCCCCTCGCGCCGCCATGCGGTGGCGCTGAGCTATGGTGAAAATGATCAGGCACCGAGGGTGATCGCCAAGGGCTACGGCGATATTGCCGAGCGCATCATCGACGAAGCCCGCCGCCAGGGCATCCACGTCCACGACGAACCGGCGCTGGTGGGCCTGTTGATGCAGCTCGATCTGGACGAGCAGATTCCGCCTCGTCTCTACCAGGTGATCGCCGAACTGCTGGTGTGGGTAGGCGAGCTAAATGCGAGCGACTCGCGAAACAGCGCGTAACAAAATGTACATACTTAAGTAAACTTGGGTTTTTATGGCGTCGTAAATGTCGGTTTTCTTTGAATATTCACTTTTCTTGATACACATCACACGGACACCGTTGAAGCTTTTTCCTCCCTCCTGGCTTGCGCCACACTGATAGCAATCGACAATACCTCGAATGGTGGACTTGGACCTGACACTTAAACGTCAAAAAGTTCCGATAGTGTCCGTCCGCACCTCAACAGGTATATCGGCAATACCTAAAGCTGGCGATGATCAGCAAAAAAAAACGATCAAGGCAGGGAACCCATGAGCAATCAGTCACTGATCGACGAGATTCAGGAGTTGAATCTTGCCTATCTTCTACTGGCCCAACGTCTGTTGGCCGAAGACCGCACCACTGCCCGTCTACGTCTGAACATCAGCGAAGAACAGGCCGAGCTGCTGGAAAGCTTCAATGCACGCCAACTGACCCGGCTGTCACGCACCAACCAGCTGCTCTGCCAACTGGGGCTCGGCTCCACCGAGCAACTGCGTCAGGTGGTGGACAACCCGCGGGAACAGGGCCTGGCTCACCTCCACTCCTCGCTGTTGATGGCCTGCAGCGCGGCCTCTACCGGAGGCGCGCTGACATGAGCACCAAGAGCCTGGTCCAGGAGATGCATCAGGTGCAGCTCGCCATCGACCTGATCGAACTCGGTGCGCGTCTGCAGGTCCTGGAAACCGAGACCGACCTCAGTCGGGCCCGCCTGATCCGGCTGTTCAAGGAGGTCCGCGGCATGTCACCGCCCAAGGGCATGCTGCCGTTTTCCACCGACTGGTTCATCACCTGGCTGCCGAACATCCACTCGTCGCTGTTCTACGCCTTCTATCAGCGCCTGCAGGACCAGGGATGCGAGCGCATGGAGGCCTTCGTCAAGGCCTACCGGCTGTACACCGAGCAGATCGACATCGACGCCGCCGAGCCAGTGCTGGGGCTGACCCGGGCCTGGACGCTGATCCGCTTTTTTGAAAGCGACCTGCTGCAGTTGACCCCCTGCACCCGCTGTCATGGCAACTTCGTGGCCCACGCTCACTCGCCGAGCCACGACTACGTCTGCGGTATCTGCCAGCCGCCGTCCCGCGCCGGCAAGACCCGCCGTCGCCAGGCGCAGAAGGATGAAGCCGCCAAGGCGGCAGAGAAGCCAGCGATTGCAGGGCCGGTCAAGCATCTGGCTTGACCCCTCTTTAGCATCGCAGGCTGCAGGGTGACTCCTTGTCGGAGCGCCCTGCGGCAATACAGTCCGCGATTATCCGCCCTGTTTCACTCTCCCTACTCCCTTCTCGCTAGGCCCCACCCCCTCGCCCTCTCACTCTCTTACCCTCTCTACCTCTCTACCTCTCTACCTTCACTCTGTCTTCACTCTCTCCCCTTCTTCCTTGGGCCCACCGATCCTGCATATTTTTTCGTTGAACGGTGATTTCACGGCTCAAGTCTGTCGCCGGCACGCCGATAACTGAAGCAGAACGTCTTCCACGTCTCTGCAAAGGATAGTCGTCGTGCTGATACCTATTGGATTCGCGGTCGTGCTGCTGTCGGTATTCGGGGGCTTCGTGCTCTCCGGCGGCAGCCTCGGCCCGCTGTTCCAGCCGACCGAACTGCTGATGATCGGTGGCGCCGGCGTTGGCGCCTTCATCGCCTCCAACCACGGCAAGGCGCTCAAGGCCACCTTCCGCATCTTTCCTCGTCTGAGGCGCTCCAAGCGCTACGACAAGGCCATGTACATGGAGCTGATGGCGCTGCTTTACCGGCTGCTGGCCAAGGTGCGCCGCGACGGCATGCTGGGCATCGAGCGCGACATCGACAACCCCGCCGAAAGTGCGCTGTTCAGCGAGTACCCCAAGGTCGTTGCCGACCCGATGATCATGAACTTCCTGACCGACTACCTGCGCCTGATGGTGGCCGGCAGCATGGACCCGATGGAAATCGACGAGCTGATGCTCCACGAGATCGAGATGTTCGAGCAGGAGGCGCATATTCCTGCCGACGCCATCGCCAAGGTCGGCGATTCCATGCCGGCCTTCGGCATCGTCGCCGCGGTGATGGGGGTGGTGAAGGCGCTGAGCGTCACCGCCGCCGATCCCGCCGAGATGGGGGTGATGATCGCCCACGCGCTGGTCGGCACCTTCCTCGGCATCCTGCTCGGCTATGGCTTCATCAGCCCGCTGGCCTACCGCATCGAACGCCAGACCGGCGAGTCGATCAAGATGCTGCAGTGCCTGAGGGTCACCCTGCTGGCCAGCCTGCACGGCTATCCGCCGCAGCTGGCGGTGGAGTTCGGCCGCAAGGCGCTGCACACCAGCGAACGCCCGAGCTTCAAGGAGCTCGAGGACCATGTGCGTGACGCCAAGGCCAGCGCGGGGGCCGCATGAGCAGCTCCAACCAGCGCCGACCGATCATCATCCGCCGCAAGAAGGTGGTGCATCGCCACCATGGCGGTAGCTGGAAGATCGCCCTGGCTGACTTCATGACGGCGCTGATGGCGCTGTTTCTGGTGATGTGGATCCTGTCTTCAGCAAGCCGCGAGACCCGCGAGGGAGTGGCCGACTACTTCAGCATGCCGCTGCTGGCCGCCATGACCAATGGCGACAGCGTGGCCATGAGCCCCCAGGTCATCCCCGGCGGTGGGCCCGACGTGACCAGCCAGCAGGGCGAGCGCATGCGCATCGACCTCAAGCGCCAGACCCGCCCCAGCGAGCAGCAACGGCGCGCCTTCCGTGACCTGCAGCAGCGCATCGAGCTGGCCATCCAGCAGGACCCCAGCCTGCGCGGACTGCGTGACCAGCTGCGCTTCGACATGACCCAGGAGGGGCTGCGCATCCAGTTGCTGGACGACGAGCAGCGGCCGATGTTTGCCCTCGGCAGCGACCGCGTGGCGCCCTACCTGCGCAATCTGCTGCGCACCATGGCGCCGCTGCTCAACGACCTGCCCAACGACCTGAGCATCAGTGGCCATACCGACAGCCTGGCCTACCTGAACGGCCGGGGCGGCTACAGCAACTGGGAGCTTTCCTCGGACCGCGCCAACGCCTCGCGCCGGGAGCTGCTCGATGGCGGCCTCGAGGGCGACAAGCTGCTGCGGGTGGCAGGCCTCGCCGACCAGGTGGTGATGCCAGGCACCGACGCCGCCGATCCGATCAATCGACGTATCGAACTGGTGGTGCTGTTTCCCAGCGTCGCCGAGCTGATTCGCCACCCCGGCACCCTCGATCCGCGAGCCCCCAGGCCCGCCAGGGGCGGCGGTGAGGCCCAGCTCGCCGGTCCCCTCGAGGACATCGAGGCACGCTTTCACACCGCCCTGGCCAATTCCCCAGCGTCGCCGCCAGACGAGCCGCACTGAACCAGAACAAGGGTGACACAGGCATGGATATCACCGACTTCTACGACACCTTCTTCGAGGAAGCCGAAGAACTGCTGGCGGACATGGAACGCCATCTGCTGGAGCTGGATCCAGCAGCGCCGGACACCGAGCAGCTCAACGCCATCTTCCGCGCCGCCCACTCGATCAAGGGCGGCGCCGGTACGTTCGGCTTCGAGATCCTGCAGCGCACCACCCACCTGTTCGAGAACCTGCTCGACCATACCCGGCGCGGCGAGCTGCGCCTTCGCCCCGACATCGTCGACACCTTTCTGGAAACCAAGGACATGCTCAACGACCAGCTCGACGCCTACCGCAACGAACAGGCGCCGGACCAGGAGGCCTACGAGCGCATCTGTCAGACCCTGAAGACCCTGGCACTGGAGGAGATTGGCCAGGCGTTGGACGGTGGCGCCGAGCCTGCGGCACCTGCGGCGGCGGCAGCGGCTGATCCGGCCCCCGCCCCGGCGGCGACGGCTCCGCCCGCCGACTCGCCCGCGGATCAGGCCGCCACCAGTGAAGCGCCGGCACAGGACGACGGCACGGCCCTGGTGGTGGCGCTGATCGGCGTGGCCGACAAGGACCGCGAGCTTCTGGTGGAAGAGCTGGCCCAGCTCGGCGAGGTGCTGGAGCGACGCGGCGACGCCCAGCGCCATGAGGTGGTGCTGTCCACCAGCGTCAGCGCCGAGGATATCGAGGCGGTGATGTGCTTTATCGCCGAGGCCGACCAGGTCGAGATAGGTCCCTGCCGGAGTGTCGCTGGCACAGCCCCTGCTACCGACACTGACAGCGCCCCGGAAAGCGCCGGCGATACCGCAGAAAAAGCCCCCGCCGCCCCAGCGCCTGCGGCCGAGCCAGCCCCAGCGACGCCCGCCACTGATGCCGGCCCCGCCGCCACGGCTGCCACGACCGCGGATGCCGGCTCGCCCCCGCCGCGCCAACAGCGCAAGACCAGCACCAAGCCGGTCAAGGAGGCCAGCTCCATCCGCGTCTCGGTGGACAAGGTCGACCAGATCATCAACCTGGTCGGTGAGCTGATCATCACCCAGTCGATGCTCGACCAGACCGTCAGCGAGCTCGACGCCGCCGCCGATCCGCGCCTGCTCAACGGCATGAGTCTGTTGCAGCGCAATGCGCGGGATCTGCAGGAGGCGGTGATGTCGGTCCGCATGGTGCCGATGGACTACGTCTTCAGCCGTTACCCAAGGCTGGTCCGCGACCTGGCCTCCAAGCTCGACAAGGACGTGGAGCTGACCACCGAGGGCGAGTCCACCGAGCTCGACAAGAGCCTGACCGAACGCATCATCGACCCCCTGACCCACCTGGTGCGCAACAGCCTGGACCACGGCATCGAGTCGCCCGAGGCGCGCCTTGCCGCCGGCAAGCCGGCGACCGGGCGGCTGACCCTGTCGGCCCAGCACCAGGGCGGCAACATCCTGATAGAGGTGATCGACGACGGCGCCGGCCTGGACCGCGAGCGCATCCTGGCCAAGGCCCGCGAAAGCGGCCTGAACGTCTCCGACGCGATGAGCGATGACGAGGTGTGGCAACTGATCTTCGCCCCCGGCTTCTCCACCGCCGCCCAGGTCAGCGACGTGTCCGGCCGCGGGGTCGGCATGGACGTGGTCAAGCGCAACATCCAGGCCATGGGCGGTCACGTCGAGATCCTGTCGCGCCAGGGCCAGGGCACCACCACCCGCATCGTGCTGCCACTGACCCTGGCGATCCTCGACGGTATGTCGATTCGGGTCGGCGAGGAGACCTTCATTCTGCCGCTGTCGGCGGTGCTGGAGTCGCTGCAGCCCTCCCGCGACAACCTCTACGCCATGGCCGGCGACGACCAGGTGCTGCAGGTGCGTGACGAGTACCTGCCGGTGGTGGCGGTCCATTCGGCGCTGGACGTGGCCAACGCCCGCACCGAGATCACCGAGACCATCGCCGTCATCGTCCAGGGCGAAGGGCGCCGCTACGCCCTGCTGGTGGACGACCTGATCGGCCAGCAGCAGGTGGTGGTCAAGAACCTGGAAACCAACTACCGGCGGGTGCCGGGTGTGTCCGCCGCCACCATCCTGGGTGACGGCAGCGTGGCGCTGATCCTGGACATCGCCGATCTGCACCGCCTCGACCGCGAGAAGAAACAGCGACGCCACCACGATACTCGCGGCGCCCACCTTTTGCCTGAATCCCAGCCCCTGACGGAGGACCTTTCAGCATGAACCAGCACACCGATCTGGCAGCACAGGCGGCCACCGACCTGAGCCATCGTGAATTCCTCGTGTTCTCCCTGGGCGACGAGGAATACGCCATCGACATCCTCAAGGTCCAGGAGATCCGCGGCTACGAGAACGTCACCCGCATCGCCAATGCCCCGGCCTTCATCAAGGGCGTGACCAACCTGCGCGGGGTCATCGTTCCCATCGTCGATCTGCGCATCAAGTTCCGCCTGGAGCGGGTCGAGTACGGCGGCCAGACCGTGGTGATCGTGGTCAACGTGGGCACCCGCGTGGTGGGCATCGTGGTCGATGCGGTATCCGACGTGATGACCCTGGCCCCGGAACAGATCAAACCGGCCCCGGAGTTCGGCGTGACCCTGTCGTCGGACTACCTGAGCGGCCTGGGCAGCCTCGAGGACCGCATGCTGGTGCTGGTGGACATCGACAAGCTGTTGACCAGCGACGAAATGGCCCTGGTCGAACACGCCGGTGACGGCGCCTGACGACCTCTGCTCCCGATCTATCCGGTCCCTGGACCCTTGAAACGACGCCCGTACAGGAAAGGCACGTGAAGCGACTCAATGACATGACGGTAAGGCTGAGCTGGACGCTGGTACTGGGCACCTTCGCCCTGCTGGTGGCGCTACTCAGCGCCCTCGGCCTCTATATCACCTCGCTCAGCGAAGACTCGATCCAGCGCCTGAACGAGGTCAACGTCGACCAGCAATCCGCCCTCAACCGGGCCAACTCCCAGCAACTCTTCCTGCAGCTCGAGCTACGCGACATCCAGGCCGGACTGCTCGACGCGGTGTGGCCCGAAGAGCGTGAACCGCTGATCGAGGCGGCGGATGCCCTCGACGACGACCTGGCCACCCTGGAGGCCACCTTCGCCGAGTTCATGGCGCTGCCGAGCCGCCCCGAGCAGGCCGAGCGCATCGCCGGGGTGGAAGCGGCCTTCCGCGCCCTGGTCGACCAGGGGCTTGTCCCGCAGCGGGCGGCGCTGGCAGAGGGCAACACCGACGCCTTCACCCAGAATCGTGAAGGCCTGATCGCGCTCAGCGACGCCTTCTACCAGGCAGCCGTGGACTTCTTCGTCGCCGCCGAGAGCAACGGCGCCGCGCTCTACGACACCTTCCTCGAGCACATGGGTCTGCTGCAGTGGGCCATCGTCGCCGTGCTGATCGTCGCCGCCCTGACCATCGGCGGCGTGCTGTGGGGTGTCACGGTCAACGTGATTCGTCCGCTGGGGCGGCTGGTCGGCTACTTCGAAGAGGTGGAATCCGGCCGCCTGGACCTGCAGATTCCCGAGCGCGGCAACAACGAGATCGGCCGTCTCTACGCCTCGCTGGCCAAGATGCAGGCGGGGCTGGCCGGCACCGTGGGCGCGGTACGCGACAGCGGCAACCTGATCTACCAGGGTGCCCAGCATATCGCCGGCGGCAACAACGACCTGTCCGCCCGCACCGAACAGCAGGCCGCCTCGCTGGAGGAGACCGCCTCGAGCATGGAGGAGCTGTCCTCCACCGTCAGCCAGAACGCCGACAACGCCCGCCAGGCCAGCCAACTGGCCAACGAAGCGAGCAGCGCCGCAGGCCGCGGCGGTGAGGTGATGCAAAGCGTGGTCACCACCATGCACGACATCCGCTCGGGCTCTCATCGCGTCGCCGACATCGTCGGCACCATCGACGCCATCGCCTTCCAGACCAACATCCTGGCGCTGAACGCCTCGGTGGAGGCGGCGCGTGCCGGCGAGCACGGCCGCGGCTTTGCAGTGGTCGCCGAGGAGGTGCGCAAGCTGGCCAGCCGCTCGTCGGAGGCGGCCCGCGAGATTCGCGAGCTGATCGACGCCTCGCTGAATCAGGTCGGCTCGGGCACGGAGCTGGTGGATGAGGCCGGCCAGGTGATGCAGGAACTGGTCACCTCGGTCACTCGCGTCAGCGACATCATGGACGAGATCGCCTCGGCCACCAGCGAGCAGAGCCACGGCATCGGCCAGGTCAACGACGCCATCAACCAGATGGAACAGGTGACCCAGCAGAACGCCCAGATGGTGCAGCAGGCCGCCTCGGCCTCCAACCAGCTCGAGGCCGAGGCCAGCCGTCTGACCGCCACCATGAGCCGCTTCCAGCTGGCCGACAGCGGGGCCGATGCCGACAACAGCCAGGACGAACTGGCCCGCTGGATGCCGGCACTGCGATCGAACCAGCGCGACGCCGAGGCCAGCCGCCACGCCGGGCAAAGACCCGGAGCCGGCCAGACCAACAGCAACAGCAACACCAGCACCAGCACCAGCCAGCACGACAGCAGCAGCGACGACGAGTGGGAGTCGTTCTGACGACCTCACTCCGGGCTGCCCGGGGTCGCCCCTAACGACCCCGGGCAGCGCCCGCGACAACCACACAAGAAAACGACCATGCAGGGGGCAAGATGCGAAACAATCAACCGACCACCCAGCGGGAATTCGTGCTCGACGACGATCATTTCCTGATCTCCCGCACCGACCTCCAGGGCCGGATCACCTACGCCAACCCGGCCTTCGTCGAGGTCAGCGGCTTTGCCCGCGACGAACTGATCGGCGAACACCATAACGTGGTGCGCCACCCCGAGATGCCGCCGGCCGCCTTCGCCGACCTGTGGAAGTGCCTTCAGGCCGGCAGAACCTGGCAGGGACTGGTCAAGAACCGCCGCAAGAACGGCGACTACTACTGGGTCAGGGCCAGCGTCTCGCCGCTGGAAGAGGGCGGCGAGGTGGTCGGCTATGCCTCTGTGCGGGTCAAGGCATCGAGTGACGAGATCGCCCTGGCCGAGCGCGCCTACGCCGAGTACCGCGCCGGCAAGCGCCGCCCCCGCTACGCCCTGCGCCAGGGCCAGCTGCGCCGGCGCGGGCTTTTCGGCGCCCTGGGACGGCTGAACCTCAAGAGCATGAAGGCGCGTCTGATCGGGCTGATCGGGGTGGCGGCGGTGCTGCTGGCGGCCAGCGGTGCGATCGGGCTCTACGCCGAGCGTCAGTCGGAGGGCTATCTGGCGTCCATCCACCAGGACGGCCTGCAGGACGTGGCCAGCCTGCAGCGCATGGACCAGCTGATCACCCAGGGGTATTCGTCGCTGGTGGGCAAGGAGCGCATGGCGCTGATGGACAAGCGTGATGAGCACGCCGCCGAGCTTTCGGTGATCCAGCAGAGCCTCGGCGGACTGTGGGAGCGCTATCGCGAGCGCGAGGTCAACCAGACCGCCCTGGCCGACATCTTCGAGCGCCAGCTCAATGAGTACCTGGAGAACTCCCTGGGCAAGTCGATCGAGATCCTCACGGGTGAAGACAGCTATGAGGTGTTCGTCGCCCTGCCCAACCACATCGGCGTGGTAGAGGCCGAGGGCAAGGCGCTGTCCGATCGGGTCACCACCTTGATCCAGGACAAGCAGGCCGCCGCCAACGCTCTGGCGGCAAAAGCCAGCCGGATGCAGCAGACCATGCTGATGGTACTGGCCGGGGTGCTCGGTGCAGGCCTTTTGCTGCTGGTGCTGATCGGTGGCCTGACCCTGCGTGCCATGCTCAAGCCGCTGCGCGAAGTGGAGCGTTTCAGCCTGCAGATCGCCTCGGGCAACCTGGGCGCCGAAGTGCCCAGCGCCCGGCGCGACGAGATGGGCCGCGTGATCGCCGGCCTCGACGTAATGCGCAAGAGCCTCGGCAGCATCATCGGCGACGTCAACAGGGCCATCGGCCAGGTCACCCCGGCGGTGGCCGACATCGCCAGGGGCAACGAGGACCTGTCGGCGCGTACCGAGCAGCAGGCGTCGTCGCTGCAGCAGACCGCCGCCAGCATGGAAGAGATGACCACCACCGTCGCCCACAACAGCGACAACGCGCGTCAGGCCAGCGGCTTGGCCTCGGACAACGCCGAGCGCACCCAGGCCACCAGCGAGCTGATGCAGCGCCTGGTGGGCAATATGGGCGAGATCACTGAGGGCTCGCGCAAGATGGCGGAGATCATCTCCACCATCGATGCCATCGCCTTCCAGACCAATATCCTGGCGCTGAATGCCTCGGTGGAAGCCGCCCGGGCCGGCGAGCAGGGTCGTGGCTTTGCGGTGGTGGCCGGCGAGGTACGCAAGCTGGCCGGCCGCAGCGCCGACGCCGCCAGCGAGATCCGTGGGCTGATCGACGACGCCAACCAGCGGGTCGACGGCGGGGCCGAACTGGTGCGCCAGGCCGAGGCATCCATGACCGAGGTCATGGAAGCCACCACCCGGGTCAATGACATCATGGCGGAAATTACCGCCGCCTCCAACGAGCAGAGCAACGGCATCGTCCAGATCAACCAGGCGGTGACCGAGATGGACCAGGTGACACAGCAGAATGCCGCCCGTGTCCAGACCTCCGCCGCCGCCGCCTACCAGCTGCGTGCCCACAGCGAGGCACTGGCCTTCGCCATTCGCGCCTTCCGCCTGAAGGGCTCGGCCCAGGAAACGGTGAGCGAGAAGCGCGAGCGTCAGGAACCACGCACCGACGACAGTGCGCCGCGACGCGAGCCGGCGCCCGCCGCCCAGACACACCATGAGGAGTGGGAAGCCTTTTGAACGAGCCCCTGGCACCACCAGGCAGCTGGAGCACGAGCGAGGGGATCCCCTCGCTCGAGCGTGACCTGCTGCTGACCGAGCGCGACTTCAGCCGCATTCGTCAGCTGATCCATGAGCGGGCCGGCATCGTGCTGGCCGAGCACAAGCGCGAGATGGTCTACAGCCGTCTGGCCAAGCGCCTGCGCCATCATGGTCTGACCCGCTTCAGCGACTATCTGGAAAGACTCGAACGACGTCCGGATGCCAGGGAATGGGAGGCGTTCACCAATGCCTTGACCACCAATCTGACGGCCTTCTTCCGTGAGGCCCACCATTTTCCGCTGCTGGCCGAGCACGCCAGTGGTCGTACCGGCGGTTACCGAGTGTGGTGTGCCGCCGCCTCCACCGGCGAGGAGCCCTACTCCATCGCCATGACGTTGAGCGATGTCTTCAGCGGCAATACCAGCAAGTTCGAGATCATCGCCACCGATATCGATACCGACGCCCTGGCCCGGGCCCGCGCCGGGGTCTACAGCATCGAGCAGCTCTCGCGGCTGGATGAGGGCCTCAAGCGGCGCCACTTCCTGCGTGGCAAGGGCCGCCACGAGGGCATGGCGCGGATTCATCCCGACGTCAGCCAACGTGTTGCGTTCCAGTCGCTCAACCTGCTCGCCCCGAGCTGGGGCATGGAAGGCAAGTTTGACGCGATCTTCTGTCGAAACGTGATGATCTACTTCGACAAGCCGACCCAGACGCGGATCCTCGAACGCTTCGCACCGCTGCTCAAGCCCGACGGCCTGCTGTTCGCCGGCCATTCGGAGAACTTCTCCCAGATCAGCGACGCCTTCCGTCTGCGTGGCCAGACCGTCTATCGACTGGCCGGACGCTGAACGACGCCTAAAGATCCCTCCCCGGCAGCCGATAACACAGATACTGGCCCATCCCCCTAGGAGAGCTGCTTGAGCGCCCCCAAGATCAAGGTGTTGTGCGTCGATGACTCGGCCCTGATTCGCAACCTGTTGAAGGAAATCATCCAGTCCCAGGCGGACATGGAGGTCGTGGCGGTGGCGCCCGATCCGCTGGTGGCGCGGGATCTGATCAAGCGCCACAACCCGGACGTGCTGACCCTGGACGTGGAAATGCCGCGCATGGATGGCCTCGACTTTCTCGAGCGGTTGATGCGGCTGCGCCCGATGCCGGTACTGATGGTGTCGTCGCTGACCCAGGCCGGCTCCGACATCACCCTGCGCGCACTGGAGCTGGGTGCGGTGGACTTTGTCGCCAAGCCGACCCTGGGCATCCGCGACGGCATGCTCGACTACGCCAATGACATCGCCGCCAAGATCCGCGCCGCGGCACGCTCGCGCCCCCGCCAGACGCGCCCGAACCAGGAGCCGCCCAGGCGCCTGTCGGCACCCATCATCGGCAGCGAGAAGCTGGTCGCCATCGGCGCCTCCACCGGCGGTACCGAGGCCATCCGCCAGGTGCTCGAGCCGCTGCCGGCGGCGAGCCCCGCCATCATCATCACCCAGCATATGCCCGGCGGCTTTACCCGCTCCTTCGCCGAGCGCCTGGACCGGCTGTGCCAGATCTCGGTCAAGGAGGCCAGCGACGGTGAGCGCCTGCTGCCCGGCCACGCCTACATCGCCCCGGGTGACATGCACCTGGAGCTGGCCCGCAGTGGCGCCAACTACATCGCCCGACTGCACGACGGGCCGCCGGTCAATCGCCACCGCCCCTCGGTGGACGTGATGTTCGACTCGGTGGCACGCCTGGCGGGCGCCAACGCGGTGGGCGTACTGCTCACCGGCATGGGCAAGGACGGCGCCGCCGGCCTTGTGAAGATGCGCCAGGCCGGCGCTTCCACCCTGGCCCAGGACGAAGCCAGCTGCGTGGTGTTCGGCATGCCGCGGGAAGCCATCGCCCTGGGAGGGGCGGACGAAACCGTCGCCTTGCCTGAAGTGGCGCCGAGGATTCTCGCGCTGGTCGCCGCCGCTGGCCGTGCCCAGCGCGTCTGATGGTCGCCCAGGGAAGGGCGTATTCGCTCAAGGAGTTCACCGTGTCACTACTACGCAATATTCGCCTGCACACCCTGATGATCGTGATGCTGGCCAGCCTGCTGGTCGCCTCGGTCATCGGCCTGGGGATCGGCATGCTGAGCAGTCACAAGGCTGCCGACACCCTGTCGCTGCTCAACCGCATCAACGTCGAGCAGCTCAACGCGGTCAATCGCGGTGACGCCCTGCTCAACGAGGCACTGCTGGAGATCGAGGTCGCCGCCACCAGCCAGCAACTGGATCGACTGGACAAGGCCCAGGAGCTGATCGTCAGTGCCGAGTCCCACTTCGACCGTTTCGCCGCCGTCCCCCGCACCCCCCAGGGCGAGGCCGTCGGCGGGCGCATCGAGGACCGCTACCCGGTGGTCATGGACGGCGCCGTCAAGCTGATCGAGGCACTGCGCGATGGCGACAGCGAAGGCTTCGAGGCCGGTAGCCTGGCGCTTGCCCCCGAACTTGCCGAGCTCAACCAGGCACTCGATGCGTTCAGCAGCTACGCCGACGCCCGCGGCAACACCATCGTCAGCGACTTCGAACGTCAGTCACGCCTTGACCGCGGGCTGGAGCTGGCGGCCCTGGCGATGATCCTGCTGGCCATCGCCGGCGCCTACCTGCTGTTGAAAAGCCTGGTGATCAAGCCGCTGGCACGGGCGGTGGAGAGCCTGGACGCCATCGCCCACGCCGACCTGTCGCGACCGATCCAGGTGCGGGGCGACAACGAGATCAGCCAGCTATTTCGCGCCATGCAGGAAATGCAGCACAAGCTTGGCCAGACCGTCAGCGAGGTTCGCCGGGGCGGCACCCGCATGGCCAGCGGCAGCCACGAGATCGCCTCGGGCAATGTCGATCTGGCGACCCGCACCGAACAGCAGGCGGCCTCCATCGAACAGACCGCCGCCAGCATGGAGCAGCTCACCACCACGGTGTCCCAGAACGCCGACAACGCCGGCCAGGCACGCCATTTGGCAAGCCAGGCTTCAACCACCGCCGAGCAGGGCGGCCAGGTGGTCAGCCAGGTGGTGGAGACCATGGAAACCATCAGCCAGGACTCGCGCCAGATCAGCGAGATCACCGGGATGATCGACGCCATCGCCTTTCAGACCAACATCCTGGCGCTCAACGCCTCGGTGGAGGCGGCACGGGCCGGCGAACAGGGCCGCGGCTTCGCGGTGGTCGCCGGCGAGGTCCGCAGCCTGGCCAGTCGCAGCGCCGAGGCCGCCGGTCGCATCAAGTCGTTGATCGAGACCTCCACCAGCCGCGTCGACGGTGGTACCCGACTCGCCCGCCAGGCCGGCGAGACCATGGCAGAGGTGGTCAGCTCGGTGCGCCGGGTGCTCGACATCGTCGACGAGATCGCCGTGGCCTCCCGCGAGCAGAGCGACGGCATCGGACAGATCGGCCAGGCGGTAGTACAGATGGACCAGACCACCCAGCAGAACGCCTCGCTGGTGCAGCAGGTGTCACGCGCCGCCGAAGACCTGGCACTGCAGGCGCGCCAGCTGGCCGCCGAGGTGGAGGTGTTCCGCCTGCCAGCAGGGCTCGAGACAGATAGCCCCGTGGCGCTGGCAAGCGCGCCGGGGCAGTCGCTGACCGCGAGCACCGGCAGCGTCCCTGACGACCTCGATGACGATGGCCGCAGCACAGACAGCAGCGATGGTCGCCGCGAGCCCGAGGCCCGCGCGAGCCAGCGACACGACGAAACCGAATGGGAGGCCTTCTAGGCCTCCACCCCAAGCGATAACGACGACGAGGACCCGTATCAATGGCCGACAAGAACATGCGCATCCTGGTGGTGGACGACTTTCCCACCATGCGCCGCATCGTGCGCAGCCTGCTCAAGGAGCTGGGCTTCACCAATGTGGAAGAGGCCGAGGACGGCCAGGACGGCCTGGCAAAACTGCGTGAAGGCGGTTTCGACTTCGTGGTCTCCGACTGGAACATGCCCAACCTGGACGGCCTGGAGATGCTCAAGGCCATCCGTGGCGACGATGCCCTGAAGTCACTGCCGGTCCTGATGGTGACCGCCGAGGCCAAGAAGGAAAACATCATCGCCGCGGCGCAAGCCGGCGCCAACGGTTACGTGGTCAAGCCGTTCACCGCCGCCACCCTCGAAGAAAAACTCAACAAGATCTTCGAAAAGCTCGGTATGTGACGCCCTGGCGCCACGAGGAGACAACGATGACACAACAGCAGATCGCCAGCGCCGCCCCCGGGCCCAACGTCCAGGGCGACGACCTGGTCCAGCGCATCGGCCAACTGACCCGCATGCTGCGTGAAAGCATGCGCGAGCTGGGCCTGGACAAGGAGATCGAAAAGGCCGCAGAGGCCATCCCCGACGCCCGTGACCGCCTTAGCTACGTTGCCACCATGACCGAACAGGCGGCAGAACGCTCGCTCAACGCCATCGACCGCGCCCAGCCGCTGCAGGATAGTCTGAGCGAACACGCCAAGGCGCTGGACGATCGCTGGCAGCAGTGGTTCGACGCCCCCAAGGAGCTCGACGAGGCCCGCGACCTGGTCAGCGACACCCGTGCCTACCTGACGATGGTGCCGGAGAACACCCAGGCCACCCAGAAGGAGTTGCTGGAGATCCTGATGGCCCAGGACTTCCAGGACCTGACCGGCCAGGTGATCAAGCGCATGATGGACGTCATCCGCGAGATCGAGGACCAGCTGGTGCAGGTGCTGATCGACAGCGTGCCCGAGAGCGAAGCCCGTGACAGCCTGCGCCGGCGCAACGAGGATTCGTTGCTCAACGGCCCCCAGGTCAAGCCTGAGAGCAGCGACGTGGTGGCGAGCCAGGATCAGGTCGACGACCTGCTCGACGAACTGGGTTTCTAGCCGCCTCGCAGAGGGCCGCGCGCCTACCATCCCTTCCCGGGATCAGACAGGGCTTCCCCCATCAGGGGGTAAGCCCTCTTTCTCGTCACCTTTTCGGGCCTTTGAACTGGCCTGCCCAAGGGACAATGGGCCATACCAGAACTTGTGCCCGTTGATCCCCCATGGCCGACAGCTCCAGCGATCAGGAAAAGACCGAAGAGGCCACCCCGCGACGCCTTGAGAAGGCGCGCGAGGAAGGCCAGGTAGCGCGTTCGCGGGAACTCGCCACCTTCATGCTGCTGCTCGGCGGCGTGGTCGGGCTGTGGTCAATGGGTGCCATGCTCTACGGCCAGCTGGGCAGCGTGATGGAGCAGGCCTTCCTGTTCGAGCGCCGCGAGGCCATGGAGACCATGCCGATGCTGTCCCAGGCGCTGGACCTGGGCAGTCGCACCCTGCTTAGCCTGATTCCGCTGTTTCTGCTGCTGACCCTGATCGCGCTGGTGGCGCCGGCGCTGCTCGGCGGCTGGCTGGTATCGGCCAAGGCACTCAAGCCCCAGGCGTCGAAGCTGAACCCGATCAAGGGCCTCAAGCGCATGTTCTCCACCCACGCCCTGGCGGAGCTGGGCAAGGCCATCGCCAAGTCGGTGCTGGTGGGCGGGGTCGGCCTGGGCTTCGTCTACCTGCATCGGGGCGAGGCGCTGAGCCTGATGGAATTGCCCATCGCCGCGGCGCTGGCGGCATCGATGAAGCTGGCCGCCGAGGCCAGCGCGCTGATGGTGCTGACCCTGGTGGTGGTGATCCTGATCGACGTGCCCTACCAGCTATGGAGCCACGCCAAGAAGCTGCGCATGAGCAAGGAAGAGATCAAGCAGGAGCACAAGGAGTCCGAGGGCGACCCCCAGGTCAAGGGCCGCATCCGCCAGCAGCAGCAGGCCATGGCCCGAGGCCGCATGATGAGCCAGGTGCCCGACGCCGACGTGGTGGTCACCAACCCCACCCACTACGCGGTGGCGCTGAGCTACCGCGAAGGCAGCATGGGCGCACCACGGGTCGTCGCCAAGGGCGCCGACGCGGTGGCCGCGCGCATCCGCGAGCTGGCCGGTGAGGCCGGCGTGCCACTGCTCGAGGCGCCGCCCCTGGCGCGCACCCTGTACCGCCACGTGGACCTGGATCGCGAGATTCCCATGGAGCTCTACACCGCGGTGGCCGAGGTGCTGGCCTGGGCCTTCGGCATCAAACGCGCCGCCAGCGAAGGCGAGACACCGCCGCCCGCCCCAGAATCCATCCAGGTGCCCGCCGAACTGGCCGTGGCCGCCTCCACGCCAGAGCGCAATGTGACAGCAGACGAGAGACAACCATGACCCCAGCGCCTGACCACAGCGCCATCGCCAACTCAGGCCTCGGCGCTTGCCGCTATCCTGGCTCAGGGGGAGACCACGGATGAAGCCGTTGTCCCAGTACCTGACCCGCCGCGACTGGATGGCCGAGATCCCGATGAAGGTGCTGGCCGGCCCGCTGTTGATCATCATGATCCTGGCGATGATGATCCTGCCGCTGCCGCCCTTCGCCCTGGATGTGCTGTTTACCTTCAACATCGCCCTGGCGGTGATGGTGCTGCTGGTCAGCATGTTCACCGAAAAGCCGCTGGACTTCGCCGCCTTCCCTGCGGTGCTGCTGTTCACCACCCTTCTGCGGCTATCGCTCAACGTGGCCTCCACCCGGGTGGTGCTGATGAATGGCCACGAAGGCGGCGACGCCGCCGGCAAGGTCATCGAGGCCTTCGGCCAGTTTCTGGTCGGCGGCAACTTCGCGGTGGGTCTGGTGGTGTTCTTGATCCTGGTGATCATCAACTTCATGGTCATCACCAAGGGCGCCGGGCGTATCGCCGAAGTGGGCGCACGCTTCATGCTCGACGCCATGCCGGGCAAGCAGATGGCCATCGACGCCGACCTCAACGCCGGTCTTATCGGCGAGGAAGACGCCAAGCGACGGCGCGCCGAGGTGGCCCAGGAGGCCGACTTCTACGGTTCCATGGACGGCGCCAGCAAGTTCGTTCGTGGCGACGCCATGGCCGGCCTGATCATCATGGTGGTCAACGTGCTGGGCGGGCTGATGATCGGCCTGATGCAGTACGACATGGCCTTCTCCGACGCCGCCCGCACCTACATCCTGCTGACCATCGGCGACGGACTGGTGGCCCAGATCCCGGCGCTGGTGATCTCCACCGCCGCCGGCGTCACGGTGTCCCGGGTCAACACCGATCAGGACGTCGGCCAGCAGATGATCAGCCAGCTGTTCGTCAATCCCAAGGTGCTGATCCTGGCGGCCGGGGTGATGGGCCTGCTGGGCCTGGTGCCGGGCATGCCCAATCTGGTGTTCCTGCTGTTTACCGTGCTGCTGGGGACCCTGGCCTGGTGGCTGACCCGCCAGTCCGAGAAGCGCCTGGTCGAAGAGCAGGAAAGCGCCGCCCCGGCGCCACCCCCGGAAGCCCCGGAGGCGAGCTGGGACGACGTCCAGCTGGTCGATACCCTGGGCCTGGAGGTCGGCCACCGGCTGATTCCGCTGGTCGACGCACGCCAGCAGGGCGAGCTGCTTGGTCGGATCAAGAGCGTGCGCAAGAAGTTCGCCCAGGAGGTCGGCTTCCTGCCACCGGTGGTGCATATCCGCGACAACCTGGAGCTGGACGCCTCCACCTACCGGGTCACCCTGAAGGGCGCCGAGATCGGCCGCGCCGAGGCCTGGCCCGGGCGCTGGCTGGCCATCGATCCCGGCCAGGTGTCCGGCGAGCTGGACGGCACCCCGACCCAGGACCCGGCCTTCGGCCTGCCGGCGGTATGGATCGACGCCAGCCAGCGCGAACGCGCCCAGGTCTACGGCTACACCGTGGTCGACGCCAGCACCGTGGTCGCCACCCACCTGAACCACCTGCTGCACCGCCACGCCTCCGAGATGCTGGGGCGCCAGGAGGTCCAGAAGCTGCTCGACAAGCTCAGCGCAGAGCAGAAGTCGCTGGTCGAGGAGGTGGTGCCCAAGGCGCTGTCGCTGACCGCCTTCACCCGGGTGCTGCAGCAGTTGCTGGACGAGGACGTGTCGATCCGCGATCTGCGCACCATCCTCGATACCCTGGCCGAGCACGCGCCCCATCAGCAGGACCCCAGCGAGCTGACCGCGCTGGTGCGCATCGCGCTCGGCCGCGCCATCACCCAGCAGTGGTTCGCCGGCCAGGAATCGCTCAACGTCATCGGCCTCGAGCCCCAGCTCGAACAGGTGCTGCACCAGGCCATGAACGGCAACGGCGCCCTGGAGCCGGGCCTGGCCCAGACCCTGATGGACCAGACCGAGGCGGCGCTGGGCCGCCACGAGGCCACCGGCGAGCCGCCGGTGCTGGTGGTCACCCCGAGCCTGCGCCCGGTACTGGCACGCTTCCTGCGCCGCCGTCTGCGCCACCTGGTGGTGATGTCCCAGGCCGAGATCCCCGACGACCGCATGCTGCGCGTCACCCATCAGGTCGGGGGGATGTGACCATGCTCCCAGCCTTGATCCTTGCCCGGAGAACCCAGTGTGCGCCGAGACGCCTGGCGGCACTCTCCCTGCTGGCGCTGTGGCTGATCGCCAGCGGCGCCCAGGGCTTCCCCGGTGCCTGGACCGCCAACGCCCCGCGCATGACCGTCGCCTCGAGCCAGCTCGACCAGTCGTCGCGACCGCTGACGCCGCCCTCCGCCAGCGTCGAGGGCGTGATCGAGCGGGTGGTGTGGCGCTATCGCACAGCGCCTGGCGCCCGCCTGCAGGGTCGCCTGTGCCATGGACAGCGCTGCCTGCGCCTGAAGGCCGCCCACGGCAGCACCGAACACTTCGCCGGCCTCGACGCCGCCGGCCACTTCGTCTTTCGTTTTCGTCTCCTGGATGGTGAGTCGCCGCTCGTTGTCGACGGCATGAGCGTGATCGTCAACCACCGTTGAGGCTGTCCCAGAGGAAAGTGCCATGTACACCGCACAAGGCAGAATGGAGCATCAGTCCCAGCTCGAAGCCTACCTCCCCATGGTGCGTC
The DNA here is from genome assembly GCF_003056325.1 of Halomonas sp. BN3-1. Taxonomy (NCBI): domain Bacteria; kingdom Pseudomonadati; phylum Pseudomonadota; class Gammaproteobacteria; order Oceanospirillales; family Halomonadaceae; genus Halomonas; species Halomonas sp. BN3-1. The sequence continues at coordinate 9,656 of NZ_PYVV01000005.1, read as the reverse complement.
GCCAGGCCCTGGCGCTGCAGGTCAAGCTGCCCGCCGGGGTCGACCTGGACGACCTGATCCAGGCCGGCATCGTCGGCCTGCTGGAGGCGCTGGGGCGCTTCGATGCAAGCCAGGGCGCCCAGTTCACGACCTTCGCCAGCCAGCGGGTGCGCGGCGCCATGCTCGACGAACTGCGCAGCCGCGACTGGCTACCGCGCAGCGTACGCCGCCAGGCCCGGGCACTGGACGAGGCCACCCGCGAGCTGCAGCAGCGCCTCGGCCGCCCCCCGGAGGAACACGAGATCGCCGAGGCGCTGGACATGGACCTGGTCAGCTACCGACGCCTGTTGAGCGACGTCAACAATGGCCAGCTGATGCCCTTCGAGGAATTGCTCGCCGAAGGCAACGAGCATCGCTTCAGCGACCAGATCGGCATGGCGCCGCTGGCCGAACTGCTCGACGGCGAACGCCGCGAGGCGCTGGTCGCCGCCATCGCCGAGCTGCCCGAGCGGGAAAAACTGCTGATGGCGCTCTACTACCAGGAGGAGCTCAACCTCAAGGAGATCGGCGCCGTGCTGGGAGTCAGCGAGTCCCGGGTGTGCCAGATCCATAGCCAGGCGGTGAGCCGACTGCGCGCGCGATTAAGCGAGCACTGAGCCGCTCCGACAACTCAGCGAAGAAAGCGAAAGAAGAAAGCGAAAGAAGAAAACCACCGGCAAAACGGCAGGTTAGAAAGAGCGGCCGACTAGAGGGAACAGCCACCCCATAGCCATCTCTTATCAGGATTATCGGACCATTCAATTTATCCAATTGCTCGTTTCTGCGTAAGGTGAGCCCTGTCTTCAGACAACACACCCATCGCTCAAAGGAGACGGGAATGTCCCTGATCAACACCGAAGTCAAGCCGTTCAAGGCCACCGCTTACCACAACGGCGAGTTCGTCGACGTCTCTAGCGACGACATGAAAGGCCAGTGGAGCATCGTCTTCTTCTACCCGGCCGACTTCACCTTCGTCTGCCCGACCGAGCTTGGTGACCTGGCGGACAACTACGAAGAGTTCAAGAAGCTGGGCGTCGAGATCTACAGCGTCTCCACCGACACCCACTTCACCCACAAGGCCTGGCACGACAGCTCCGAGACCATCGGCAAGCTGCAGTTCCCGATGATCGCCGACCCGACCCTGACCATCTCGCGTAACTTCGAGGTGCTGATCGAGGAAGACGGCCTGGCCGAGCGTGGCACCTTCGTCATCGACCCCGAGGGCAAGATCCAGATCGTCGAGATCAACGCCGGCAACATCGGCCGCAACGCCGAAGAGCTGCTGCGCAAGGTCAAGGCTGCCCAGTACGTCGCCGCCCACCCCAACGAGGTGTGCCCGGCCAAGTGGAAGGAAGGCGAAGAGACCCTGGCGCCGTCACTGGACCTCGTCGGCAAGATCTAAGCCTTGTCCGCAAGATCTGACACTTGTCCGCCAGATCTGACACTTGACCGAAAGTGTCTTGAGCAAGATGTGACTGCGCCAAGGCTGGCTGACTCAGCCTAAATTTCCCTTGTCGCAGTCACGGCGCCTCGCCAGAGGCGCCCGTCACCCCTGAGGTGACACCCTTTTCCCCACCGGGTCGTTCGTCTCGGTCGTCCTACCAGTCGCTTATGCGAGATCGGGCCCTCTTCAGTGATTGAGGGGCCCGGTGGGGATTCTGCGGCCCAATGATCGGCCAGTCGCCGATACCGGCACTACGCCCCCAGCCGCAGACCACCATTTTCCGATTTTTATCAGGATTGCCGCTGTCATGTTGGACGACTCTCTCAAGCAACAGCTGAAAGCCTATCTCGAACGTGTCACTCGCCCCTTCGAGCTTGTCGCCACCCTCGATGACGGCGACAAGTCCAGGGAACTCCACGGTCTGCTCAGCGACATCGCCGCGCTCAGCGACCACATCAGCCTGTCCACCGAAGGCACGGACGCACGCACACCGTCGTTCGCCCTTTATCGTGATGGCGCCCCCACCGGGGTGGTGTTCGCCGGCATCCCCATGGGCCACGAGTTCACCTCGCTGGTGCTGGCACTTCTGCAGGTCGGCGGGCATCCGCCCAAGGCCAGCGACGAGGTGATCGAACAGATCCAGGCGCTGGACGCGGACATGCACTTCGAGACCTACTTCTCGCTGTCCTGCCAGAACTGCCCGGACGTGGTCCAGGCGCTGAACCTGATGGCCATCCTCAATCCGCGGATCTCCCACGACGCCATCGACGGCGCCCTGTTCCAGGACGAGGTCGAGGCCCGCGAGATCATGTCGGTGCCGAGTGTCTACCTCAACGGCGAACCCTTCGACCAGGGCCGCATGACCCTCGAGCAGATCCTGGCCAAGGTCGACACCGGCGCCGAAAAGCGTGAAGCCGAGAAGATCAGCGCCAAGGAGTCCTTCGAGGTGCTGACCATCGGCGGCGGCCCCGCCGGCGCAGCCGCTTCCATCTATGCCGCGCGCAAGGGTATCCGCACCGGCGTCGCCGCCGAGCGCTTCGGCGGCCAGGTGCTCGACACCATGGCCATCGAGAACTTCATCTCGGTGCAGGAGACCGAAGGGCCCAAGCTTGCCACCGCGCTTGAAGAGCACGTCAAGCAGTACGACGTCGACATCATGAACCTGCAGCGTGCAGAAGCTCTGGTGCCGTCAAGCGAGCCGGGCGGCGAGCACGAGGTGCGCTTCGCCTCCGGCGCCAGCCTGCGCGCCAAGACGCTGATCCTGGCCACCGGAGCCCGCTGGCGCGAGATGAACGTGCCCGGCGAGGCCGAATACCGCAACCGCGGCGTGGCCTACTGCCCGCACTGCGACGGCCCGCTGTTCAAGGGCAAGCGCGTCGCGGTCATCGGCGGCGGCAACTCCGGCGTCGAGGCGGCCATCGACCTGGCCGGCATCGTCGCCCACGTGACCCTGTTCGAGTTCATGGACGAGCTGCGTGCCGACGCCGTGCTGCAGAAGAAGCTGCGCAGTCTGCCCAACGTCGAGATCATCTCCGGCGCCCGCACCACCGAGATCAACGGCGACGGCAACCGCGTCACCGGCCTGAGCTATGAAGAGCGCGCCAGCGGCGAGCTCAAGCAGGTCGAGCTGGAAGGTGTGTTCGTGCAGATCGGCCTGGTGCCCAACACCGAATGGCTCAAGGACTCGCCGATCGAGCTGTCCGAACGCGGCGAGATCATCACCGACGCCCACGGCATGACCTCGGTCCCCGGTATCTTCGCCGCCGGCGACGTCACCACCGTGCCCTACAAGCAGATCGTCATCGCCGTGGGGGCAGGTGCCACCGCCGCCCTCGGCGCCTTCGACTACTTGATTCGTCAGTAAGGTCGAGCCCCCGACCACGACAAAGCCGTGTTCCCTGAAGACACCGTCTGGCTTCCCTGGCCGCGGTGTCCACGACCAGGAAGGTCGTGACTAGCCTGCCGCCCTTCGGGGCGGTTTTTTTTGGTTATTGATCGCCGTCCACCAGTACGCCGTAGCATCACGATGGTGTGTCACGGCACCCTGCTTGACGACGGTCGACATCACTTCAGCGCATCCCCGACACAGGACACATGCCGCCCCCTTCGGGGCAGTTTTTTTTGGCCTGTTGGTCGTGCAGGAGAGACCAATGTCAGTTCGACGGCGTCAGTCGACGTTCCACCATTGAACTTGCTCCGCTGATGTCCGGAAGGCACTCCCCCTGGGCCAGTCGCTCGAGGATGCGTTCTTCCTGGCGCTGCAGTTCCAGGGTGTGGTCGATCACCGCGTCGACCTCCGACGGTGGCAGCACCACCACGCCGTTCTCGTCGGCCAGCACCACGTCGCCGGCGGACACCACCACCCCACCGACGCTGACCGGCAGGTTCATGGCGCCGCCCTGGTCGTCGAGCTTGGTGGTCAGCGACGAGACGCCGCGGCTCCACACCGGGAAGCGCTTTGCGCGCAGGGTCGCAAGGTCGGTGGCGGTGCCGTCGATGATCACCCCGGCCAGTCCCAGGTGCGAGCCGACCTCGGTCAGCACCCCGCCCCAGCAGGCGTGACGACGATCGCCCTGGCGATCGATCACCAGCACATCGCCGGGACGCAGAAGGCGCATGGCGTGGTTGAGCAGGGTGCCGTCTCCCGGCGGCAGCGACAGGGTCACGGCGACCCCGGCTACCCGCACCGCGTCGAGCTGGCAGCGGATCTCGGGGTCGATAAAGCCCTCTTCGCGGAAGTGGCCGATGGTGGCGGTCTCGCACTCGAGCAGGCGCTGATGGCGGGCGGGGTCCAGCGGGGCGGGCAGGTCGGCGATGGTGTACACAGCGTTTTTCCTTATATCAGGCTCGGCAGCCAGGTGATCAGTCCCGGCACCCAGTACAGCATCAGCATGCCGAACAGGAAGCACAGCACGATCGGCCAGGCGGCGGCGTAGATGGTCGGCATCGACACCGAGGGTGCCCCGCCCTTGACCGCGAACAGGTTGTAGCCGAACGGCGGGGTCAGACTGCCCACCGCCAGGTTGATCAGAAACAGCGTCCAGAACCACACCGGGTCGAACCCGTAGGCCTTGACCAGCGGGGCGTAGATCGGGATGACCACCATCATGAAGGCGATCTGGTCGATGAACATGCAGGCGATAAGCGGGATCAGCATCAACAGCAGCAGCATCAGGCCGGTGTCCAGGTCCATGGCGGTGGCGGCGGCCACCAGCCCGGAGGTGGCCCCGGTAAAGGACAGAAGCTGACTGAACAGCTTGGAGCAGGCCAGGATGGTGATGATCATGGCGCTGATCGACAGCGACGACAGCAGCGCCTGTCCGGCCATCTTGAGGCTGAACTTGCGGTAGTAGAAGGCCACCAGAATGGCCCCGAGCACACCGGTGGCGGCGGACTCAGACGGCGTCGCCACCCCCAGCATCATCAGCCCCAGCACCGAGAAGATGATGATCGAGAACGGCGCCATGTTGGCCAGCGCTCGACCGCGCTGGCGCCAGTTGCCGCCGCCCGAGTCGTCCACCGCCGGTGCCCGCGACGGGTCCAGCATCATGCGCACCACCACGTAGGTCACGAACAACCCGGCCAGCAGCATGCCCGGAATGATGCCGGCGATCAAAAGGCGAGCGATGGAAACGTCGACCATGGAGCCGATGATGATCACCAGAAGGCTCGGCGGGATGATCGGTGCAAGGCCGGCGCCGCCGAGGATCAGGCCGATCGACAGACGGTCGTCGTAGCCACGCTGCTGCATCGTCGGTAGCGCCGAGCGGCTGAGCATGGCGGTCACCGCCAGGGCCGAGCCGGACAGCGCGCCGAACAGCGTCGACAGGGCCACCACGAAGAAGTACAGGCGGCCCTTGATGCGCCCCATCAAGGTGTCGAGGGAATCGAAGATGACGTCGATGGAGCCCGATCGGAACAGCAGCTCGCCCATCAGCACGAACAGCGCGATGGTGGTCAGCGTCTCCGAGGTGACGGTGTCATAGACGCTGTTGGCAAACAGGCCGAAGCCGGCGCTGCCCATCAGCCAGAAGGTGCCGGCCACGTTGATCGCCAGAAAGGCCACAAACACCGGCACGCCTAGGGCGAACAGCCCCATCAGCAGGGCGACGGCCAGGCCCAGGGTGACATACCACTCCATCGTCTACGCCTCCTGCCGTGGACTGTCGCTGGGCCACTCGACGGTGGCGGGCAGCAGCGCGCGCCGCAGAAAGTGCAGCGCGGTATTGGAAAAGCCGTAGCCAATAAAGCTCGACACCCACACCTTGGGGATATCGAGCCCCATAGCGGTGGTGGTGCCGCTGGCCAACTGGCGAAGGCTCTCGCTGATCAGCATCCAGGCTGCCAGCGCACACACCGCCGCGGTCAGCAGCGAGGTGAAGCGCTCGAAGCCCTGTCGACGGGCGGCGGGCAGGCTGTCCTGCAGCACGCTGATGGCGATGTGCCCACGGGTCCGGGCGAGTTCCGGCATGGCCAGGCTGGCCGACAGGCACAGACAGTAGGCGACGATGGAGCTCGACCACAGGGTCGGGGCGTTGAAGAAGTAGCGGGCCACCACTTCGATCCAGAAACACACGACGATGCCACACAGGGTGGCACCGCCGAGGTAGAAGCCGAATCGCGTGAGGCCATCGTGCCAACGGGCAATGGTAGCCAGCATGGGAGCGATCCGATCAGGGGGTCATGTCGTTGCTTTCGGCGATCTCGCGCATCTTGGCCACCGCCTCCGGCGACTTGTCGAGGCCGAGCTGCCAGATGCCTTCGGTCACCAGTTCGTCGAGACGCTCGGCGTCTTCCGGGGCGAACTCGGTTTCGTGCATGCCGAGCTCCCGCAGGCGCGCCCATTCCTCGACCGCCAGTTCGTCGAGCACCCCGGCGATCTCGCTTTCCAGCGCCTCGCCCTGGGCCAGCAGCACCGACTGCTGCTGCTCGTCGAGGCCATTGAAGGTGTCGAGGTTCATCAGCAGGTAGGTATAGGTCTGGCCGAAGGTGGGCTTGGAGAAGTAGCCCGCCACCTCGTGCCAGCCAAGATCCTCGACGCCGTTGAGGCCCCAGGCAGCGCCGTCGATGACGTTACGATCCAGTGAGGAGTAGACGTCGCCGCTGGACATCAGCACCGGCGTGCCACCCAGGCCCTGGGTCACGTTGGTGTAGGTGGGGCTGCCGCGCAGACGACGTCCCTCGAGGCCCGGCGAGCCTTCGATGGGCTCCTTGAGCACGTACTGGAAACCGCTGGAGCCGAGCGGCGGAATCGCCAGCAGCTTCAGGCCGAGCTCGTTGTAGTGGCTGTCGATGAAGTCCCACAGGCCGGACTCGCGGGTCTTGGCAGGATCGACGAAGACCCCGTCCATGGCCGCGCCGACACCGGTGGTGTTGGTGTGGTAGGCGCCGTGGGTGTAGAGCAGATCGAACACCCCCACCGAGACCGGCTGCAGCTGTTCGAACGGCGGCACCACGTCGGGGCCATTGAGGCTGATGGAGACCTCGCCGTCGCTGGCGCCCTGGACCTTGTCGATGTAGCGCTGGGCGACTTCGCGGGTGTAGGCCGAGGTCAGGTCGTAGCTCGACAGCATGCGCAGATCGGTGGCCTGGGCATCGGGTGACAGCGCCGACAGTGACAGGGCAGACAGCGACAGCGCGGACACGGTCAGGATGGAGCGGGAGAGTCGGGACAGGGAGCGATTCATGGTCTTCCTCGCGTTTATGGTTGTTATCATCCGTGGCCGAGGCGGGATGCGTCCGGCAGAAGGATCTTCGATACCACTTCAATCTAGTCAGGCCGACACACCGGGGTCAATGGAAAGGCACCGATCGAGTTTTTCGATTTTTAATATGTAGAATTTACAGAATTTATACAACAAAATGAAAATATAAAAACCATAAAAATAAAGAGCACTATCTTGTGAAAAATCTCGTATTAAAGGGCTATTATCTCGAAGTATTTTACGCCAAGCATGATGAGACAAAACCCCAATAACGCCTGATAAACTATATAATACAACGACCTATACAAAACACTCTCTTTCGTATAGACGCCCGCCCAGCTCCATCGTCGTTATTGCCACAGGCGACAATTTCGACACCCTATCGGCCACCTTCCAGCAGAAGAACAACTCTTTCCAGCAAGAAGGGATCGACTCGCCTGGCCGGTTACCCTCGACCAGGCCGGAGCTGGCAGGAGGTAACCCATGCCCGGCAACGGCCGACGGTGTATTCTCTGACAACAGCTTGGCCAACCATACACAGGCCAACATCAGGGCGCCTTCGGCGAGGACAGATCGTCCCCACGAGCGCCTCTTGCTGACAGAAATGAAAGGAGCCGGTGATGCGGCCGATTCACGACACCCTGGACTGGAACCTGCTGCGAACCTTTATCGTCATCGTGCAGGAAGAGAGCGTGAGCAAGGCGGCGGTGCGCCTGTACCTGTCTCAGCCGGCGGTGAGCCTGTCGCTGAAACGGCTGGAAGAACGGCTGGGCCAGAAGCTGATCGAGCGCGACAGCCATCGCTTTCGGGTGACCCAGGCGGGTCAGCTGGTGTACCGCGAGGCGGTGGATATCTACGCCAATGTGGCACGCCTGGCGGCCTCGGTGGGGGAATCGGACCCGGAGGTGGCCGGCCACGTCTCGCTGGCCTTTATCACCGGTATCCAGTGTCGCTTTCTCGACAGCGTGCTGGCGGCCTTCCATCGTCGCTATTCGCAGATCACCTTCGAGATCGAGGACATGTCGAGCCAGGAGGTGCAGCACGCCCTGTCACAGCGCCAGAGCGCGCTGGGTATCTGCCTGGCACAGAGCTGCCCGGACAACCTCGACAGCCAGGTGCTGGCGCGCCAGCGCTATCGGCTGTACTGCGGGCGCAGCCACCGCCTGTTCGGCCGCGACAGCCTGCCCATGGAAGAACTCAAGCAGGAGGCCTACGTGTCCTTTGGCAGCGAGCAGCTCGACGGGGTGCTGTCGCCGCTGGCGGTGTTCCGCGCCCAGCACGGCCTCAAGGGCCCGGTGGTGGGGCAGTCCAGTCGTCTGCAGGAGATCCAGCGCATGGTCATGGCGGGCTGGGGCATCGGCTGCCTGCCGGAGCACCTGGTGGCCCGGCAGGTGGCGGACGGCGAACTGTGGCCGCTGCCGCCCTACGACGGCGTGGCCGACATCGACCTGCACCTGATGTGGCACCGCGAAGGCCGCGCCAGCGTGGCGGAGACAACCTTCATCGAGTTCTTCCTCACCTGCATGGCCAAGGTGCCCATGGAGCACCGCCTGACCACCGGTATCGACGTGGCCGACGCCGCCCAGGCGCCCCTCGCTTTTGACGATACGCCCTGACGAACGAGGATCGGAGCTGAGCCGGGTACACCGACGTCGCCGGTCCTCCCCATTCACCAGCAAGACTCTTTGCACAAGTGTCTCCTGGGTCGTTTCGCGTTTGCTCCAGAACGCGCCTTACCCGCCCCTCGTCGATAACGCCTGAACTCGACATTTTGCGGCACATCTTGGACGACATGGATGTTTCTGATGTAAGCCCCCTCTGAAAGCACCTTCCGCCTGCTGTCCCGGCCTCGCCTCGCCAGTAGGATCCTCCAGAGTCGGACCACAGCGTCGTTCAGGGAGGATCCACCGTGCCATCTACCCTCGTTCCTTCATCACCATCTCATGAGCTGCCATCGGCATCTGGCGACCAGCCAAACGTGACCGGAGGGCACTGAGGATGGATGACGGCATGATCCCCGGCCATCGGCCCTTCCCCACCGAGGCCATCGCGGACACCGGCCAGCGCCCGGCCGTGCCGACCGAATTCACCGCCGATGAGCACGGAGGCGGCCTTATCCCCCTGAAGGAACAGCTCAACCATCGCCGGGTGATCACCGCCGAGCCCTACAGCGAAGGCGAGACCCCGGAAGCCGTGATCATGATGGACGTGGAGGAGGGATCCGTCACGGTACTCGACGTGGTCGTCCAGGCCGCCTACATGCTGCCGGTGGTCGGTAACGTCATGGCCATCGGCGACGTCGCCCGCGACGTGGTTGACCTCGATGGCAACGACGCAGACGGCACGCCGAACTACCAGAACATCTGGCTCTGGGCGGTGCTGGTGATCGACGCCATCGGTCTGGTGCCCGCCTTTGGCAACGCCTCCCGACCTGCACGTGCGGGGATCCGCGAAGGCATACAGGCGTTTGCCCGCGGTGAAGGCGTCGA